>CACMPD010000001.1 GCA_902615425.1 uncultured Pelagibacteraceae bacterium
AATTTTAGCCTATAAGCATCAAACTTCTCAATAAAAATTATTGTAAAACAATAAAAAACTGAGGATTATTGAGCCTTTTTTGCTCAATTAGCTATTTAAAATGTAAAAATTTAAGAAGAGAAGTGTGGACGGTTAAGGTTACCAAAATTTGTCGTACACACTTCAACATTATATAAATTTTATTCTTAGAATTTATATAGAAGCTAGTGTGCGCCGTTTTTAAACTTGAGAGTTTGATCATGGCTCAGAACGTACGCTGGCGGCACGCCTAACACATGCAAGTCGAACGAAGTAGCAATACTTAGTGGCAGACGGGTGAGTAACATGTGGGTATCTACCCTTTGGCCTGGAATAACACGAGGAAACTTGTGCTAATACTGGATAAGTCTTTACAGAGAAAGCTTTATGCACCATTGGATGAGCCCGCACTTGATTAGTTTGTTGGTGGGGTAATAGCCTACCAAGACTGTGATCAATAGCTGATTTGAGAGGATGATCAGCCACATTGGGACTGAGACACGGCCCAAACTCCTACGGGAGGCAGCAGTGGGGAATCTTGCACAATGGAGGAAACTCTGATGCAGCGATGCCGCGTGAGTGAAGAAGGCCCTTGGGTTGTAAAGCTCTTTCGTCGGGGAAGAAAATGACTGTACCCGAATAAGAAGGTCCGGCTAACTTCGTGCCAGCAGCCGCGGTAATACGAAGGGACCTAGCGTAGTTCGGAATTACTGGGCTTAAAGAGTTCGTAGGTGGTTGAAAAAGTTGGTGGTGAAATCCCAGAGCTTAACTCTGGAACTGCCATCAAAACTTTTCAGCTAGAGTTTGATAGAGGAAAGCAGAATTTCTAGTGTAGAGGTGAAATTCGTAGATATTAGAAAGAATACCAATTGCGAAGGCAGCTTTCTGGATCATTACTGACACTGAGGAACGAAAGCATGGGTAGCGAAGAGGATTAGATACCCTCGTAGTCCATGCCGTAAACGATGTGTGTTAGACGTTGGAAATTTATTTTCAGTGTCGCAGCGAAAGCGATAAACACACCGCCTGGGGAGTACGACCGCAAGGTTAAAACTCAAATGAATTGACGGGGACCCGCACAAGTAGTGGAGCATGTGGTTTAATTCGAAGATACGCGCAGAACCTTACCAACACTTGACATGTTCGTCGCGACTTTAAGAGATTAAAGTTTTCGGTTCGGCCGGACGAAACACAGGTGCTGCATGGCTGTCGTCAGCTCGTGTCGTGAGATGTTGGGTTAAGTCCCGCAACGAGCGCAACCCTCACTTTTAGTTGCCATCATTAAGTTGGGCACTCTGAAAGAACTGCCAGTGATAAGCTGGAGGAAGGTGGGGATGACGTCAAGTCCTCATGGCCCTTACGTGTTGGGCTACACACGTGCTACAATGGTATTTACAACAGGAAGCAAAACAGCGATGTTAAGCAAATCCTTAAAAGATACCTCAGTTCGGATTGCACTCTGCAACTCGAGTGCATGAAGCTGGAATTACTAGTAATCGTGGATCAGCGTGCCACGGTGAATGCGTTCCCGGGTCTTGTACACACCGCCCGTCACACCATGGGAGTTGGTTCTACCTTAAGGCAAGGCATTAAACCCTTGACCACGGTATAGTCAGCGACTGGGGTGAAGTCGTAACAAGGTAGCCGTAGGGGAACCTGCGGCTGGATTACCTCCTTTCTAAGGATGAATAAAAGTAAAATTTTATTCTAAATAATATACATAGGCTAATGTTGACCGTCCTCATTTCTCTTCTTAATTAGTGTTTCTCTTGCATGGGGGCCGGTAGCTCAGTTGGTTAGAGCACACCCTTGATAAGGGTGGGGTCGAAAGTTCGAGTCTTTCTCGGCCCACCAATTTAAGATTAAGGGGGATTAGCTCAGCTGGGAGAGCGCCTGATTTGCATTCAGGAGGTCAGCGGTTCGATCCCGCTATCCTCCACCAAACACTTAGTTATAAAACATTGTAAATAAAAATAATTAATATCAATATCTATATCCGAACATTAGTAATGTTATTAGCTAATGTTCAAAAAATTTGATTCAACACAGAATTTTTTTCTGTGCATAAATCAAGCGTTTAAGGGCGTGTGGCGGATGCCTTGGCACTGAAAGCCGAAGAAGGACGTGATATACTGCGATAAGTTTCGGGGAGCTGTATGTAAGTTTTGATCCGAAAATTTCCGAATGGGGAAACCCACCACTTTATGTGGTACTTTAAATTGAATACATAAGTTTAAAGAGAAAACCTGGAGAACTGAAACATCTAAGTAACCAGAGGAAAAGAAATCTTTAATAACTACTCAAATTTATTAGATAACGTCTACTTCAAAAAATCATTCAACCAAATATTGGACAACTTAGAACCAAGATTTAAAAAAATTGAGCATGAGATTAATGTAGGTGAAACATTCGATAAAATTTTAGAGGAATACTTAGTAGAAAAGTCTGAAATAGAACAAATTAAAAAAGAGTTGGGTAAAAAAATAAATTTAAATAAACTAAATATTAATCAAAAGTTTAGTTTTACAATAGATCAAACAAGCTCTCTAATTAAAGAATTTGTATTTCAAGTATCAAATACAGAAAAGATTTATCTTACAAGAAAGAAAGAGACGGATAAATTTGATCAGCGGATTTTAGTGACTAAACTGAATAAAAGTATAGTTTATAATGAAAGTATTATATTAGAAAGTCTTTATAGATCAGCTTCAAACCAAAAAATCCCAGCAGGAATCATAGTTGAGTTTGCTAGAATTTATGGCTTTCAAGTGGATTTTCAAAGAGATATTAGGAAACGAGATAGTTTCCAAATTATGTATGAAGTTTTTTTAGATGATAAAAAAAATATAATTGAAACAGGTAATATTCTCTATGCAAATCTAAAACTAAGTGGTGAAGATAATTCTTTATATTACTTTGACTCAAAAAGCAGTGAGGGACATTATGATAAAAGCGGAAAAAGTGTTCAAAAGGCATTGATGAAAACACCAATAAATGGTGCGAGACTATCTTCACCTTTTGGAATGAGAAAACATCCAATTGATGGTTTTAACAAAATGCACAGAGGGACAGACTTTGCTGCACCAATGGGAACGCCTATTATGGCATCTGGTAATGGAGTGATAAAAAAAGCAGGATGGTGTGGAGGTGGTGGCAATTGTGTTGTCATAAAACATAATTCTACTTATCAAACTGTTTATGCACATATGTCAAAATTTGCTAAAGGCATCAGAAAAGGAACGAGGGTAAAACAAGGACAGACTATAGGCTATGTTGGGTCTACTGGGAAATCAACTGGACCACACTTACATTATGAGGTGATAGTCAATGGGAAAAAAATAAATTCCCAAACATTAAAGCTTCCATCAGGAAAAGTTTTAAAAGGAAATGAAAGAAAGATTTTTGAAACAAAAAGAATAAAATTGGATGTATTAAAGTCCGAAAAAATAATTGGTCTTAATTAATTTCTGAATGTTTATCTTCAGCAACATCTTTGTCATTTGACATAGAGTTTTCTTTATTTTCTCTATTTTCATTTGTGTCAGTGGTTTCGTCTAAATCCTTATTTTTAAAACTCATTTTTCTTTGTATCTCTCTCTCATTTAATATTCTCGTAAAATGATCTGCATGTTGAAAGTAATTTTCTGATAAAATTTTGTCCCCAGTTGATAAGGCTTCTCTAGCTAAATTATTATATTTCTCAATTAATTTAGGCGCATTGTGATTATTTCTCCCTGGAGATTTTCTTTGAAAATTTTCAGAAGTTGAAAAATTATTGTTAAATTTATTTCTGTCACCATTAGCCTTAAAATTTCTGTCATTTCTTCGAAAATTGTTTCTTCGACCATTATTATTTCTAAATGTAACCATCTTATTAAGTTTTAATACTTACTATGCAGCGATCATGATTTGATAGATCTTTAATAGTTTTTTTAATATAAAACCCCTTATCACGTAATATTTTCTTTACTTTAATTTTTTGATCAAAACCTATTTCAATTATGAAATGACCACTTCTTTTTATCAGTTCAGACGATTTATTTATAACTTTCCTGATTTCTGATAAACCATCTAATCCGCCGTCTAATGCTTGTTTAGGCTCAAAACCAATATCTTTTTCCAAACATTTTAAATTAATTTTTTTAATGTAAGGAGGATTAGATATAATTAAATCATATTTGCCTATATTAAAATTGTCAATATTTGATTTAAATAATCTAAATCTGTTATTTAGTCTCAATTTTTGACCATTAACCTTACTTATTTGCAATGATTTATTGCTTATATCAATGCCAGTTCCAACAAAATTTTTCTTTTCTTTCAAAATTGACATTAAAATGCAACCAGATCCAGTTCCAATATCTAATATTTGCAGCCTATTTTTATTTTTTACTATTTTAAGAGCTTGTTCAATCAAAATTTCTGTATCTGGTCTTGGTATTAATACATTATTGTTTACGATAAATTCATATTTCCAAAAATCTTTTTTTTTTATGATTTGCGCTATCGGCTTACTTTTGGCTCTTTCTTGAATTAAATTGTCAAAGTAGTCAAGATCCCTTTTTTTTATTTGTTTGTTTAAATTTAAAATTATAAATTCTTTATTCTTTCTAATTGCTTGAGACATTAAAATTTCACTATCTAGTTTTGCTGAAATGATATTATTATCTATTAAAATTGATTGTCCTTTTTTTAATGCGCTGTGTATATCCATCATTTAAAGTTTGCTCAAACTTTCCTCTTGTGCTTTTAAGGATAAAGACTCAATTATTTCATCAAATGCTTCTCCTTCCAAAAATTCTTCTAACTTATGTAAAGTTAGATTGATTCTATGATCTGTGACTCTTCCTTGTGGAAAATTATAAGTTCTAATTCTTTCAGATCTATCTCCGGTGCCAATCTTACTTTTTCGATCCGCTGATCTTTCTTGGTCTATTCTGGTTCTCTCTAACTCATATAATCTTGCTCTCAATATTTTCATTCCCTTTGCCTTATTTTTATGTTGAGATTTTTCATCTTGCTGTGAAACACTTAAGCCAGACGGTATATGAGTTATTCTTACTGCACTATCAGTTGTATTAACAGATTGACCACCAGGACCACCAGCTCTGAAAACATCAATTCTTAAATCTGTCTCATTTATTTTTAAATCAACCTCCTCTGCCTCAGGTAATACAGCAACGGTCGCAGCTGAAGTGTGAACTCTACCTTGAGTTTCTGTATCTGGAACTCTTTGAACTCTATGAACACCGCTTTCATATTTTAAAGTAGAATAGATATTGTTACCCTTAATAGAGGCTATAACTTCTTTTAATCCGCCCGCATCACTTCTGGAAATAGATATTAATTCTAGAGACCATTTTTTTTTACTACAAACTTTTTCATACATTTTAAATAAATCTCCTGCAAATAAACTTGCCTCCAGACCGCCAGTTCCAGCTCTTATCTCTATAATGGCATTTTTTTTGTCAGCCTCGTCTTTTGGTAGTAAAAATAATTTTAATTTTTTTTCATTTTTCTCAAATTGTGAGTTTAACTCACTTAATTCAGTATGAGCCATTTTCATTAACTCCTCATCAGAATTTTTATCATTTAGAATTTTTTCTAGTTCAATTTTATCATTTTTAAATGAAGCATATTTCTTTGCGCTATAAACAATTTCATTCAAATCAGAATATTCTTTTGATTTTTCTGCAAACAACTTCTTGTCTACCTTTCCTGATGCTAAATCTTTTTCTAGAGATGAATGTCGAGTAATTAATTCCTCGATAGTTTTTTCTGGTATCATTTTGAATCGTTCTCTAATTCGGAAGCTTTCTTTTCAACTTCATGAATCACTCTCGTTATCATTTCATCTGTCATAACTTTTTCACTTTGAACACCAGAGAGGTAAAGCATATTACTTCCTTTTTGCCCACCTGTAATTCCTACATCTGTCATCGCAGCCTCCCCAGGACCATTAACAACACATCCGATAATTGAGAGAGTGATTGGTGTCTTAATATGTGATAATTTTTCCTCTAAGATCTTTACAGTATCAATTACTTGAAAACCTTGTCTTGCACAGGATGGACAGGAAATAATCTTTACTCCTCTATTTCTAAGATTCAATGATTTAAGTATCTCATTTCCAATCGCCACCTCCTTTACTGGATCATCAGAAAGAGACACTCTTATTGTATCTCCAATTCCCTCTTTAAGGAGAATTCCTAGCCCAATTGAGGATTTAATACTCCCTGATATAAAACTACCAGCTTCAGTGATTCCCAAGTGAAGTGGATAATCTATTTTCTTTGAAAGTTGACGATAAGCCTCTACGGATAAAAAGACGTCAGAAGATTTTACGCTTACTTTTAAATTTGAAAAATCCATATCCTCTAAAATTTCAATATTTCTTATTGCACTTTCTACCAATGCTTCCGGACAAGGTTCTTTAAATTTTTCCAGTATATCTTTCTCTAATGAACCAGCATTGACTCCTACTCTGATTGAACAATTATTATTTTTAGCAGATTTAATTACTTCAACAATTTTTTTTTTATCTCCAATATTTCCTGGATTTATTCTTAAACAACTCGCTCCATTTTCTGCAGCTTCAATTGCTCTCTTATAATGGAAATGTATATCTGCAACTATAGGAATATCAACGTGTTTTGTAATTTCTTTAAGTGCTTTAGATGATGACTCATCAGGACAAGAAACTCTAACAATGTCAGCTCCTTCAGATTGTATTTCTTGAATTTGTTTAATTGTACTCTTAACATCTGATGTTAAGGTATTGGTCATTGATTGTACAGTTATAGGATTTTCACCTCCAACTTTAACATCACCAACATTGATAGTTTTGGTTTTTCGTCTTTTAATATCCCTAAAAGGTCTGAGGCTCATTTTTTTATTCTTGTAGTTTAAATTCTTTATGCAATGTAGCTAAGGCTTTTTTAGCATCTTTTTTATTAATCAAAACAGAAATTTTAATTTCAGATGTTGATATAACTTGGATATTAATTTTTTTATTTGCAAGAGCTTGAAACATTCTAAAAGTAACACCAGGAGTTGTTATCATTCCGACACCAATTATTGATATTTTAGAAACTCCTTTTTGGAATAACACTTTTCTAAATTTTATATTTTTGTTATCTTGGATAATCTTTTTTGTTTTGTTGAGGTCTTCGGCTTTAATCGTAAAAGTTAAATCAGTTTCTTTTCCATTCGGTGAAATATTTTGTACTACCATATCAACATTTATAGAATTGATTGATAGTGGTTTAAAAATTGATGCTGCCACACCTGGTCTATCTTTTACACCAACTAAAGTAACTTTTGCATCATTATGTGTTGAAGAAATTCCTGTAATAATTCTATTATTATTTAAATTTGTTCTTTTTGTAATTAGTGTTCCAGATTTTTTTATAAATGAAGATTTTACTTCAATATTAATTCTATTTAATCTTGCATCTTGAATTGAAACAGGCTGCATAACTTTAGCGCCCAAAGATGCCATTTCTAACATTTCCTCATAAGAAATTACTTTAATTTTTTTTGCTTTTTTTAATTTATTTGGATCTGTGGTGTATACACCTTCTACATCTGTATAAATAATACATCTTTGTGCTTTAAAGGATTTTGCTATCATAATTGCACTTGCATCTGAACCTCCTCTACCTATCGTAGTTACTCTCTCGTTCATATTTACCCCTTGAAAGCCAGTAATAATAGGAGTCCCTCCTTCTTTAAGAAATCTTAATAGTTTATGTTTATTCACTTGTTGAATTCTTGAGTTTGTGTAAGGACCATTAGTGAAAATCGGTATTTGCCAACCTAGCCAAGATCTTGATTTGAAACCTTTGTGGTTTAATCTTCCGGCTATTAAGGAGCATGCGACCTGCTCACCTGATGATACTAAAACATCATATTCGGAATCAATGAAATTGTTACTAATCTGTTTTGATTTTTTGATCAAATCATTTGTCACACCACTCATAGCTGAAGAAACAACTATTACTTTGTTTTTTTTCTTTTTATGTTCAATGATAATATCAGTAACTTTCTTAATTTTTTCAATTGTACCAACTGATGTTCCACCAAATTTTAATACTACAATTTTCATGATAAATTTTTTAAATTAAAATTTATTGATTAAATACATCTTCAATATATTGTTAATCTTGTAATGAAAACTAGCACAATAAATAAAAAAGAAATAGAAAAATTTTCTAGAATTGCAGAAGAATGGTGGGATCCTACTGGTAAATTTAAACCATTACATAAATTTAATCCTATTAGAATTTCATATATAAAGGAAAAAATAATTAATAGTTTTAAACTTGAAAATTCAGATAAGCCATTACAAAAAATAAGATTATTAGATATTGGGTGCGGTGGTGGCTTACTATCAGAACCTATGAGCAGATTAGGAGCTGAAGTAACTGGCATAGATGCATCAGAAAAAAATATACAAGTTGCAAAACTTCATGCAAAAAAGAATAATTTAAAAATTAATTATCTAACTGCCTCACCAGAAAATTTAAAAATAGATAGAAAATTTGATGTAATTTTGAATATGGAAATTATTGAACATGTTGAAGACGTTGATATTTTTTTAAAATCATGTTCATCACTATTAAAAAAAGAAGGTATAATGTTTGTTGCAACAATAAACAAAACTTTAAAATCTTATCTATTTGCAATAATTGGTGCAGAGTATATTTTAAGATGGCTACCGATTGGGACTCACGAATGGGATAAATTTATAAATCCAAATGACTTAATTAAAATTTCTAAAAAATATAATCTTCAATTACAAAATCTAGACGGAATGAAGTTTAATATTATTACCGACAAATGGTCGATAAGCTCAGATAAATCCATTAATTATATTGGAAAATTTAATAAAGTTTAATTACTCTTATCTTCAATCCATGGTATCATTTCAGCTTCAACTCCTTCTTCTTTAAGTTCTTGAATTTCATTTTTTGTAGCTGTGCCATAAATACCTTTTTTCTTACTTTTTTTGTTATAGTGTAATGATCTTGCTTCGTAAGCAAAATTTTCACCCACATAATCAAAATTACTTTTGATAAATTTTTGATACTCTTTAATCTTGTTTTTTATCTCATTTAATTTCGTGTTTTTTTTTTCAATATTATCGATACTATTTCTATTTATTAATTGAGGAGCCATTAAAGTTTTTTCAACTTTTTGAGAATTACATTTATGACAATTTAAAAAATTTTTACTTTTGAGTTTTTCATATTCTTTAGATGAAGCAAACCAGCTATCAAATGAAAAATCACAATTTTTGCAAATCAACTTATATTTGATCATGATAATTATTTAGTAATAGTTCCATAAATTTCAATAGAACAAATCTAACTTCGATAATCTCCATTAATCTCAATGTATTTTTTTGTCAAATCCATCGTGTAAACTTTAAAACTTTTGGAACCGCAGGAGATATCAACATTAATATCAATGCTATCACTTTTCATATATTCCGATACTTCATCCTCATTATAATTAGAATTCAGCTTTCCATTAGAAACAACACTTATCTCACCAAATTTAATAGACAATTTTTCATGTTTAATTTGTACACCTGCTTTCCCTATTGCCATTACCACTCTTCCCCAGTTGGCATCTTCGCCTGAGATAGCTGTTTTTACTAAAGGTGAATTTGCAATTGAGAAAGCTATTTTTTTTGCATCATCTTCATTTTTGCACCCTTGAATATTAACAGTTATAAATTTTGAGGCACCTTCGCCATCAGCTACAACTCTTTTAGCTAAATTTAATAAAACCTTATTTAAAGCTAAATCAAAGTTTTTAATTTTTTCATCATTAGCATTTTTAATTTTAGGATGTTTTGATTTACCTGTTGAAAAAATTGAAACCATATCATTAGTGCTAGTATCACTATCACAGCTGATAGCGTTAAAAGTATTAGAAATATTTTTCTTTAAAAGTTTTTTAAGTATATCATTTGGTAAATCTGCATCAGTAAAAATATATGCTAAGGTTGTAGCCATATCAGGTTGTATCATGCCTGAGCCTTTTGCAACCCCAAATATCTTTATATCACTTCCACCAATTGAACATTCTTCCATCGCCATTTTTGGTTGAGTGTCGGTAGTCATTATCCCTAATGCGGACTTCATCCAGATATACTTATTTTGTGTATATTTTATTTTCTCAATCAGTTCAGGAATTTTATTGATTATTTTTTCCTCAGGAAAAATCTCACCAATAGTTCCCGTACATCCAAAAATTATTTCCTTTGAATTAATTTTTTTTGGTTGATCCTCGTCCTCTTTCTGTTTTTGTGTTAATTTTTGAGAGATAATTTCTGCAATTTTTTCGAGACTTTTATAACCTTGTTTTCCAGTGAAACAATTAGCATTTCTTGTGTTCACTATTAATGAAAAAATTTTTTTAGCTTTTTGATTTAAATTCCACTTTATATTTTCAGAAATAATTTTAGATTGGGTATAAACAGAAGCATAGTTAACTCCATCTCTAAAATAGAACATGACTAAATCATCTCGAGAACTATTATATAAGTCAGCACTAATCGTAGAAATCGCTAGACCATCAATATGATCAAGATCTTGAAATTCGTTTAATCTCTTGCTTTTTGATTTAGATGATAGAAAATTTGTTAAATTAATACCCATTCTATTTAAAATAATTATTTAATGATTATATAAATGGTTATAAGTAAATAATAAATCAAAAACTGATGCTAAATCCACTTAACTTTTTCTCAAAACTAATTAAATCCAATAATCAAAGAGAACTTGATAGAATTGCTAAAATTGTAAACAAAATTAATTCGTTAGAAGAAGAAATCAAAAATTTAAAAGATGAGGACTTTCCAAAAAAAACTATCGAATTTAAAGAAAAAATTAAAAAAGGAGAAAAAATTGAACAGATATTGCCTGAAGCTTTTGCATTAGTCAGGGAGGCCTCAAGAAGAAAAAGAGGAGAAAGACATTTCGATGTACAATTAGTAGGCGGAATAGTCCTACAAGAGTCTAAAATTGCTGAAATGAAAACTGGTGAAGGAAAAACGCTTACTATTACTCTTGCTGCATATCTTAATGCTCTTCATGAAAAAGGGGTTCATATCGTAACTGTAAATGATTACCTTGCTAAAAGAGACTCTCAAGAAATGGGTGAGATTTATAACTTTTTAGGATTAACATCTGGTTACATAAATAATGGTCAAGACGACTCTCAAAGGAAGCAAAATTATAATTGTGACATTACTTATGCAACTAATAGTGAATTAGGTTTCGATTATTTAAGAGATAATATGAAATTTTCAAAAAACGAAATGGTACAACGGGAACACTTTTTTGCTATTGTTGATGAAATAGACTCCTGTTTAATTGATGAGGCCAGAACACCACTAATTATTTCTGGAGCAGCAGAGGATAGAACAACACAATATTTAGCAATTGATAAATTAATCAAATTTTTGAAAGAAAAAGATTACGAAATTGATGAAAAAGACAAAAATGTACTTTTAACTAATGAGGGAATAAATAATATTGAAAATATATTTTCAAATGCAGGGATTTTAAAAAATAATAACTTTTACGATCCTGAAAATTTGAACTTGGTCCATCATGTTAATCAAGCTTTGAGAGCAAATCATTTATTTCAAAAAGGCAAAGATTACATCATTCAAAATGATGAGTTGAAAATTATAGATGAATTAACTGGTAGAATTCTTGAAGGAAGAAGATTTGGTGATGGACTTCATCAAGCCTTGGAAGCAAAAGAGAGAATTCCCATAAAAGTTGAAAATCAAACTCTAGCTTCAATTACTTATCAAAATTATTTTAAATTATATGATAAGATTTCTGGTTGTACTGGAACTGCAGTAACAGAATCTCAAGAATTTTACGAAATATATAATCTTCCTGTAGTGGTTATTCCAACTAATAAAAAAATGATAAGAAATGATTTTAATGACCAAATATTTAGAACAGAGACTGAAAAAAATGATGCTATCATTAGAAAGATAAAAGAGTGCCATCAAAAAGGTCAGCCTTTATTGGTTTTTACCTCTAGTATTAATAAATCTGAAATATATTCAAATCTATTAAACAAAGAGAGTATTAAACATGAAGTACTTAATGCTAAAAATCATGAAAATGAAGCTGAAATAATCGCAAACGCTGGTAAAGAAAATTCTATAATTATAACTACCAGTATTTCTGGTAGAGGAGTAGACATTCAGCTTGGTGGAAAGAAAGGCTCAATTCCAGATGAAGAATTAAAGTTGAATAAAGAAAAAATTAAATCACTTGGTGGATTGTTTGTAATTGGAACCGAAAGAATGGAGTCTCGAAGAGTTGACAATCAAGCAAGAGGTAGGTCGGGACGTCAAGGTGATGAGGGAAATTCAATCTTTTATGTAAGTCTTGAAGATGATTTAATGAGAATTTTTGGATCAGACTCAATGAATAATATATTACAAAAACTTGGTCTTAAAGATGGAGAAAGTATTGATCATCCTTGGATAAATAAAGCTTTAGAGAGAGCTCAGCAAAAGGTAGAGGCTAGAAATTTTGACATAAGAAAAACATTAATTAAATTCGATAACGTTTTAAATGACCAAAGAAATGTAATCTTCAGTCAAAGAGAAGATGCCATGAATAGTGACACCATTTTTGATTATTCTAATAGTTTCTTAAACGAAATAATTGATGACCTTATAAGACTTAAAATAAAGAAAAAGTCCAATCCTAAAAGCACTGATTTTGAAAATAAACTTAAATCAATTCTAGGAAAAAATTTTATATATTCATATCTAGAGGAACTTGCAAATTGTAGTGATAAAGACTTAAGAGATTCATTAAATAAGAAATTTCAAGACTCAAGGGAGGAAAGAATAAAATTGTTAGGTAAAAATCAATCTCAAGATATAGAAAAAAGAATTTTTTTACAAACTATTGATATAAATTGGAAATCCCACATTCAGTATTTAGAACAACTTAGACAAGTTATCGGGTTAAGATCTTACGGTCAAAGAGATCCTTTAGTGGAATATAAAAAAGAAGCATTTCACTTATTTGAAAGTTTGTTAAATAAATTGAAACTTGATTTAACAACAATATTAATGAATCTTACCTTGGTTCAATCACAAACAAAAAATTTACAAGAAACTAAAATAAAATCTGATAACCCAAAATGCTTATTGGCCTTAAATAATGACAGAAAAATTTCAAGAAATGAAAAATGTGAGGCTACAGGAAAAAAATTTAAACATTGTTGTGGAGCTTTATAAAAAGTAAAGCATTAATCCTATAACAAAAATTGCAAGTCCAGCACCTACAACAAATATTTTTTTGGATTTTAAAAAGTGATTAAAATTACTTTTTTCTAAATTTAGCGAACTTAATTCATTTAAATTACTCATAAATCCTTTACCTCTACCTATTTTTAAAAATTTATTTTTTCTACCATCAAATATTTCCTCTGGGGACATTTGTTTAAAATTTTCTAAATTTTTATTTAAAGCATTTCTAACATTTTCTAGTATCAAATCTTTGTCTCTATGCGCACCTCCAGATGGCTCTGGTATAATTTCATCTATTATCTCAAGCTCTAGTAAATCTTTAGCCGAAAGCTTCATTGCTTTAGCTGCATCTAGCATTTTTTTTGGATCTCGCCATAAAATTGTTGCACATCCCTCAGGAGAAATAACTGAGTAAATTGCATTTTCTAACATTAAAACTTTATTAGATGATGCAAGAGCGATTGCACCTCCCGAGCCACCTTCCCCAATAACAATTGCAATCGTTGGAACTTTTAATTTCATACAACATTCTATTGATTTTGCGATGGCCTCTGCCTGGCCTCTTTCCTCTGCACCAACACCAGGATAAGCGCCCGGAGTATCAATAAATGATATGATTGGTATATTAAATTTATCAGCCAGCTGCATTAGTCGAATAGTCTTTCTGTAACCTTCTGGTCTCATCATGCCAAAATTTCTTTTGATTCTTGAATCTAAATCCTCTCCTTTTTCCTGTCCGATAACTAAAACTGATAAACCATTAAACTTCGCAAACCCACAAAGCACTGAAAGATCCTCGCCATAAAAACGATCCCCTGATAAAGGGATGAAATCTTCAAACAAATTATCTATAAAAAATTTTGACTTCGGCCTATCCTCATGTCTAGCTACCATTGTAGTTTGCCAAGGATCTAAGTTTGCATATACCATTTTTAATTTTTCATCTAACTCGTTTTGTATCTGAGAAATTTTTTGTGTATCTACTTCTGAAAGTCCACTTTGATTATATGGATCTTTAAGTTTATCTAATTCATCTTCTAAATTCTTTATATCACTTTCAAAGTTGAGATAATTTTTCATATTCTATAATATTAACTATGGAAATTGACAACAAAATGTCAATGCTGCTATTAATTATTTGACTTAGTTTTATGGGGGTTTTAGTAATTATTTATGTCTAAAAATTATCAAAATGTTAACAATTTAAAAATTTCAGATGAATTGCTGTCATTTGTAAATAAGGAATTACTAAAAGATTTAGATATTTCTTCTGAAAAATTTTGGGAGGGTTTTGATAATGCTGTACATGATTTGGCACCTAAAAATAAAGAACTGATCCAAATTAGAGAAAATTTACAAAAAAAAATAGATGATTGGCATATAAAAAATAAAGGAAATAAAATCGAAATTGAGCAATATAAAAAGTTTTTAAGCGAAATCGGTTATTTAAAGGAAGAGGGATCAGATTTTAAAATAGAGACTAAAAATGTAGATGATGAAATTACTCAAATTGCTGGACCTCAACTAGTCGTTCCAATAATGAATGCTAGATACACTCTCAACGCAGCTAATGCTAGATGGGTAAGTTTATATGATAGTTTGTATGGTACAAATATTATTGAGTCAGAGGAAGGGGGGAGTGAAAGATATGACCCAAATAGAGGACAAGAAGTAATAAAATATGTCAGAGAGTTTTTTGATAAATATATTCCAATTGATGGGACTAGTTGGAAAAATATATCTGCACTCAAAATAAAAGATAAAAATCTTATAATTTTAAAAGAAGATAAAGAGTATAAACTTAAAGATGAAAATAAATTTGTAGGTCACAGAGGTGATGTAAATAAGCCATCAGCAATAATTATAAAAAATAATAACTTACATTTTGAAATTATAATTAATCCAAAAGCTTTCAGTGCTGCTCATGATATAGCTGGAATAAGTGATGTAATAGCAGAGTCTGCTGTTTCGACTATTTGTGACAATGAAGATAGTGTTGCGGCGGTTGATGCTGAAGACAAAGTAGCATGTTACAGAAACTGGCTAGGTCTAATGAGGGGAGATCTAAAAGTACAATTTGAAAAAAATGGAAAAAAATTAGAGAGAAAACTAAATCCTGACAGAAGCTACATTTCTAAAGAGGGAAAAGGTCTTAAATTACACGGAAGAAGTTTGCTTTTAATAAGAAATGTTGGTCACTTAATGACCAATTCATCAATAATTCTAAATGATGGTAGCGAAGTGCCAGAAGGAATAATGGATGCTTTTATAACAACCACTGCTGCGTTACACGATTTTAAGAAAAAGAAAAATTCAAGAACTGGATCAATCTATATTGTTAAACCAAAAATGCATGGACCAGATGAAACAGCATTTACCGACTCAATTTTTTCGAAAGTCGAGGAATTACTTGGCTTACCAAAATACACTTGCAAAATAGGTATTATGGATGAAGAAAGAAGAACTTCTGCAAATTTAAAGGAGTGTATAAGAACTTTGAAAAATAGAGTTTTTTTTATAAATACTGGATTTTTAGATAGAACTGGTGATGAGATGCATACCTCCATGGAAGCTGGTCCAATGATTAAAAAGGGGGATATGAAATCATCCAAATGGATTTCTGCTTATGAAAATAATAATGTTGATATTGGTCTTAAATGTGGTTTTTCAGGTAAGGCACAAATAGGTAAAGGTATGTGGGCAATGCCAGATAAAATGAAGGAAATGTTAGATGAAAAAATCAGTCATTTAAAAGCTGGTGCAAATTGTGCCTGGGTTCCTTCCCCGACTGCAGCATCATTACATGCTCTACACTACCATCAAATAAATATTTTTGATGAACAAAAAAAGATTATGAAAAGAGAACAATCTAAATTAGATGATCTATTGACGATTCCTGTGGCTGATAGACCTAATTGGTCAGTTGATGAAATCAATAAGGAAATTACTAACTCAGCACAAACGCTACTAGGTTATGTTGTGAGGTGGATTGACCAAGGAGTGGGTTGTTCAAAAGTCCCTGACATAAATAATATTGGACTTATGGAAGATAGAGCCACCTTAAGAATATCTTCACAACATATTACTAATTGGATACATCACGGGATCACAACAAAAATTCAAGTTATGGAAATCATGAAAGCCATGGCAAAAGTTGTAGATAAACAAAATGAGAATGATAGGAACTATGTAAGGATGTCAGATAATTTCGAAAATTCTTTAGCATTTAAAACAGCTTGCGACTTGATATTTAAAGGAAAAGATCAGCCATCAGGTTATACAGAGCCTCTTCTGCATTTAAACAGAATAGAAAAAAAATCTAGCTTGAATTAATTTCAGATCTGTTTTTGAAAGCAGAGAATAATGTTCCATCATCAAGAGTTTCTATTTCACCACCAACAGGTAAACCTTGTGCTAATCTTGTAACTTTAGTTTTTGTTTCTTTAAGACTATTTTGGACGTAAAAAGCTGTAGTTTGGCCTTCTACAGTAGCACTCGTAGCTAAAATTACTTCTTCAATTTTGTTTTTCTTAACCCTTTCTACTAAAGAATTAATCAATAAATCCTCTTTGTTTTGTCCAATAGAGGAAATGGTTCCTCCTAGAACATGAAAATAACCTTTATATATATTTGAACTTTCTATGCTCCATTGGTCAGAAATATTTTCGACTACACAGATTCTTGCATATTTTTCTTTTTCAATTTTACAAAGATCATAATTACACTCAATCGAAGTAGCCTTTAAGATCCCACAAATTTTACACCTAGAGATGTTTTTGTATACATCTACGAGTGATTTGGTTAAAGGTTTTACCAACTCATCACGATTATTTATTAACTTTAAAACAATTCTTTTAGCTGATTTTGGTCCTAAACCTGGCAACTTTGAAATTAATTTTATTAGCACGTCAATTTCACTTGTATTTTGCATTTATTATAATGGCCATTTAAAGCCAGGAATTCCAAATCCTCCAGCTGTTTTAGAAATTTCTTCGTTAGTTTTTTCTCTCAATTTTGATTTTGCATTATTGTGAGCAGCGGCAATTAAATCCTCTAAAACAGATTTATTTTCTTTTAATGTTTCATCTGAGATTTCTATTTTTTGCATTACGCCCTCTCCATCCAAAATAACTTTTACTGAATTGGCTCCTGATATACCTTCTACTCTAATCTTTTTTATATTTTCCTGACTTTCTTTCATCTTTGCTTCAAGTTCTTTAGCCTTATCTAATATTTTAGTAAAATCTGTCATCTAATCATTTTCTTCTTTTGGGTTGACATCGATTAAATCTGCATCAGGAAATTTTTCTATTAAATTTTTATATAATTTAGATTGTTTGGCAGAATTGATATTTTTAATTTTTTTATTTTGTTGCTTGTCTTTTATTGATAACTCACCTTTTGATTTACTTAATGTGATAATCCATCTGTCTCCAGTCCATTCAAAGAGTTTTAAAGATAAATCTTTAATAAAATTTTTATCTAGATTATCATTAAAAGATATTTCAATACGATTGTTTTCAAAATGAACTAAATTTACATTTTTTTCTAGTTCATACTTAAGTTTAATCTCTTTTTTTTCATTACAAATTTTTAAAAGTTGGTCGAATGAATTTATATCTAGCTTTTCCTCTGCTTTAACTCCTTTATTATTTTCAATTTTTACTTCTTGCTCTTGTGAAATATTTTTAACCTGACTAATTGTTTCATTTTTTTTTTCGTTCACTATGATTTCTTCATCAGCTTTCTTTTTTAATTGATCGATTTTATCCACACTCAAAGGCGAGTGCTCTTTTATTGTTGAGGATTTTAAATACATTAATCTTATTAGAAACATTTCAATTGATAGACTTTGATTGTTAACAATTTCTAACTCTCCAAGAGTTTTTAAAGTAAACTGCCAAAATAATATTAATGTTTCATCACTAACTTCGTTAGCAATTTTCTTTATTTTTGAAAACTCCTCATCATTCAAAGTAAAATTCGTACTCTCCATATTTAATGAATTAATATTTTTAAAGTAATACACCAGCTCTAAAAAGTCATTTATAAATACTTTCGGTTCAACCCCTTGCTCATAAATTTTTCTGTAAATTTCTATGGCTTTTTTTTCTTCTCCCTTTAAGATTAATTCAAATAAATCGATTAATTGTGATTTATCAAAATATCCAAAAATTTTTTGAGCGGAATTTAAATCTAGTTCTTCATCTTTGTCCAAACTTAATAAAGCTCTATCGAGTAAAGATAATGCGTCTCTAACAGAACCCTCTGAAATTTTTACAATTAGTTTTAAAGCATCATCTGATATTTTTCCCTTCTCTTTATCTTTTATTTTTTTTATAAATTCAAACAATTCACCCGATTTAACTCTTGATAAGTCAAATCTCTGACATCTGGAAACCACAGTAATAGGAATTTTTTTAATTTCTGTAGTAGCAAAAATAAATTTTAACCCCCCTCCATTCTCATATTGTGGAGGTTCTTCTAAAGTTTTTAACAAAGCGTTAAATGCCTGTTTGCTTAACATATGTACCTCATCAATAATGAAAATTTTATATTTAGCTGAAGATGGTCCATATCTTGAAAATTCAATTAAATCTCTAACATCATCTACTCCTGTTTTACTAGCTGCATCCATTTCAAGCACATCTATGTGACTTGAATTGGTGATCTCATCACAATTATCACACTTAATTTTACATTTGTTTTCTACACCATTTGTGCAATTAAGAGCTTTAGCAATAATTCTTGCTATTGTGGTTTTTCCAACTCCCCTTATTCCGGTAAACAAATACGCATTAGGTATTTTGTTTGCCTTAATTGAGTTTACAATAGTTTGTGTAACAACTTCTTGACCAATTAAATCATCAAAATTTTGTGGCCTATACTTCAGAGCTAAAACTTTAGAATTTTTATTCATAATTAAGTGAGGAGACTAGACCCGTTCCACTTTTAGTTCGGCTGCTGAATTTCTTCCCTGACCGGTTCCATGAAGCAAACGCCCTAGCCCCCAAAACTATTATAGCAGGTATAATTTCTAGTCTACAAGAAAAGATTATTTTTATTTTCCTCTTATTTTGTCCGCCTCAAAAACACCTAAGACGTGAAAATCTTGGCAATGTAATCCTAATTCCTCTAAGGATTTTTGAACTTTTATATCCTCAATATGACCATCAAGATCACACAAAAAAAAGAAAGAGTCGAATGTATTTTTTTCTGGATAACTTTGCAGTTTTGTTAAATTCACTCCATTAATAGCAAAACCACCTAAAGATTGATATAAAGCTGCAGGTTTGCTTTTAAGCTTAAATAAAAAAGACGTAATATATTTTTTATTTCCAAATTCTGGTTGAGATATATTTTTTCCCATAATTAAGAATCTTGTTAGATTACCTTTTTCATTTTCAATATTTTTTTTAATAATTTCTAAATCATATGTTTTAGCGCTTAAGGATGAAGCTATTGCAGCTTTTGTCTTATCTTTTGTTTTTGAAACCATTTCTGCAGAGCCAGCTGTATCAGCTCTCACATGTTCAATTAAGCTATTTGATTTAATAAATTTAGAACATTGAGAAAGTGCTTGTCCATGAGAATAAACGTCCTTTATGTCTGAAATTTTCGTACCTGGTAAACCTAATAAGTTATGTTCTATTTTCTGAAAATATTCAGAATAGATATTAAGTCTATATTTAAAGATTAAATATTCAATTCCAATATTTCCTGTAATTCTATTAGACTCTGGAATAATAATTTTTGAATTATCATCTTTTGAGGCTTTTAAAAAACATTCATCAAAAGTTTTACATGGAATAATCTCAGCATCTTTGAAAATTGATAGTGCAGCAAGATGTGAATAGGCTCCGAATGTACCTTGAAAATAAATTTTACTCATTAAGATTTGTCTTCCATGATTTTTTTAATAGCTTCTAAATCCTCTTCTGTGTCTACACCTATAGGGGCAAACTTCGCAAAAGCAACATTAATTTTTATATTATTATCTAGTGCCCTAAGTTGCTCAAGTTTATTTTTGATCTCACTATTAGATTGATTTAAAGAAACAAATTTCTCAAGAGTATCTTTATTATATGAATATATACCTAGATGATGATATATGTTTTCTTTTTCTTCAGTAACTTTTCTCATAAAATTTAATGCCTCTGGAAAATTTGTTTGATTTAAATTTTCTTTGGTCAAAACCTTAACTACATTTGGATTTTCTAATAGGGCTTTGTCCAGAATTCTGGAGGCTAACGTTCCTAATTTTGAAGAACTTTCAATCATCTTTTTATTCAAGTATCTAATATCATCTATATCAATTAAAGGTTCATCACCTTGAAGATTCATTACTAAATCAATATTTGTAGAATTGATTTTTTGAAACACCTCATAAATCCTATCTGTACCTGTTTTATGCTTATTTTTTGTTAAAATTGCCTGTCCACCATTTTGTTTAACATCATCAACTATCTCTTGGTCCTCTGCTGCAACTATTACCTCTCCAATATTTGCTTCCTCTGCTTTTTTAAAAACATGCGAAATGATTGACAATCCATTAATTTTCATCAAGGGTTTACCCGGCAATCTCTGAGCAGACAATCTAGAGGGAATTATTACCAAAGTTTTCATTATTTATTTTACTATGAGCACAATATAAACAGAGGCAAAATTGTACATCAAAATATATGAGCAATTTTAAATTTATAGTGTTATATGTTCAAAATATTTTAATTAAATGGATTCATTTGAACTAAACAAGATAATAGCTGCTGTTTTATTAGTTGCTCTAATTATTATTGGTATTGGAAAACTTTCCGATGCTATTTTTTATGTGGAAAAACCTAAAACCCCAGGTTATGTCGTTGAGGTGGAACAAGCAGTAACAGCCAACACAGAAACTAAATCAGATACATCAATAGAAAAAGTTGATATTGCAGCTTTAATGGCCATGGCAGATCTTGCTCATGGAGAAAAAGTTTTTAAAAAATGTGCTGCATGTCACTCGATTGTCAAAGGGGGGAAAAATAATATTGGACCTGCACTTTACAATGTAGTTAATAGACAAGTTGGTGTTGTCTCCGATTATAAATATTCTAAAGCACTTACTGAATATGGAAAAAATTGGACCTTTGAAGAATTAAATGGTTACCTAATAAGACCAGCAAAATGGATTAAGGGAACTAAAATGGCTTTCGCTGGATTGAAAAAAGAGAAAGATAGAGCCTCAGTTATTTTATATTTGAATCAAAATTCCGACAACCCAATCCCTTTACCTTAATTTCCCAAGACAATAAAGTAGTATCGATTTTTGTACGTGAACTCTATTTAAAGCCTGTAGCCAAACTTTTGATTGTTTACTTTTAAAAACATTTTCATCAACTTCGCTTCCTCTTGGAAGACAATGCAAGAATATAGCTCTTGGACATTTTTTTAGAAGATTTTTATTAATCTTAAAATTTTTAAAATCCCTTAATTTTTTTTTTTTGTTAACTTTATCATTCATTGATATTACTTTATCTGAAAAAATTACATCTGCTCCTTCAACTGCTTTTTTTGGATCATTATAAATTGTAATTTTATTTTTGTTTTTTTTAATATAATTCATGATGTTCTTGTTAGGTTGATATTTTTTCGGACAACCAACTTTTAATTTAAAAGAAAATTTAATTGAAGCAGCAATCAAAGAATTTAGAACATTATTTGAGTCTCCAATCCAAGTAATATTTAATTTTGATATTTGTTTTTTTTTTATTTCCTCAACAGTGAATACATCTGACAAGATTTGTGTTGGGTGAGAGGACGGACTCAATCCATTAATAATTGGAATTGTTAAATGCTTTTTAAATTCCTCCAACTTTTCATCATTATCAGTTCTTAACATGAAAGCATCACCAAAACTTGACAATATTTTAGCGGTATCTTCAATACTTTCACCTCCTTTTGATAAATGCAGTTCATCTGGTCTAAGTGTTAAAGTCCGACCAGAGAGTTGGGAAATAGCCAAGAAAAAGGACAAGCGAGTTCTTAAACTTGATTTTTCAAACATTTGTATCAATAATTTTCCTTTTAGAGGCATGCCTTTATCGTGGTCAAGATTGTTAAGTTTCTTTCTTTCTTTTTTTCTTTTTTTTGCATCAATCAAAATTCTTCTGAGATCCTTCGCTGGAATATCTTTTAGGTTAATAAAGTGTTTCATTTTAGTTTCGCACAAACTTTATCGATTATTTTGAGAGCTTGATCTAACTCATTTTTTTTGACATTTAACGGAGGTAAAATACGTATAACATTTTCTGCAGCTCTAATTGTTAATAACTTTTTATCCATAAGTTTTTGAATAAATTTTGTTTGATCCTTGTAAAGTTGAATTCCTATTAAGTAACCTCTCCCTCTTACATCTTTTATAATTTTGGGATACTTTTTCTTAAGAAGGTTTAAATTTGATAAAAAGTATTTGGATAATTTGTTAATGTTATTTAAAAATTTCTTACTTGAAACTATATCCATTACAGCATTTCCAACTGCCATAGCTAATGGATTTCCACCAAAAGTAGAGCCATGAGTTCCAGGAGTCATTCCCAGAGCAACTTTTCTATTCATCAAAACTGCTCCGATTGGGAACCCACCCCCAATACCTTTTGCAATTGGTACTATATCTGGGATACATTTTGATTTTTCAAATGCAAAAAAATTACCTGATCTTGAAATACCAGATTGCACCTCATCTAAAATAAGTAATATTTTCTTTTTATTACATAATTTTCTCAATTCTTTTAAACACCAATCTGGGACAACTTTAATACCTCCCTCACCCATTATAGGTTCAATCATAATTGCAGCTGTATTTTTGTTTATCTTTTTTTTTAAAGATTTGTGGTCTCCAAAAATGAAATGATCAAAACCACCCACATGTCCAAATCCTTCTGTCATTTTCTTCGATCCACTTGCAAAAATTGTAGCCAAAGTTCTTCCATGAAACGAGTTTTTTACACACAAAATTCTTGTTTTGTTTGGTTTGCCTATTGAATAAAAATATCGTCTAGCAACTTTGATAGCAGCCTCTGTTGCCTCTGCACCACTATTTTGAAACATTACATAGTCCGCAAAAGTCTTCTGACATAATTTTTTTGCTAATTTTTCTCCTTCGGGAATTTGAAAAGCATTAGAAACGTGCCAAAGTTTTTTTGATTGCTTTTTTATAGTTTCAACTAATTTTGGATGAGAGTGACCTAGACAATTCACTGCTATACCTTGTACAAAATCTAGATACTTGGCTCCACTAGTTGTATAAAGATAAGATCCTTTACCTTTTACAAATGAAATTTTTTTTCTATTGTAATTTTTTACTAAATAACTCATATATTTTTTATTAGTTAAAACTTTTTATAAACAATAATATTTAATACAAGTTAGGATTGAATATTTTTATTTTACTTGTTAAGTAATATTTGTTGATAACTCAGAATAATTACTTGTTTAAATTAAATTTATATCAGTATATTGTGTAGAAGTTATATTTAAACACTAAATATAGACTTATTATGAGTTGGACAGAAGAAAAAGTAGCAAAACTTAAAGAATTATGGGGTAAAGGCAATACCGCAAGTCAAATTGCAGAGATTATAGGTGGTATTAGCCGAAACGCAGTTATTGGCAAAGCTCATAGATTAAACCTCTCAGCAAAAATAAAAACTCGGTCTGCAACTTCTAATGAAAATTTTGAAAACTCAATTGATAATAAAAATATAAAATTAAAAAAAGGAAGAAGAAGTAAATTTAAATCCCTTATAATCGAAAAAGATTTTGAGCCAGAAAATCCTAAAACACTAGAGGAGTTGGATGAAAACTCTTGTAAATGGCCAATTGGTCATCCAAATGAAAAAGGGTTTTATTTTTGTGGAAGGACATCATTAAAAGACTTTTCTTACTGTAAACTTCATTTACTTTATGCTTATCAACCCAAAGGTAAAAAGGATGATGTCACCGATAAAGATGAAGTGCCAGAATTTATAGAAAAAAAAATAAAATCAGCTTAAAAAGCCTCATTAACTTTTATTAAGAAATATTTTTTTTGAAAATTGTCCACCTTCCCTCCACATATAACAATATTTTTCTACTTCTTTTTCAAATAAACATTTAGCTGGTAAACCAATGTCTGAATTGGTTTTATATTTACCTGATAAAATATTATCATATTTTAAAAGCTTCAGCTGATCTTCTGTAAGTAATGGTTTGGGAAATAATTGAAAAAATTTTGCTGATAATTTTCCAAAAAACAAAGGGACAGGTAATAAAATTCTTCGTTTATCTATTAGACTAAGTAATTTTTCAATTATTTCTTTTAGTGTTAATGTTTCGGTTCCTACACACTCAATTATCTGTGAATAAATATTTTTAGAGATGATATTATAAATAATACTGACTAAATCAGAGGAATGAATAGGCATGAATTTTGTTTGTCCATTATAATAAAGTGGGAATACTGGAAGCCTATTTAAAAGAGTCATAAAGCTAGTCGTAAAATTATCATCTACTGAGTAAACAACTGATGGTCTTAAAATAGTAGACAAAGGAAAGTTTTTTAATATTTCTTTTTCACCATTTAGCTTACTTTTAGCATATTTAGATTCTATCGCCTCGCTAACACCTAATGCTGATAAATGTATAAAATGTTTCAAATTATTTTGTTTACAAAGTTTTGCTAGGAGAGATGGGAATAAAGTATGAATATTTTTAAAAGAACTTCCTTTTTTTTCATATAAAATACCAATTAAATTTATACAAACATCTGCCTTTTCAAATAGACCTTTAATTTTATCTTCTTCAAAAATGTTTGCCTCAACAATGTCAATATAACCAGCATTACCCTGAGTTTTAATAATGTGGCCTTTTTGGTGGATGTTTCTGGTAACCACAATAACCTTATAGTCATTTTGTGTTAACTTTCTTATTAGATGACGTCCAATTTGACCGCTTCCACCAAAAATTAGACAATTTTTTCCTTTCATATATAAGACTTAAAAAAAATGAATATTGATATCAAACTCCACAAAAATGATTTACCAGATGATTTAGATTTAGGCAATGTAATAGCTGTTGATGGAGAGTTTATGGGTCTAAATGTCAGAAGAGACCCATTGTGTTTAGTACAAATTTCATCGGGTAATTCTGATGCACATATAATTCAACTAGATAGATCAAGTTATAAAGCTCCTAATTTAATAAAAATATTAGAAGATAAAAAAATCACAAAAATCTTTCATTATGGTAGAGCAGACATGGCTCATATAAAGTATTACTTAAAAACAGATACAAATAATATCCTTGATACAAAAATTGCGAGTCGTTTAGCAAGAAGTTATGCAGATAACCACTCACTAAAAACATTGATAAAGGAATTTGTAAATGTAGATATTAGTAAACAATTTCAAAATTCAGATTTCGGGGGTAATTTAACAACTGCTCAAATGAAATATTGTGCTAATGACGTAATTTATCTTCATAAAATTCATAATGAATTAAATAAAATTTTAGAGAGAGAAAAAAGAATTGATTTATATAAAGATTGTCTTAAGTTTTTAAAAACAAGAGTAGAACTTGATTTGGCATTATTTAAGGATGATATATGGTCCCACTAAATGAAAAAAAAAAAATTTATTAAAGTTGCTAGAGAAGTAATTGATCTTGAAATCAAAGCATTAGTAAAATTAAAGAAAGGTATCAGTAACTCTTTTAATTTAGCAGTTCAACAAATTCTAAAATGTCAGTCAAAAGTAATTTTATGCGGTGTAGGAAAAAGTGGATTAATTGCAAATAAGATTGCATCAACTTTTTCATCAGTTGGCACCCCATCATTTTATTTATCTGCAAGTGACTCGTCACATGGAGACCTAGGGAGTATTTCGAGGAAAGATATTTTAATTTTAATTAGTAACTCTGGAGAAACAAATGAGCTAAAAAATATAATTCAATTCGCTAATAGAAATAAAATTTTACTCATTGGTATAGTATCACAAAAAAGTTCTGTCCTTTATAAATCAGCTGACATTAAGCTTTTAATACCAAAAGCAATTGAAGCAGGAAGTATTATACCAACTTCAAGTACAACTTCTCAATTAGCATTAGGTGACGCTTTAGCCATAGCAACGATGAAGCAGAGAAAATTTAATAAAAAAGATTTTAAACAAATCCATCCAGCAGGAAGTTTAGGCGCACAATTAAAAACTGTTGAAGATATTATGCTTAGAGATAGTGCAATTCCTTTTGTTAAGGAGAACTTAAAAATGAAATATGCCTTAAAAATTTTGACTTCCAAAAAATTAGGCTTCTTATTAGTCAGAGATAAAAAAAACAACACAAAAGGTATAATCACTGATGGAGAACTAAGACGATTTGGTCAAAAAAATCAGAATATTCACAATACTCTTGTAAAAGAAATAATGACAAAAAATCCCATTGGCATAAATAAAAATGAGTTAGCAGCAAAAGCCTTGTCTCTTATGAATAGAAAAAAAATCACTTCTTTATGTGTATACGAAAAAAAAAATAAATCCAAAACAATTGGAGTACTTCATATTCATAACATATTGCAATCAAATATTTCTTAATGAAAAAAAAAATAATTTTTGGGACACTAATTACAATCTTTTTTTTTTCTCTTTTAATTTACTTCTATTTTAAATCCTCTAATGAAAAAAAACTAATTGAGAAAAAGAGAGAAATAGAACTAGTAGAAAAGAAAGATGCAGAAATAGATCAAGAAAAAATAGAGAGTTCTAATATAATTGAAGATGTAAGTTATTCTGCAAAAGACACAAAGGGTAATGAGTATTTTTTAAAGGCAAGTGAAGGAAGAATAGATCAAAACGATAATAATTTTATTTTTTTAAAATCAGTTAATTCAATCATAAATTTAAAAAATTACAAACTAATTGAAATTTCATCCGATTTTGGAAAGTATAATATCAATAATTCCGATACTATTTTTTCAGAAAATGTAATAATTAAATATCTAGAGAATAAAATTACAGGTGACCATCTGGATTTTTCGTGGGATAAAAATTTAATGATAATTTCCAGAGATGTAGCTTTAAATAATGAAAAAAGTTCTCTTCAAGCAGATGTAATTGAGGTAAATATTAAGACAAGAGATATTAAAATATTTATGTATGAAGAAGAAAAAAAAGTTAATATAAAATCTTTAAATTAAAAAAATGGCTTTGATAAAAAAATTTAGAATAAAATCTTTTAAAAAGATTAAAACAATCATTGAATTTGAAAACGTAACATTGGCCTACGGAAATAGAATAATTTTAGATAATATAAGTTTTAAAATTAATGAAGGTCAAATTTTCGGAATGCTTGGTCCAAATGGTGTAGGAAAATCGACAATTTTTAATTTAATTACAGGACTAATAAATCCCAAGCATGGAAAAATCAAAATAAATGGTGAAGATGTTTCTACATACCCAATATACTTACGAACTAAGAAGTTTAAAGTTGGGTACGTACCTCAATATGGTGGGTTTATTAGTGACTTAACTCTTCACGATAATTTAAAAGCAATTAGTGAGGTTGTAATAGATGACAAAAATTTAAGAGATGAGAAAATTAACTATTTGTTATCAAAATTTGAACTTGAAAATGTTAAAAACATCAAAGCAAAGTTTTTGTCAGGTGGACAAAAAAAGAAATTAGTCATTTCTTTATCACTTCTAAGTGATCCAAAAGTACTTTTATTAGATGAATGTTTTGCAGCCTTAGATGTTTTAACAATAAAGATGTTGCAAGAAATAATTGTAAATTTACAACAAGAAAGTCAAATCAGTATAATAATCTGCGATCACCAAGCCCGAGATTTATTAGCATGTGTTGATGTTGCAATGATTTTAAGTAATTGTAAAATAATTGCGCAAGATACACCTTCAAATCTTGTAAAAGACATTGATGCTAAAAATGCATATTTTGGTAATAGTTTTAAATTTAATTAAAACTCAATGCCAAAAAAAATTATTTTAAAAGATAAAATTTTAAGCTTTGATAAAAAAATTTCAATTCCTGGGGATAAAAGTATCAGTATTAGATGGGTGCTCATTTCTTCTCTTGCTGATGGAATTTCACAAGCCAAAAATTTGTTAATATCAAAAGATGTTTTAGCAACTATTCAAGCAATTAAAAAATTAGGAGCAAAAGTTATTTTAAATAAAAATATTTGCAAAATTTATGGTGTAGGTATTCAAGGTTATAAGTACAAAAAAAACCTTGTGATAAATGCGCAAAATTCTGGAACACTTGGAAGATTAATTTCAGGAATTTTAATTGATACGCCTTTTCCAATAAAAATTATTGGTGATAAAAGCTTATCAAAAAGAGACTTTAAAAGAATAGCAAAACCTTTGAGTAAATTTGGTGCTTCATTTCAACTTCGTAATAATTTTAACTTACCTTTAGTCATCAAGGGATCAAAAAAATTAGTGCCAATCAAATTTTTTGAAGATAAAGGCTCAGCGCAATGTAAGAGTAGTGTTATACTGGGAGCAATCAAAGCAGAGGGAAAATCTATAATTAAAGCAAAAAAATCTAGAGATCACACTGAACTTTTATTTAAACATTTAAGATTACCAATTAAGATTAAAAAGAATAAAAATTTTGACCTAATTGAAATTAAAAAAGTAAAAAAAATTAAACCAATTAATTATAATATCCCCTCAGATATAAGTTCAGGAGCATTTTTCATTGCACTGACAGTACTTTCAAAAAATTCTCAACTTATTTTAAAAAATGTAAATATAAATCCAACCAGAGTTGGAATTATTAAAATTTTAAAAAATATGGGAGTAAATATTTTATTTCTTAATAAAAAAATTTACAAGGGAGAAGCGATAGCAGATATTTTAGTAAAAAGTCCGAAAAAATTGAAAGCCATAAATTGTCCATCAAAATTAAATAGCGAAGCTATAGATGAATTTTTAATAATATTTTTAATTGCTGCTAAAGCAAAAGGTGTATCTATCTTTAAAAATTTGGATGAACTTAATAAAAAAGAAAGTCCAAGATTAAAATGGGGTTCAAAAATTTTAAAAATGATGGGTGTTAAAGTTATAACAACTAAAAACTCTATTAAAATATTTGGTAATCCAGAGCTTATAATAAATAAAAAAATTGTTATCCAAAACTATTTGGAAGATCATAGGGTTTTTATGACAAGTGTTATAGCTGCGCTATCATATGGTGGCGAATGGCATATTCATGACTGCAACAGCTTCAAAACATCCTTTCCATCATTCTTAAAAATTATAAATACATTTAGAAAATGAAGAATAAAAAAAAAATTATTAAAATTGCAATTGACTCTCCTGCGGCAGCTGGAGCAGGAACTTTAGCCAAATCTATATCTAAACATTATAATCTTCTACATTTAGATACTGGAAAAATTTATAGATTGTTAGCATTTATAAAGATTAATCAAAAAAAAGATTTTAATAAAAAGTTTTTAAAAGCAAAAATCAAAAATTTAAATTTAAAAAGTCTTCAAAGTAATAAATTATTGACTGATGAAATCGGTACTGAAGCCTCTTTGATTGCAAAAGATAAGAATATAAGAAAACTTGTTCATTCTTTTCAAATTGATTGTGCTTACAGGCCGCCAAAAAGATTCAACGGTTCTTGTTTAGACGGTCGTGATATAACCTATAAGATAATACCTGATGCTGACTTAAAATTTTTTATTACTGCTGATACACGAACAAGAGCTGAAAGAAGATATAGGGAATTAAAAAAACTTAAAAAAAAAGTTTCATATTCTGATGTTCTAAAAAGTATCAAAAAACGTGACAAAAGTGACTATAATCGGCGAATATCACCTTTAAAGAAAACTAAAGATTCTATATTGATAAATACCTCAAATTTATCTAAAAGGTCGTGTTTTTTAAAAATAAAAAAAATTATAGATAGGAAAATAAACAATTAATGGAAATTTATAAAACTCCACTTGACTCAGCGTCAAAAGAATTTGAAAAATTACTCAACTCAAGTCTATCAAAAACTCAAATTGAAGAAGGTAAAATTATTAAAGGTAAAATAAACAAAATTACTGAAAAGTATGTGTTCCTCCATTGTGATGGACTAAAGTCTGAGCCAGTATTAGATATCAATGAATTAAAGACCATGGGTCTATCAGAGAAAATAAAAATTGGAGAAACAATTCCCGTTTTGTTAGAACGTTTGGAAGATAAAATGGGCGAAGTTGTAGTTTCTGCAAGTAAGGCAAAAAAAATTGTTGGTTGGGAGTCCTTAGTTAAGAGTTATGAAAAAGATGAAACTGTAATGGGACGTATAACACAAACTTGTAAAGGTGGGGCAATTGTCGAACATATTGATACGGGTTCTTTAATGTTCTTACCTGGCTCACAAATAAGCGATTCTCCTTTAAAAAGTAAAGATATTTCAAACCTTATGAACCAACCAATGAAATTTAAATTAATAAAACTTGATCGTCAGCGAGGTAATATTTGTTGTTCTAGACGAGAAGTCATTTCATCATTTAAAAAAGAGGATAAAGCCAAAGTGGTTTCTAAGTATAAGGTTGGAGATATTATTAAGAATGCTCAAGTAAAGGGGTTTAGTAGCTTTGGGGCATTTTTCTCTACTGGAGATTTAGATGTTCTCACCCACTTGCAAGAGTTGAGTTGGTCTAGAATCGACTCACCAGATCAAATCTTAGAGATTGGTCAGATTGTTCCAGAACTCAAAGTGATCTCAGTTGATATGGATAAGCTCCAGGTCGGTACAAGTTTGAAACAAATGACCGAGGATCCTTTTAACAACATACAAAACTATGAATTAAATAAAATTTATAAATGTAAGGTTATGAAGCTTGCAGATTTTGGTGCGTTTGTAGAGCTAGAGCCTGGTCTTACAGCGTTGCTACACCAAAGCCAACTTTCATGGACAAAGAAAAATGCTTCTGCAAAAAAAATGTTTAAACTTCATGAAATAATTGAGGTCGTTATTCAAGAAATTGATGAGACAAAACGTAGGATAGCGGTTTCATATAAATTAACTCAAGAGAATCCTTACCAAAAAATATCTGAACTTTATCCTGTGGGCTCTGAGGATGAAGCTGAAGTTGTAAACAAAAATGAATATGCATTATTTGTTAAATTTAAAAACTCGGATATAGAATGTTTCCAGCATGTAAATGATCTAACATTTTCAAATAATGCTGATGAAGAATTAGCTAAATACAAAAAGGGAGATAAAATAAAGGTTCAAGTTATGGAAATTCAAATGGAGGAACAAAGAGTTAGAGTAAGTCATAGAGCGACCCTTCAAGACCCTTTTGATTGGTTTAAAGACAAAAAAATTAATCAGGCAATAACTGTAAAAATCATTTCAACAGATTCTAAAGGTTTAATTGTTAGACCTGAAGGATGTGAAATGGATTTCCCGATAAAGAAATCAAATATTGCAATAAATGCCGCCGATACAAGAACTTCTAGATTTACTGGAGGGGAACGGATAGATTGTGCCATTGCAGATTTGTCGATTGATAAAAGAAAAGTATCCTTAAGTATTAAGCTCTTAGAAGAGATAGAAAAAAAAGAGGCTTTGGAGAAATATGGTACAGAGGGTTCAGGAAAAAATTTACCATTTTCATCATTATCTGAGGATTTAAAAAAAAAAGACAAAAAATAATTTTAATTAATTGAATTAAATTGGCTATTGTAAAATCGAAGCTTATTAAAGAATTAAAAAAATCTTACCCCAATTTTTTAACTCGAGATCTTAATAAAGTAGTAGAAATTATTCTTAGAGAGATTAGAGAAACACTAAAAAGAAATGAAGGAGTGGAGCTAAGGGATTTTGGAATTTTCAGAGTAAATATTCAAAAAGCTTCAATAAGACGAAATCCAAAAACAGGGGAGAAAGTAAATGTTCCAAAAAAAAGAACAATAAAATGGAAAATGTCTAAAGATCTGTTTAAAAAGTTAAATAATGAAAAAGAATAAAATTTTTGTAGCTTGTGATACAATTAATATTCCAAAAGTAAAAAAAATAATTGATAAAACACAAAATTCAAAAATAAAAGTAGGTTATAAATTTGGACTTGAATTTCTTAACTCAAAAGGTGGCAGACATTTTCTATCTAAATTAAAAAATAAGACAATATTTGCAGATCTAAAACTTCACGATATTCCAAATACTTGTGTATCAACAGTAAAAGCTATAAAGGATTTAAAAGTTAATTATTTAACTATACATATAAGCTCTGGCTTAGAAGCTTTAAAGGCAACCAAGAAAGTTTCGGGAAGAGTAAAGTTAATTGGGGTGACTATTCTTACATCATTAGACAATAAATCATTAAAAGATATTGGATTTAATAAAGATGTAAAAAAATTAGTTCTTCAACAAGCAAAAATTGCAAATAAAGCAAAATTAGATGCTTTAGTATGTAGCGCTAAAGAAGTAAAACTAGTTAAAAAAGTATTTAAAAAAGAAATTATAACTCCAGGTATAAGATTTAATTCTAAATTAAATGATCAAAAAAGAGTTGTAACTCCTAAACAAGCTTATAAAAATGGTAGTGACTGGCTTGTAATGGGAAGACCCATAACCCAGGGGAATATAAAGAAAAATATTCAAAATTTAATCGATCACTTAGGTAAATGATCAAGGGTTTAAAAATTTGTGGGGTCTCAGATCCTGAAACTTTAAATTATATTTTAAATCATAATCATAAACCAACAATGATAGGTTTCATTACAAACTATGAGAAAAGTAAAAGGTTTGTTAAACTTGAAAAATTAAAAGATTTAATAAATATAGATAAAAAACAGGTTAAATTTGTTTCTGTGCTTGTAAACCCTAATGATGAAATACTGGAAAAAATAAAAGATTTAAATTTTGATTACTATCAGCTTTACGACGTAAACCCGGCTAGAACAAAGGAAATTAAATCTAAATTCAAAAAAAAAATAATCACTGCTATTAATGTTTCTAGTAAAGATGATGTAATTAAATATAAGGGTTATACGGAAATTTCAGATATAATTTTATTTGACTCGAAAGGTTACCATAAATCTGAAAGTTTTGATCATAGTTTACTAGATGATGTACCTAGTGATTTAAGTAAAATGATTGCAGGAAATATTCAAATAAATGATATACCTAACTTCAAGAACAAAGAATTTATTGTTGATCTCAGCGGAGCATTAGAAGACCAATATGGAAAAAAAGATATTAATAAAATTAATAAATTGTTAAATTTACTTAAGAAAATATGAAACTTAAAAAAAGAGTTCCAGTTATCGATCAAGGAAATTCACTTGGATTTTGGGGTGGTAAATTTGGAGGAAACTTCGTTCCTGAGACTTTAAAAAAACCAATCGAAGATTTGGAAGTTTTATTCAATAAACTTAAAAAGGATAAAAAATTTATCTCAGAGAGAGATAAATATTTTCAAAATTGGGTTGGGGCTCCCACAAGATTTATAAAACTAAAGAATCTCACAAATTACATTGGTGGTGCTCAAATTTGGTCTAAAGTTGTATCAGATGCAAATGGAGGGGCACACAAAATTTACAACGCAACTGTTCATTGTTTGCTTGCAAAACGATCAGGTAAAAAAATTATATGTGGTGATACTGGTGCTGGCTATGCAGGTAAAATGTTAAGTATGGCAGCTAAAAAGTTTGGTTTAAAATGTAAGATATTTATGGGTGCAAAGGATATTGCCAGACAACAGCCAAATGTAAAAGCAATGAAAAAAAATGGTGCGGAAGTAATACCTGTCTACTCTGGAAGTCAAACACTTGTAGATGCTGTCTCAGAATGTATGAGATTCTGGGTTGCTAACTGTGATACAACAGCAATGTGTGTTGGTAGTACTGTTGGTCCAGCAGTTTTCGTTCGTATATGTGGATGGAGTACAAGCCAAATTTCAAGAGAGTTAAAAGTACAGCTAATTAAAGAATTTGGATCAATTCCAAAAAAACTTAAGTTATACAATTGTGTCGGGGGTGGAAGTTCGAGCTTTGGGTTTTGGAATGAATTTATGGATTATGATAAAAAACAAGTTGAGTTTATTGGGGTAGAAGCTGGTGGACCTGCAAAAAGTAAAAAACATGCAGCACCTTTAACCTATGGTTCAAAGATTGGAATTCTACATGGCGCAGCTCAATATGTTAATCAGAACTCAGATGGACAAATAGAAGAGACGGAGTCAATTTCTGCAGGACTTGATTATCCTGGAATTTCTCCGCTTCATTGTTTTTTAAAAGATACAAAAAGAGCTAGATACACAGCTGCAAGTGATGAAGAAGCTTTAAGTGCCTATAAGCTTGTTACTAAATTTGAAAAATTAAGACCCTCCTTAGAGCCAAGCCATGCTTTTTTTGTTGCACTTAAAGAGGCAAAAAAACTAAGTAAAAATACAGTGGTAGTAATTAATAGTTGTGGTGATGCTTACAAAGATCGTGGAATTTTAGAGAAAAGATTAGGCAAAAAATATGTTAAATCCAATTAGTGTTGCATTTAAAAAAGCAAAAGCAGAAAATAGACCAGCGTTATTAACCTACACTGTTGCTGGTGATAGTTCAAAAAAACAATCTTTAGATATATTAAAATCTATATCTAAAAATGTAGATATTTTAGAAGTAGGTGTGCCTCACAATACTCCTGTTGCAGATGGAAGCCAAATTCAAACCAGCGCATACAGAGCAATTAAAAAAGGTATTAAAATAAATGATATATTTGGGATTGTTAGAGATTTCAAAAAATTTAAAAAAAACAAACCTATTATATTAATGGGTTACTATAATATGATTTTTCAATATGGAGAAAACAACTTTTTAAACAAATGTAAAACTTCGGGAGTAAATGGACTAATAGTTGTAGATTTACCTTGGCCAGAAAATAAAGATTTCGCAAAAAAATGTAAAAAAAAATCAATTTATTTTATTCAACTTTTATCACCTACAACAACAAGTAAAAGACTTAAAAAGATTATACAAAACTCTCATCCAATGAATTATTTTATATCAATGCTGAGTACTACGGGTGGCAAATTAAAAGTATCACCTCGGGAAATACTTAAAAATTACAATAGGATTAAAAAAATTAATCCAAAAAAAGAGATTGTGATTGGTTTTGGAATTACAGATAAGACAATTGGAAAACTTAAATCTGCTGATGGATTAGTAGTGGGAAGTGCTATTTGTAAAGAAATTACGAGAAGTTTAAATAGTAGACAAAATCCTGTCACAAATGTAGGTAAGTTAGTAAGAAAATTAAAAAATAAAATAAAATGAATTGGATCACTAAAATAATCAAAGCGGGTGAAAAAATAAAATCTGCAATCCATAAAAGAGCGTCCAAAGAAGATATTGCTAATAGCGATTGGACATCTTGTTGCAAAGGTCCAATATTAAAAAAAGATTTAGAAGAAAATTTATGGGTTTGCCCTGATTGTAATAAACACCACAGAATTAAACCTAAACAAAGATTTGATATCTTATTTGGAAAAGACAATTATGAAATATTTCAAACACCCATCCCAAAAGACGACCCTTTGAACTGGACAGACTCAAAATCCTATAAAGATAGATTAAAATCTGCCAGAAAAAAAACAGGTATGGATTGTGGAATGATGGTTGTAAGTGGTGAAATCAATGATGTTAAAATTACCGCGGTTGCATCTGATTTTGACTTTTTAGGTGCATCAATGGCAGCTGCAGAAGGAGAGGCTTTCTTATACGGCATCCAGCATGCAATTGAAAATAAAACTCCTTTTTTATGTGTAAGTGCAGGAGGTGGAATGAGAATGATGGAAAGTCTGATTTCCTTATCTCAAATGACAAGAACCACACTAGCAATAAATGAACTAAAAAATAATAATCTTCCATATCTTGTTTGTATAACAGACCCAACTGCAGGGGGTATCACGGCTTCCTATGCAATGTTAGGTGATATTCATATAGCTGAGCCTGGGGCATTAATCGCTTTTGCTGGAGCAAGAGTAATTCAAGGAACTGTTAAGGAAGAATTACCAGAAGGTTTTCAAAAGAGTGAATATGTTGAAAAAACAGGCTTTGTTGATTTAATTGTTGAAAGAAAAGATCTAGCTGAAAAAATTGGAACTTTATTGTCAATATTGTTAAAGAAAAATTCTGTTATAAGCACTGAAAATGATGAAACTACAGAAAATAGTCAGTCGCTTTCTAAAATTGCATAAAAAAGAAATTGATCTAAGCTTAGATCGAATTATTCACCTTTGCGAAAAACTGGATAATCCTCAGGACAAAATCAAAGCCATCAGTATTGTTGGGACAAATGGTAAAAACTCTACAATTCAAGCTTGTTACTCAATTTTAAAGGAGGCAGGAATTAAGTGTAATGTTTATACCAGTCCTCATATTCAAAAAATAAATGAAAGATTTGTTTTCAACAACCAACAACTTGGAGATGATGAACTGGCCTCTTTGTTTGAGGAAGTTGAGAAAGTAAATGAGAATAATCCAATAACATTCTTTGAAATTTTGACTGCATGTTATTTTTATAAAGCAGCTCAATATCCTAATAATCTTAATCTCATTGAAGCAGGTTTATTTCATAGGTTTGATGCAACAAATATCTTAAAAAATAATCTTGCAAGTATTGTAACTTCTATATCGAGGGACCATTTAGACTGGCTTCCAGAAAATGAGAGAACTATTGATAAGATCATTTTTGAAAAAACCTCAAAACTTTTAAATTCAAATATTATTGTTGCAAAACAATACCCTATTCCAACATTAGAAAAGATTAAAAAAACTATTCATCAAAATCAATCTAATAAGTATTTTTTTAATGATGATTTTTCATTCTCAAATGGAGAAAATGAATTCTTTTATTATAAAGATAAATTTGGTGGATTAAAACTACCAAAACCAAATGTATTAGGTCAATTTCAACAGGAAAATATTTCAACAGCTATTGCAACCTTACGAATTTTAGATCTGGGTATTGAAGACCATCATATAAAAAAAGGTATTCAAAAAATCGATAATATTGCGAGACTTCAAAAAATTGAGTCAGGTAAATTAAAAGATTTAGTTAAAGACAATCTTTTTTTGATATCTGGAGATCATAATGAAGATGGAGCAAGAGTATTAAATGAATATTTAAAAAGTCTAGATTGTAGAAAACATATCATTATTGGTATGATGGATAATAAAGAACACGAAAAATACATTAACCACTTTAGAGATATCACCTCAATAACAACGGTAGATATTAAAAACCAGCCAAATGCAATTAGTGGACTTAAATTAAGAGAAAAATTTAAAAATATGCCAAATGTAACTTATAAAGAAAGTATTGAAGATGCGATTAAAAGCATAAATCTAAATCAAGGAGATCTACTGCTAATAACCGGATCTTTATATCTTTGTTCTGAAGTTTTGAATTTAAATTAGATATTTTTTTCTAAAAATTCTTTCATGTGACTTTCGGGTACACCTCCAACTTTTCTATCTACTTCGACACCTTTTTTATAAATAATAACAGTTGGCACCCCTCTTATTCCAGCGGCACTCCCAGTATTTATTCCACCCTCTTCAATATCAGCATAATAAAATCCTGCTTTATCTTTATATTCAACAGCGAGTTTATCCATAATTGGTTTTAAAGCTTTACATGGTCCACACCACGCAGCCGAAAATTGAATTACTGAAATATCCTCTTTTTTAATTTTGTTATCAAAATCTTCGTCTTTAAAATCTGTTAGCATTAAATCTTTCTATAATTTACTAATACAAAGTCAACTATGCAATTTCATATTTTTTTTCAATTGACATTATAAATTCGTTTATTTCATCTAACTTTTTTAATTCTTCCTCATCATCTCTATTAGAAGCTTGATCTCTTAAATAGTCAATTTCAGTATAAGCCATATTAACAGTTTGCCACTTTTCCTTATTTTTACTCAAAATTCTTCTAGCAATTTCACTTTTGATATTTTTGTAAAGATCAGGTGGTAAAATTTGTGGTGCTTCTTGATAAATAATTTTTTGGCCGAACCAGCTACATCTTTTATCTTGAAATTTATCTAATAATCTCAATTTGTCTTCCCAAGATGAACTATGCCAAGTTTTAAATAATGCAGTATCTTTATTTGGAATAAATTTCTCATAAAGAGTTTCCTCCGGTAATAAATCTTCTTGAGTTTTTGTTTGTTCCTTTTCCTCTGCAGCTTCTCTATTTATGATTTGAATATTTTTACAAAAATTTTCATTTTCCCTAACAAGTTTAGCCCTTTTTTGAATTGTTGCTAAATCTAGCTCTGAATAAGGCTTTTGTTTAAGAGCAAATTGTTTATCTAAAATTACTGGAGCTTTATTAGTTTTTAAAACTCTTAAAGCCTTGGGGCTATATTTTTTTAATACGTCTCGTAATTGATTTACTGGTAATTTTAACAATGGTTCTGGATCCCTTCTTAGGTCCCAAACATATCCCCAAGATGCATAAGAAGGGTGAAAGCAATGATTAGGATGTAGCGTACCAGTAAGATACATCATATTTCGACCCTTCACATTTTCAAATATTGAGTAAATACCCTCATTTTTTAAAAATGTTTCGACGCTAGTCTTTGTTGATGTCTTTAAAAATGTATCCCAATTTTCTTTATGTTTGTCTTTTATAATTCTTAAAACCTTCAGTGAATTCTGAGCATCAACATAGGCTGTATGGCTAGCTGAAGTGTCAAAACCCTGCATTCTAGACAAAGATTCCAAGGCAAGACTTGGATTACCTGCTTCGGTTAGCTCTGTTTTTAGGGTCTCTGAGTTTAATGTTTGGGCTGCTCTAGCTATATGTAAACCATCATGTTCACTATTGGGCGATGAGTGCGTGGCATAAGGATACCTATTTCCCTTAAAAAAATTAAAGTGGAACATTCTTCGATCAAAATTTAAATTTGACCAACCCATAAATACTGCTGGAGCACACTTTGTAAAAAAATTTTCAACAGCACCTAAAAAATCGTAATGTGAATAATTGCCTTTGGTAAGTAAATCAATGCTGGTTGAATTAACAAGTAAAGCCTTTGCACTGGGCACCTCTCCTTCTGGCATTCTGCCTCTGATATTTAATTTTCCAATCTCTTTAAGATTTTTATCAACTACGACAGCACCTACTTCAATTATTGATCCCCAAATAGTGCTATTGGTTGTTTCGGTATCATAGATTACTATTTTATCCATTATTTACATTACTCCAAATTTGTGAGTTCATTAAATTTTTTAAGTCTTCCAAGAAATAAATTTTGATAAGTTACTAATTCAGGTCCTTGAATTTTAAACTCTTGAAACAAATTATCTACTGTGCAAACAAGAATAACGCAAGCATTGATATTTGAATTATAAACAACATTATGAGCTAAGGAATAAGCGGCTGTTTGAAGGAACCAAGAATCAATATATTCAGCTTTTTTTGGTTTATTGGATTGTTTGAAATCAATAATAGTTTCTTTTCCCTCATAAACACCAACGCAATCTGCTGTACCTGCATATCTTTCAGGATAATGCATTGTACATTCCACACCATATATTTCCTCCAACCTATTTGTTAAACCTTTATCAATTATTTCTTTTGCCATTTTTTTATATTGTTCATTATCCTCAAAGAAACTTAAATTTTCTCTTCCTAAAAGAAATGATTCTAAATAGCTGTGCATCTGAGAACCTCTACTGCTGGCTGCTTTTGTAATAGCTTCAGCTTCTTTATGACCAGTTCTTTCTCGCCAATTTGCTAAGGCTGCTTTATCTTCTTCTGACTTTGTTGCATCAAGTATTGACGTTACACTTGGTAATTTTGCTTCTCCTAAAACATATCTTCTTATTCCATCTTCGGTTGCTCTTGAACTTGAGGGATAGTTGTATTTTTTGTTCCAACGCATTTGATTTCTTATAGTCGGTAATATGTGAAAAAAGAAATTATTTTTTAAGCTGTTTATTTCTCTCAATAAATTTCTCAACGTTCTCTGTCAGTACAGCTTTTTCAACTTGCTCGGGATCTTTAATATTTTCTAAAGTTCTAGTGATTGACCTTGCATCAGTTCCAAACTTATCGACTACATTCATAGCTTCTTCTAGCTTTTTTCTTAAAACTATGACGTTGTCAAAATGCTTTGCAAATCTTGTGCTGATTGTTTTTAAGTGGTTATAAATTTCTGTTGCACCCTTTTGAACCTTAAGAGATTGAAATCCCATGTGTAAAGACTGTAAATAAGCTGAGAGAGTATTTGGGCCACAAATTACTATTTTATATTTTTTCATTAATTCTTGGGTTAATAATTCTTTTGTGCTTGGATCTTGATACTCAGTTAATTCTTTATAAAGACTTTCGGTTGGTGCGTACACTATTGCAAAATCAGTTGTTTTTGGCGGAACAATGTATTTTTCCATGACACTTTTTGCTTTGGCCTTAAATGCACTTGCTAATTTTGTTCTAGCATCTGCAACTGCTTTTTTATCATCTGCATCATATGCATCAGTGATGGTTTTGAATTTTTCTACTGGAAAATGAGAGTCTACTGGAACCAAGACATCTCCTTGAAGCTTGATTGCAAATTCTACGTTTTCACTAGTGTCCTCTTTCATTTTGACATTTGTCATAAATTGAGATGCTGGTAACAAATCTTTGATTAAAGCATCCAAAGAATATTCAGCCAAAGTTCCATACTTTTTAACCCCTGCTAAAATTTTAGTAATCCCCTCTTGGCTTTGATTTAATAATTTAACTTGCTCATTAAAGTTACCAACCTTCTCATCTACTTTGGTTAAAGCCTCAGTCATATCCTTTGTAACCCCGGTTGATAAAGAATTAAATGAAGTAGACATTGAACTAAGCGATGTATTGATTGTAGAATTAAGACTATCTTTTAACCTCACTATTTCAGCGTTTAAATTAGCTAATTCCTCAGCTTCTTTATTCTCATTCTCATCTTTAGGTTTTGACCATAAATTTAAGTATAAAATACCTAAAGTTGCACCAAGTAGTATAACTAGAATTATTAATAGAATCGTATCCATACTTTTAAAGATATACGTGTTTTAATGGAAATCAACTTATTACTAGATTACTATGAGATACTAAGATTGGTTATTATTTTTAAAAAATAATTAATAAATATGGATTTTTTTTTGGTTTTAAAAATATTGTTTGTTATTGGAGTGATGATCGCTCTATATATGATAATTAGAAATTTAAATATAATAAAGATTATTTTAATTTACTTTAAAGATAAATTACTTGGAAAGTAATTTAATTAAATTGTTTAATCGCTTTTTCTTTACATTTTTTTTTGAAGTTAAAAGACAAGCTTCAGATTTTAAAATTTCGCCATCCTTTAAGATACGTAGATTATTTGCTTTTAAGGTCTCACCTGTAGATGTAATATCAGTAATCAATTCAGCAGATCCAGTAAAAGGATAAGCCTCAGTAGCTCCTAGACTTTCAACTAACCTAAATTGTGTAACACCTTTTGAGAACAAAAAATCTTGTGTTAAATTTGGATATTTAGTTGCAACCCGAATTCTTTTTTTTTTAATATCTCTAAATTCAAAAGCAATTTCCTCAAGATCAGCAATAGTCTGAACATCAATCCAAGGATCTGGAATTGCTACCACTAAATTTGCTCTTCCAAAATTAAGTTTTTTGGCAACATTTATTTTATTTTGAACATTTATTCCGCTTTCTTTTAATAAATCAAAACCAGAAAAACCAATATCTAAAGAGCTATCACCTAGTCTTTCAATAATTTCTCTAGCATGTAGATATAAAATCTTAACATATGGTTTATTTTTAATTGATCCAATTAAATCTCTTTCGCCTCTTTCAGATATAATTCGTAATTTTTTTTTCTTAAAGATTTTTAAAACATCTGACCTAAGTCGACCTTTGCTTGGAATACCTATATTGATTAAATTATCCATTTAAATAAACTAAATTTAAAGCAGCACCAACTGCTGGAGTTTGTTTTTTTGAACCAAGGTCGGAAATCAATTTGTCATATCGACCGCCATTGCAACAATTAATAATTTTTGATTTGGACTTAATATCTATTTTAAAAACCATACCCGTGTAATACTCAAGCTGTCTGCCAAAAGCAGCTGAAAAAGTCACATTTAATTTATTAATTTTATTTTTTGAGATTGGAAAATATCTCTGGTCTACTAATAAATTAATTTTATATTTCTTGAAAAACTTATTTAATACCTTGGCTGCATTATTAATTGGACATTTAATTTTCAAAAACTCCTTAATAATTTTTGAAATATTTCGTCCTTTACTAGGTCTCCTTGGATCTTTAATCTTTTTATCAAATCTACTTAAAATTTCGTCAATTGTTCTATTTGCTATAATGGTTGATTGATCATTTTTTAACATTCTAAAATATCTTTTTTTATCGATCTCAACTATTGTTGGATCAACATCTGAATTGGTCTCTAATCTTTTGAGAAGATCATTAAAATAATCTTCTCTCCAAAAATGTCTTGAAAGTCTTAATTTCCATCTTTTAGGGATATCTAATTTAGATATAAGAAGATTAAATATTTCTACATTGCCAATTGTGATCTCACCTGATGAATGATTAAAATTTTTTAAACATTTTAATGAAGTATTTATTATTTCCTTATCATCATTTTTCTCATTTCGTGACCCTATTATTTCAAAACCAACTTGATTTCTTACAATGGAGTCCTTTTTGTTTTCAGATTTACGATATGCTTGACCATTATAAAATATCTTCTCCTTGCCCTTTAGATTATTTTCTAAGTATCTAAGACAAGATACAATTGTAAGATCTGGCCTTAAACAAAGTTCATTTCCTCCTTGGTCAGTAAATGAGAAAATAAATTTTCGAAAACTTTCACCAGATCTTTGTACTATATGGTTAGCCTCAATTACTGAGGGTAATTCAATATATTTAAAACCATTTGATTTAACAGTTTTAAGTATGCTGTCAGATAAGTTTTTTAATTTCATTTACTAAATTTTCTTTTGAAAAGGTGATTTGATTATTTTCTCCCTTAACACTTAGGAGGTTCTTAAGTGTAATTTTGTTATCTTTAAATTCATTTTCTCCACAAATAACTGCAATCGGGCACCCTCTTTTATTTGCATATGTCAGTTGTTTCCCAAGATTTTTCTTACTATCTAAAAAAATTTCTGAATTAATATTATTTTTTCTCAAGATATCTAAAATTTCGTAATAATTTTTTAAATATTTTTCATCCATTACGCAAACAATGACTGGTTTTTGATCATCTAATCGGACTTGATTTATTTGAGACATAGCAAACAAAAGTCTATCAACCCCGATGCTAACACCTGTTCCAGGTATATCGACACCTTTAAATCTTGAAATCAACTTATTATATTGCCCACCAGAGCATACGCTGCCAATATCAATTTCTTTACCTTTACTATTTGTTGTTTTAAAATTTAGATTGGTCTCAATACAAAAACCATCATAATACGCTAATCCTCTAACTATTGTGAAATTTGTTTTGACTAACTCAGAATAATTTCCAAAATCTAGCATCTCAAATAAATCCTCAAGCTCTTTAATCCCTTCTTGTGTAAGAGTATTTTTAAAATCTTGTTTGAGTTTTTTTAAATCTTTAATTTTTAAAAAGTTTAAAATTTTTGAAACTTGATCATCATTAAGATCAGCTCCTTTAGTTATCGCACCGCTTTTATCTTTTCTCTCTTTTTTTAGTAGATCTTCAACTCCTTTTATTCCAAAATCTGGTTTATCTAATTTATCAATAGCTCTCATCACCTTGATCTCTTTATTTGCAGGAATTTTCAGATCTTGAATTAAACCTTGAATAATCTTTCTATTACTTACATTAATTGTAAATTGATCTTTTTTTAAACCACATTCAATTAGAGTACTTGCAACCAGATTACATAATTCAGCATTTGCTTGTGCTCGATTTACGTTGCCTACAATATCGCAATCGGCTTGAGTAAATTCTCTGAAACGTGCATTACCAGACTTTTCATTTCTAAATACATTTTGAATGGCGTATCTTTTATAAATTGATGGAAGTTCCTGATTATTTTGGGCAACAAATCTTGCTAAAGGACTGGAAAGATCGTATCGAAGAGTAATATTCTTTTCACCATCATTAAAAGAAAAAACATCAGACATAGGATTACTGTCATCCTCTGCAAGAAAGGATCCTATATTTTCTGCAATTTCAAATGATGGGGTTTCTAAAGGATCGAAACCATATTTAATAAAATTATTCTCAATGACTTTTAATAGTCTTTTTTTGAGAATTAATGTTTTATTCCATCTATCTTCAAAACCTGAGGGTAATCCAGGAATTAATTTATTTTTTTCACTCATTTTTTGGTACCTTGAGTAGGTTACGCTCCTACGACTTCGGATCCACAAACCGACGTGATACTATTTCACCATCAAGGCATATCCTTTTTTGTTTTATCTTATTTTTTTATTATTTAAAATTATAATATAAATGATTATTCGCTAGCTTTAGCCAGCATGGAAGTGAGCGTGCGCAACTCTACTAATTCCTTTAAAAGCTTTTCTTAAAGTACTTTTTATTGCCAATTTGTTTATCTCAAGTTTTTTCATTGAATGCTTTTTAAACAAAAAAAATGATAATGCAACCCCTTAAAGAAAAAGGACGTATATCCAGTAAAAGATATATCGCCCTTTTTATGATTTTAGAAAATTAGTCTAATTTTTTTAAATTTACTGCTGATGGACCTTTAGGACCATCTTCAAGGGTAAATTCTATTTTATCACCCTCATTAAGATATCTCATGCCCGCTGCTTTAACAGCGCTTGCATGTACAAACGCATCTTTTTCTTTATCGTCTCTCTCTATGAAGCCGTAACCCTTTTTGCCGTTAAACCACTTTACTTTTCCTTGTATTGTACTCATCTTATTTACTCGTCCTTTTGTTATTTATTATAATATGAGGTTAGGTTCTTTTAAATTAATTTCAAGATGTTTTGATGGTGCCTCGGGAAGGATTCGCACCTCCGACACAAGCCTTTTCAGGGCTCTGCTCTACTCCTGAGCTACCGAGGCAAAAGGTCAACCTCTAAAGATTATTCTGCCTTTTGTGAGGTCATATGGAGTCATTTCGACCGTCACATTATCACCTTGTAATACTCTAATTCTGTTTTTTCTTAATTTGCCCGCTGTATGTGCCGTTACAACATGACCGTTTTCAAGTTGAACTCTAAACATGGCATTTGGAAGTAAATCAGTTACCTTGCCTTTGAATTCAAGTAAGTCTTGTTTTGACAAATTTATTTTCTCCTTATTCTTTTTTTTACAGATTGAGCATGTCCTGCTAACCCTTCATAATTTGCAAGAGTTATAACTGATGGACCAAGACTTTCAATACCCTTTTTTGATAAGTTTATGTAAGAAATTCTTTTATAAAATTCATTAACACTTATACCACTCGAATATTTAGCAGAGCCATTAGTTGGCAATATATGATTTGATCCAATGTTGTAATCTGTCATTGCCATAACAGCATATTTTCCTAAGCATATTGAACCAGAATTTTTAATTTTTGGTATAAAAGATTTATAGTTTTTAACATTTAATTCCAAGTGTTCAGGTGCAATTTTATTTACGATATTAATTATTTTACTATCTTTAGCTACATACATTAAAATTCCATTTCTCTTTAAACTTTTTTTTGCCACAGACTCTCTAGGAATATTTTTTAATTGTTTTGAAACTTCCATCTGGACTTTACTAATTAGTTTTTTGTCTTTTGAAATCAATATACATTGTGCTTGAGGATCATGTTCTGCTTGACCAATTAAATCACTTGCAGCCCATTCAGGATTTGAGAATTTATCACAAACAATAGTTATTTCAGAAGGCCCTGCAGTCATGCCTTCGATTCCAACATCTCCAAAAACCTCTTTTTTTGCAGCTGCTACATATGAATTCCCAGGTCCAACAATTTTATCAACTCTTTTAATTTTTTTAGTTCCATAAGAAACAGCTGCTATAGCAGATGGACCACCAATAGAGTAAATTTCTTTAATTTTACATTTTCTTGCTGCGTATAAAACAGCCGGATTTTGGTTTCCCTTGAAACCTGGGTTTATCATTACAATTCTTTTAACTCCTGCAACAATTGCTGGTATAGCATTCATAAGCACACTTGATGGATAAGATACAAGTGAACCAGGAACATAAATTGCCACAGATTCTAATGGTAAATATTTATATTCAAGTTTGTTTTTAAATTTATCCGTATAAGAAATATTCTTAAATTTTTGCAAAGAATGAAATTTGTAAATTCGATTATAGGCTGTGTCGATCGCTTTTTTGACCTTAGGATTTAAAGACTTTATTAACTTAAAAATTTTTAAAGCACTAGGAATGATTGTAGAATTTTGATTAAATTTCTTTTCATATTTAATCAATGCTTTATCACCATTTTTTTTTACGTCATTGATAATATTAGTTACAGAGACTTTGTCAGATTTAATGCTTTTTCTCCTCTTAAAAAGTAAATAATCCAAATTTTTATCGAAATTTTTAGTTTTACTATTTAATATTTTCATAATTATTTAATTTCGTTTTGATCCTCAAGCCGCGCCTCGATAGTTTCTGTTGTTAAAGCTATGTGGGCATTATTATTAAAAATAAGATTTATTTCATAATCATCATTATTTTTCAAATAATCAATTCCAATTAATTCTAAAACTAAATCTTTGTTTGATTGATTGATATTTTTTGATCTTACTTTATCAACAAAATCAAATCGACAGATACTATTGATTTTCTTACCTTCTTGATCAGTTTCAATTTTAGTTCTTTCAATTGATAACAAAAAAACCTTATTAGATGCCAGATACTTTATATCTGTCACTTTAACTTTTGCGCCAGAACTACAAGCAGAAATCATTTGTAGCCCCTCTTGATCATTCGCAATTATTTTTGCTAAATATTTACTCATTATTTCAATCTTTTAATTTTAACACCAATTTTTTGTAATTTATTTTCAATATTTTCATATCCTCTCTCCAAGTGATAGACTCTTCCAACAATACTTTTACCATTCGCCACTATTGCGGCTAATACTAAAGCAACACTGGCTCTTAAGTCACTAGACATTAATTCAGCACCAATAAATTTGGTATTGCCCTCAATCAACGCTTTATTATTTTGAATATTTATTTTCGCACCTAGTCTTTGCAACTCAGCAACATGCATAAATCTATTCTCAAAAATACTTTCAGTTATAGAACTTTTCCCAACGCTCTTGCACATTAGAACCATTAATTGAGCTTGAAGATCTGTTGGAATGCCTGGAAACTCTTTAGTTTTAATATTTTTAATAGGTTTGATTTTGTCAGGTCCTTTTATAAAAATTTTGTTACCCGAAGTTTTGATCTTTGCACCAACTTTTTTTAATAGCTCTATTTCGGTATTAATTATATTTGGGTCTAAATTTTTAATTTGTAAATTACCTTTAGTAAGCGTTGCCGCTACACAAAAAGTTCCCGCCTCTATTCTATCAGCCATAACTGTGTGACTTGTTTGATTGAGAGAATTAACTCCTATGATGGTGCAGGTTCTTCCAGACCATTTTATATTTGCACCTGCTTGACTTAAGAATTTTGTTAAATCTTTAATTTCAGGTTCCACAGCACAATTTTTTAAAATTGTTTTGCCTCTAGCTAAACATGCAGCTATTATAGAATTTTCTGTAGCGCCAACACTAATTTTAGGAAAATTTATTTTTTTGCCTTTAAGTCTTCCATTTGATTTGGCTAAAATATAACCATCTTGTATTTTATATTCCATTCCCAACTTCTTTAATGCACTGAGGTGATAATTTACAGGTCTCGCACCTATAAGACATCCACCAGGCAAAGATGTTTTAGATTTGTGGAATTTAGAAATTAATGGACCCAACACTAATATTGAACCTCTCATTGTTTTTACAAGTGAATAACTTGCAAAAGTTTTCATATTCTTTTTATTAATAATTTTTGCAGTTTTTCTGTCTTTAGATAAAATTATTTTTGATCCAAGAGATTTTAATAAATTAAGCATAGTATCTATATCTCTTACTCTAGGTAAATTTTTAATAATTACTGGTTTGTCAAATAATAAAGTTGCTGCAAGAATTGGTAGAGATGCATTTTTAGAACCCGAAATAGAGACTTTACCCTTGATTTTACAAGGACCATTGATCAGAAATTTATCCATAAATTACTTTTTTATTTTAGCAACCTGTATGGTGGTTTGTCCCTGATATTTTCCGTTTTTTGATTTATATGTCGTTTCTGGCTGGGTATCTGATTTAAAAAATAAAAATTGAGCAATACCCTCGTTTGAATAAATCTTTGCAGGATTAGGAGTTGTATTGCTTAATTCGATAACAATATTACCCTCAAATTCATTTTCAATTGGGGTTACATTACAAATAATTCCTGTTCTCGCATAAGTACTTTTTCCAACACAAATACAAAGGACATCCTTTGGAATTCTAAAATATTCAATGGTTTTTGCCAAAACAAATGAATTTGGTGGAATTATACAGTATGGCCCCTTTCGCTCAATAAAGTTTTCATCAGAAAAGTTTTTTGGATCCACTAGCGAACTATTAACATTTGTAAATATTCTATACTCATCAGAAATTCTGACATCGTAACCCATGCTACTTAGTCCATATGATATTTTTCCCTCTGAGACTTGATGATCCAAAAATGGTTCGATCATCTTATGCTCTTTACACATTTTTTTTATCCAAGAGTCTGGCTGAATGGACATTATTTTGTTTTCTTTTTATTTTTTTTTTGAAAAATTTTTCTCTTTTTTAAATTTTTCCTAAGCGCAACGCTCAAGCGCTCATTTTTATTTTTAGTAATCATTCTTTATTTGGATTGGTAAGGAAATCTAAAGTTATTGGTTTAGATGCATCTAAAACTTTATCCTTATTATCATCTTTTTTAGGGCCTTCTTTTGCTAATCTTTTTGCTTTTTTTTCAGCAAGTTTTCTTTCCCTTTTCGCTTGCTTTTCCATGAGCTTGGCACTTTTGGTTGATTTATAATCGTAATGAATACCCATAAAATTTCCTTGGTAAGATATAAATCATATTAATCAAAAAATTAAGGCAATAATTTGGAAAAAATGCTCTATTATCAATAAAAATAGAATTGATCCAAATGCTCCTATAGTTAAATGGCATAACGTGTCCATGGTAAGGATAAATTCCAAGTTCGATTCTTGGTGGGAGCACCACTAATTTTTATAAAAAGACTTTCTAAGAAAAATTGTAATCAAGACTAAACTAAAAAATGCTAAAATTGGAATATATATTTCAGGTGAAAAAATTATATCCGTAATTTTAGGAACTTGTGAATTTTGTTCTATTACTTTTTCCAGACCACTACCTATAGAAACAGCTAAAAAAATTTGAGGTATAATTCCTATTAATGATGCGAAAAAAAAATTTTTTACCCTTACATCAAAAATTGTAGGCAAAATGCAGCTAAGTTGCCAAGGTATTCCTCCAATAAATCTATATATTAATAGATAATAAAATTCAGACTTTTTAAATTTTCTGTCTAGATTTTGATATCTATTTAAAAATTTATCTCTAATTAAATCTTTTAAAAAATAGTTTCCAAAAATATATAGAAATGTTGCACCAACACTCATACCTATGACCACAATTATAGTACCCAGCCATTTGCCAAAAATAAATCCTCCTAGTAATGCAATTGGTGAACCAAAACCTAAAAATGGGAAAACCCATAATATTGTGAAAATTAAAAAAATTATGGATATTAAAAACAAATTAGAATTTTTTAATTTTAGAAAATACAATCTGTTTTCTTTAATGAAGTCATAAGAAGTAATTTCTTGGATACTAAATTTTGAAAAAAACAATAACACAAATATAGTAAGTAAAACTAAGTATGATAAACCTATTATTATTTTAGTTTTCTTAGCTTTTTCCATCATGGTTCATGGTATTTATAAATCTTCTATTTGCTATTTATATATTTAATTATTATAAAGGGCGAAATTTTATATAAATTTAACCGCTTTTATGAAAAGAACATATCAACCATCTAGGAAAAAAAGAAGCCGAACCCATGGTTTTAGATCAAAAATGAAAACCAAGAGAGGCAGAAAACTTTTAAAAAGAAGAAGAGCTAGAGGAAGAAAAAATTTAACAGTATCCTCAACTGTTAAAAGAAGAAGAAAATAAAGCCAACTCAATGAAAAGCAAAATTGTTGCTCTTTCAAAGAATGAAGACTTTAAAACTTTGCTCAAAAAGAAAAAAGTATCAAACAGATATGTAACAATTTTTTTTGGTAATATTAATAAAAAAAATAATCAGAAACTTAATATTTCTTTTGTAACTAAGAAGAAGATAGGAAATGCTGTAAAGAGAAACAAGATAAAGAGGAGACTAAGGAATATTATGAATGATGCTGTTAAAGAAATATCTCTAAAATATCACTATTCATATCTTGTTATTGCTAAGTCAACTATGCTAAATAATGAATTTAAAATTATAAAAGAAACCTTATTTCAGGATTTTAAAAAAATTTAATAATGAACATTTTTACAATTATATTTATAAAATTAATTCAGACTTACAAATACCTAATAAGTCCATTACTAGGTAACTCTTGTAGGTACTTTCCATCTTGTTCCGATTATAGCATTGAGGCATTAAAAACTTATGGTTTTTTTAAGGGTGGATATTTAAGTTTAAAAAGGATTCTTTCATGCCACCCTTTTAAGGAAGGTGGGATTGATCCTGTAAAAAAAGAAATAAAAGTTAAAAAATAATGGACTCTAAAAATACAATAGCAGCTATAGCTTTATCATCTGCTGTAATTGTTTTATGGGCATTATTCTTTGTTCCAGAAAAATCAACAGTAGATCAAAATATTGTTGAAAAAAAAATTGAACAAAGCGGTGATGCACCAAGTTTAGAACAAAAGGAAACACAAATTACAATTTCACGAAATGATGCATTAAAACAAAGTGAAAGAATTCAATTTGAAAATGAAAATATTATAGGTTCAATATCATTAAAAGGTGCATCAATAGATGATTTAACTTTCAAGAATTATAAAGTAACCCTTGATAATGAAAAAAAAGTAACTTTATTAGGACCTCGAAATATTAAAGAAGGATATCTAATAGATAGTGGTTTTGTTACTTCTGATAAAAATGTTGATGTTCCTAACTCAGATACAATTTGGTCAATAGAAGGTAACAACAAACTCACAGACGGGTCTCCAATAAAACTATCATGGTCCAACGAACAGGGCCTAAAATTTGAAAAAATGATATCGTTAGATGATAAATATCTTTTTACAGTTAAACAAAAAATAATTAATGAGAGTAATAACAAATATGATTTTTACTCATACGGACAAATAATTAGAAATGAAATTCCGGAAATAATTGACTTTTTAATTCTTCATGAGGGACTCATTGCAACTTTAGATGATGAATTAATAGAGGAGGATTATGATGATATTCAAGAAAAGAAGTTTACTAAAGTAGCTAATAAAGGGTGGTTAGGAATAAGTGATAAATATTGGATTACTTCCTTAATACCACCAAAAGATAAAGAGTTTAAAACAACATTCGACTATAAAAATAAATTTAGAGCAAATTTTATTTCTACAGATCCTTTGGCATTAAATGAAAAAAGTTCAATTGAAGAAGAATTACAAATTATCGTTGCTGCAAAAAGAGTGGATGTGATAGACGGTTATGCTGAAAAACTCAACATAGATAAATTTGATTTAGTTATTGATTGGGGATTTTTATACTTCATAACCAAACCTCTATTTTATGGAATTGATTATTTCTTTAAACTACTTGGAAACTATGGTTTGGCAATTATAGCTATCACTATTTGTATTCGTTTAGTTTTTTTCCCATTAGCTAATTTCTCATTTAAAAGCATGGCAAAAATGAAAGTTCTTCAACCAGAAATGGTTCGTTTAAAAGAGCTGCACAAAAATGATAAAATGAAACTTCAACAAGAAATGATGGCTCTTTACAAAAAGGAAAAAGTAAACCCTATGTCAGGTTGTTTGCCTATTCTTGTTCAAATACCTGTATTTTTTGCATTATATAAAGTTTTGTTTGTCACTATTGAAATGAGACAAATGCCATTCTATGGATGGATTCATGATTTAAGTGAGAGAGATCCTACAAGTATATTTAATATTTTTGGTTTATTACCTTACGACGTTCCTAGTTTCTTGGTTATTGGAGCTTGGCCAGTAGCAATGGGAGTTTCGATGTGGGTGCAACAAAAATTAAATCCTGCACCTACTGATCCAATGCAGGCTAAAATTTTTGCTTTCTTCCCGCTTTTCTTAACTGTAATACTCGCACCATTTCCAAGTGGGTTAGTTATTTACTGGACTGTTAATAATATTTTAACAATGGCTCAGCAAGTATTTATTATGAGAAGAACAACAGTCAAAACGACAACCTAAATTTTAATTTAAAAATAAATTAATGGACTTAAAAAAAATTCTTCCTGAAAACGGACCCCCAATAAACGAGGTTAATAAATACATAGAAAAATATAAAAATGACTTGATTGTCATTAAATATGGAGGAAATGTTTTAATTGATAGAAATATCTTTGATAATTTTATTACTGATTTAAGTATCTTAAATAAATTAGGTCTTTCAGTTATTGTAGTTCATGGTGGAGGTCCAAGGATCAAGAGAGAATTAGATAAATCTAATATTCAATCAAAATTTATAAGAGGGTTAAGAGTCACTGATGAAAAAATTATAAACATTGTTGAGTCAGTCTTAATAGATTTTAACAATGATATTGTAAGCTCTTTGAACAAAAAAAATACAAAAGCGGTCTCTATCCACACTAAAAAAGATAATATTATTGAGGTCGTACCAGAGGCAAAAGAACTAGGTTTTGTTGGTCTACCGAATAAGATTAATAACGATATTTTATTGGATATAATTCGACAAAATAAAATACCGATTATTTCACCACTAGGCTTAGATAAGAACAATCAAACACATAATATTAATGGTGATACTGCGGCAATGGCTGTCGCCAAATCTGTCAAATCAAGGAGATTACTATTGATGACAAATGTTGATGGTGTTTTAAATAAAGAAAAAAAACTTATAGATGAAATATCCTCATCCGAAATATTAGATATGGTAAAAGATAAAACAATCACTGAAGGAATGATACCCAAAATAAATGCTTGTCTAGATGCTGTTAATAATGGAGTTACAGCAGCAGGTATAATTAATGGTACAAAACAGCATTCTTGTTTATGGGAAATTTTCTCAGACGAGGGATCAGGTACATTAATAAGAAAATGAACTTAAAAGAAAAAAAATATTTGCTACTTGATCTTGATGGTGTTTGTTATGGAAAGCACAATAACTATTCTTTAGAGCGTGTATTTGGTCAAGTTTCTATGAGGATGACTCAATTTATATCTGAAAAACTTAAAATTGATAAAGATAAAGCTAAAGAATTACAAACAAATTATTTCTATAAATATAATACATCATTAAGAGGATTAATGGTCCATAATGGAATATCACCAGATGAATTTTTATCTTACGTCCATGAAATTGATTTATCATTTATGAAAGAAGATAAAATTATGAGAAATGAGCTTAAACAATTAGATATGGAAAAATTTATCTTCACCAATGGTAGTGCTGAACATGCTGCTAATATTTTAACTCACTTGGGTGTGTATGATTTGTTTGGAAGAGATAAGGTTTTTGATATTAAAGACGCTGGTTATGTACCTAAACCAGAAGCAGAAACATTCGACTTAATGGTAAAAAAATTTGGTATAAATCCAAAAGAGACTATTTACATTGAAGATATAGCTAAAAATTTAAGTATAGGTCACGAACGAGGTTGTACAACCGTTTGGTTAATTAATGATGAGCATTTTGGAAAAATGGATGCAGACAAAGATTTTATTTCACACAAAATTGAAAATCTGTCTTTATTTCTAAAAGAAATAAGGCTATTAAAAAGTAATTAATTATGTCTTTAGAAAAAATAATCAATGATGCTTGGGAAAACAAAGATCAGGTAAACCAAAATTCTGATCAAAATTTAAAAGATGCTATTAACCAAGTTATTGCTGATTTAGATAGTGGTAAATCAAGAGTTGCTGAGAAAATAAATGGAGAATGGGTAACTCATCAGCACCTTAAGAAAGCTATAATGTTAAGTTTTAGAATTTACCCAATGGAAAATTTAAATGGTCCTTATAGTAGTTGGTACGATAAATCACATTTATTGAAAGGTAAAACTGCAGGATGGACCAAAGCTGATCATGAAAAAGCAGGTTTTAGAATGGTTCCGAACTCACCAGTAAGAAAAGGTTCATTTGTCGGAAAAAACGCTGTTCTTATGCCATGTTATGTAAACATTGGAGCATATATTGACGAAGGAACGATGATAGATACTTTTGCAAGAGCTGGTAGTTGTTGTCAGATAGGTAAGAATTGCCATATTTCTGCAGGTTCGGGTGTTGGTGGAGTTCTAGAACCTGCGCAAGCTTTACCAACAATCATAGAGGATAATGTATTTCTTGGAGCGATGTCAGAGGTAGTTGAAGGCGTAATTGTTGGAGAAGGTTCAGTTTTAAGTATGGGTATGTATATCGGTCAATCAACAAAAATAGTTGAAAGGAAAACTGGGAAAATTACTTATGGTAAAATACCACCTTATTCAGTTGTAGTTCCAGGCTCATTGCCTGACAAAAATAATTCTTCTGCACCCTCCTTGTATTGTGCAGTAATAATTAAACAAGTTGATGAAAAAACAAGATCTAAAACTTCTATTAACGACCTCTTAAGAGACTAAAAATGAAAACTTTAAATGAGTTAAAATTAGCTAAAGAGCTAATCAGATTTCCTTCCATCACCCCAGTTGATGCTGGAGTAATGAAATTTTTAGAAAAAAAATTAAAAAAATTAGGTTTCAAAACAAAAATATTGGAATTTAAAGAAAGAGGATTTCAGCCTGTGAAAAACTTGTATGCAAGATTAGGATCTAAGAAACCGAATTTTATGTTTGCAGGACATGTTGATATTGTCCCTCCAGGAAACATTAAAGATTGGACAGTAAATCCATTTAAGCCATCTATCAAAAAAGGCCATTTAATTGGGAGAGGTGCAAATGATATGAAAAGCTCTGTTGCAGCTTTTGTATCTGCTGTAAGCACTTTTTTATCTAAAAATAAAAAATTCAATGGATCAATAAGCTTACTCATTACAGGTGACGAAGAAGGTGATGCAGTAAATGGCACCAAAAAAGTTGTAGATTATTTAAAAAAAAGGAAAGAGAAAATTAACTTTTGTCTTGTTGGTGAACCAACAAATCCAAATAAATTAGGTGAAATGATAAAGATTGGACGTAGGGGTAGTATAACTGGTAAATTAAATATTTTTGGTCAACAAGGCCATGTTGCATATCCTCATAGAGCTAATAATCCCTCAACTATAATTGTAAAAATTTTAAAAGAATTAAAAGATATTAAATTTGATAGAGGATCAAAAAACTTCCAACCAACAAACTTAGAGGTTACAAAAATAAATATAAATAATAACGCTGATAATGTTATCCCGGCTATGGCTGAGGCAACATTTAATATAAGGTTTAATAATAAACATTCGTCAAATTCTATTAAAAATAGACTTAATAAAATTTTTAAAAAAATAACCAAGAAAAATAAATCAAAATTTAAAATTGATTATAGAGTTTCAGGTGAGGCGTTTCTAACAAAGCCAAATGAAACAACGCACATGATACAAAATATTATAAAAAAAGTGACCAAAATTAAACCAAAGCTATCTACTACAGGTGGAACCTCAGATTTGAGATTCATAAAAAAAATATCACCTGGATTAGAGTTTGGGCTTGTTGGAAAAACAATGCATAAAGTTGATGAAGCAGTATCTTTAAAAGATTTGAAAAATCTTAAGAAAATTTATGAAAACATTTTAATAAATTATTTTAAATGAAAACAGCGATCATAAATTCTGACTCCTATGAGAAACATAACACTGGCGATGGTCATCCTGAGCAGCCTAAAAGAGTAATTGCTATAAAAGAAAAGTTAAAAAAAAGAAAAGACCTAATCTGGGATAAGCCAGATAATGTTCCTGATGATATATTGTCTATGACACATTCAAAAGACTATATAAATAATTTAAAAGATTCTTTTCCTCAAAAAGGTCTTAGATTTCTAGATGGTGATACTGTTGTATCGCCTGAAAGTAAAAAAGCAGTTTTTGATGCTGCAGGCTCAACAATAAGAGCAATAGATGGAATAGAGAGTAATCAATTTAAAAATGCATTCTGTTTGGCTAGACCACCTGGGCACCATGCTGAAAAAAATAAAGCTATGGGATTTTGTTGTATATCAAACGCGGGAGTAGCAACAAACTATTTAGTGACAAAATATAAATACAAAAGAATTGCCTGTGTAGATTTTGACGTGCACTGGGGCAATGGAAATTATGATGTCATGCGTAATAATAAAAATTCATTATATATTTCTACGCATCAATATCCCTTTTATCCTGGGGGTGGAACAGATAAAGATAAAGGAGACTTTAATAATTCATTGAATATCCCTTTGCCCGCTGGGACAAACTCCGAAGAATACTTTAATGCATTTGATAGGGTGTTAGAAAGATTAGTTCAATATAAACCAGATTTTCTCATATTTTCAGCAGGTTTTGATGCACATAAAGATGATCCTTTAGCTCAATTTCAACTTAGTTCAAAAGATTTTTATGAAATTACCAGAAGAACATTAGCGGCTACTAATAAGTTTACCGCAGGTAAAGTTGTTTCTATACTTGAAGGTGGATATGATTTAAATGCTTTAGCAGAAAGCGCTAACGAACATGTTAATGCATTGGTAGAATTCAATTGATAAATATCTAGCCCATCATAAATCGACTTCATGAAACTATACAAAATAAGAAAATCAAAAATTGATAACAAAGGTCGTGGACTTTATGCTACTCAAAATATCAAAGAAGGTACAAAAATTATTAATTACTTAGGAAAAATAATTACAAATAAAGAAGTTGAAGAGTCAGATAAATATGACAATAAAAAACCTATTTATCTATTTACTCTAAATAAAAAATATACCTTAGATGGTGATTTCTCATTTAATATTGCTGGATTGGTAAATCATAGTTGTAATGCGAACGCACGTTATGATGGTAAGGGTTTAAAAATTTGGATAACAGCTGATAGAGATATTAAAAAGGGCGAAGAGATAACTTGTGATTATGGTTTTAGTTTTGATAAAGAAGATTACAAGCAATTTCCTTGTAAATGTAAATCAAAAAATTGTTGTGGTTTTATAATTCGTGAAGAAAGTAGATGGCGAATACACCGTAAATTTGCAATGAGTAATAAAGAAAAATTAATAAATAACTCTCATTAAATAGAGACCTTGAGGTGGTGCAGGTGGAGCACATAATTCTCTTTTTTTGGACTGCATTACATTTACAAATCTTTTTAATGTCCATTTTTCTTCCCCAACATATTTTAAACAACCAACCATAGACCGAACTTGTTGTTGTAAGAAAGATTGAGATCTGAATTCTATTTCAATCTTATTTTTTGTAGATCTAATTTTTACAGATTTCATAGTCTTTATTGGACTTTTAGCCCTACAACTCGATTTTCTAAAAGTACTGAAATCTTTAGTGCCAATCAATTTTCTTGCAGCACCTTTCATCAATTTTAAATCAAGATCTTTTATAATATGCCAGCCTCTATTTTTATCTAAAACTGGTCCACTAATCCGATTAATAATCACATAATTATAAACTCTCATTTTAGCTGAAAATCTAGCATGAAAATTATTACCTCTTTTTGTAATTTTAAGTATTGCTATTCCATCTTTATTTAAAAAATGATTGATTGATTTTAAAAACCTATCAATTTTGATAATCTTATTTTTACAATCAAAATGTGCTGACTGTTCTTTGGCATGTACACCAACATCTAATCTTCCAGCCCCATGTATTATGATTTTTTCTTTTAAAAGTTTTGAAATTTTCTCTTGTAATAACCCTTGGACAGTTTTTCCTTTTTTTTGAATTTGCCACCCCCTAAAATTAGTGCCCTCATATTCAATTAATATTTGATACCTAAACATTTGATAACTTTGAGCCCTTTTTAATTTGAGAGCCCAACATGAATTCGCTAATTTTTTGTGGTCTTTTTCCTTGTCTTTGAATTTCGAGAATCTTAATAGATTGGTTTTTATTACATGCTACTTCCAGCTGATTTGAAATTATTTCTCCAACTTGACCTATGCCATTACCAATTTCGGCTTTCAAAATTTTATATCTTTCACCATTAAAACTAAAAGAAGCACCTGGGGAGGGAAATAATCCATTTATTTTTCCAATTATTTTAGAGGCATCCTCGTCCCAATCAATCCGTGACTCCTCCTTATCAATTTTTTTTGCATAAGTAGCTTTTGAATGATCCTGATCAATAAACTTCGCTTTATCTTCAAGTATATCATCCACATTATCTAAAATTTTTTCAGCAGCTAAAGCGGATAGTTTTTCTGAAATTTCTTGAGCATTTTGGTTTTGATCTATTTTGATTTTATAAATATTACTAACTGGTCCACTATCCAATTCTTTTTTGATCTTCATAATACTTATGCCCGTTTCAGGATCTAAATTCATAATTGATCTCTGGATTGGCGCTGCGCCTCGCCAACTAGGAAGAATTGAGGCGTGAATATTCACAAAACCTTTTTTAGTTAAGTTTAAAAAATTTTCAGGAATTATTTGTCCATATGCACACACTATTGCAAGATCAGCATTTAATTCTTTTAAAAATTCATACTCTTCTTGATTATCCTTAAGTGTCTTAGGTGTTCTATAATCTATATTTAAAGTTTCAGAGATACCCTGAATTGGACTTTTGTTAATTTTTTGTCCTCTATGAGATTTTTGCGGTGGTTGAGTAAAAACCACAGAAATATTATAACCATTTTGATATAGAGATTTTAAGATAGGAACACAAAATATTGGTGTACCCATAAAGATAATCTTATTTGCCATCTTTAAACTACTATTCTGTCTGGATTTTTTTTAATTTTTGAAATTTTTTTTATGATAAAATCTTTCTTTAATTTTGATAAATGGTCAATAATTAATTTTCCATCTAAATGATTTATTTCATGTTGAATACAAGTGGATAAAAGCCCATCACATTTAAGATTTTTCTTCTCCCCCTTTTCGTCAACATATTCCACCTCACAAATTTTTGGTCTCTCAATTTCAATAAAAGTTTCAGGTATTGATAGACAACCCTCCTCGTACACCGATGTCTCTTCACTTAAGTTTTTTATTACAGGATTGATTAATGCAATTGGCTTATTTTCTTCATCCTTATTTGAAACGTCAACAACCAAAACTCTTTTTAATATACCTACTTGAACTGCAGCAAGACCAATTCCCTTGGAGTGGTACATTGTTTCAAATAAGTCTTCAATTAATTTTTTTTCATTAATTCCAACTTTTTCAATTGGATCAGAAATTTTTTTTAATATTTCATCTGGAACAGTAACAATTTCTTTAAGCATAATAAATAATTAAACTAATTTTTAAACTTTTAAAGGAAGAACTTTAAGCAATATTTTATTTCTCATCCAATCAATATTAAGCTTATTGAGAGCTGTGATTATAAAATAAATTGTATCCTCATCTATTCTGTCAATTTCATCTTGTCCAATCACTTCAGCAATTCTCAAAAGTGCTAAACCAGTTTCACTATTATTAATCATAATTTGTATATCTGTAGGAATTTCATTTTCATTAATTTGGTACAAATCATCATATTTTTCTGAAATTTCAATTCCATCATATCTTAACGACTCTAAAAATATTATATCTTTTTTAGATAAAAAATATTTTTTGTTTTTTTTTATCTTTTTTAAAAAATTATTTATTTCTTTAGAAATTTTGGAACTAGCATAATCACCGTTAAAGTAATTAATTAGTTTTGATTGATGCATTATATCATTATTAAACTTAATTTTTTTATCTTTATCCTTTTCAATTTGAATATTTGTATAATAAAAACTGGTTAAATTATCTGGTATATCCAATGGATTAATTTTCTCGAGAAAGATTTTCAATTCTAAATCAAACGCTTTGTTCAAATCATCATCTTTAAAGGAATTTTTTAATACTTTTAATAACTTCAATTTTTCTACCATTTCTGACTCGAGTAAAATTTTCTGATAAATAAGAGCTCTGCCTTCAATTTTAGAGAGTTTTTTATATTCATTTTGAGCATTGAGAAGTTGATTAAAATTAAATTGAAATCTTTTATATAAATTAAATAATTCTTTTTCTGGATAATTTTTATCATGAACAGCTTTTTCAATGGTTCCTATTTTCTCAATTTCTGAAACATCAATTTGTTTAAATGAACCAAGTAAATTTGCAGATGAAAGATATTTCCAAATTATTTTTTTAGTTTTATCGTTAGGTTCGAAATTAAAATCAGGATTTGTTTGATGGGCTAAATAAAAATCAAATATTGATTTTTCAGATACTGTGTCATCTACTTTTTTTGTGTATTTTAGTAAATAATTTATTTTTTTTTCAAAATATTCATCTTTAAAACCTGTTTCTTTTTTTAAATCTAAAATTAATTGAGCTTCATCTCTTTTATTATTTTTAATCAAACAATAAATGTTAAATTTGGATAAATACTCATCTGTAATTAATTCATTATTTTTTGAAAATACACTGCAAGCTTTGTCAATTTTTGAATTAGAGAGATGCTCATCCACAAGATATTTTGTGAGTTCTGGGTGTAAATTAATTATTTGATTTTGAATTAAATATTCTTCGATTAAATCTAGGTTTGAGTTTTTTATAAACCAATCTGACTTTAATTTTAGAAATTCGTTATCTGATATATTTTTTTTGGGACTATGAGCATTAATTAAGAGTGAAGTATTAATGATTTCAATTGCATCATTAGAAAGATCCATCTTATTTAGTTTTGTAAGCAAATTTTCTAATTGGTCTCCATCTGAATTAGCCCACATATCTACATTGAGACCATAATCTTCAGGGTCATATAATCCGATTATTTTAATTTCTTTTGTATCAAACTTTTCATCAAGATTAATAATTGATTTTTGATTTTGATTTTGCATTCCAAATACACTTGGCTCAATACTCTCTTCAAATATATTTTCTCCATTTGAAATTTCTGAATTGTTAGTTGTATTTTTTTCTTCAATTTCTTTTTTATCTATATTCCAAATATCAACTGGTTTTTCCTCTGCATTAGAAATAGAAGTGAAAAATAAAAAAAATAAAATTAAAAAATTTTTTTTATTTAACAATTTTAAAATTTTCATTAGGAATAATTTTATCTATATCTTTTTTAGGAGCTGGAAAATCAATCTTGTTCAGTAAAAAAATAATTAAAAAAAAGACAAGCAAAAGTAAAACTAATTTAGTTACAATACCCACAATACTTCGGCTTGAACTTGTTTTTTTTATAAATTGCATATACTTTTAACTAATTTCAAATTAAGACATATTTGTGGTTTTTCAATAAAGAAAATTATGAAATCTGATAGAAATATTGTTTTTTTAGGTATGATGGGATCCGGTAAAACATCTATCGGATTTTTAGTTTCAAAAAAACTAAAATTAGATTTTTATGATGTTGACCATTACATAGAAAATAAGCTTAAAATGAAAATTTCAAATATATTCAAAAACAAAGGTGAAAAATTTTTCAGAGAATACGAGGAAAAAATTACTTTAGAACTCATGAAAATTAAAGGAATAGTAGTGTCTCTGGGTGGTGGCGCTTTTTTAAATAAAAACATAAGAAACGAGGTTTTAAAGAACCACATATCTTTTTGGCTTAAAACCAAGGATGATATTTTAATCCAAAGAATAAGAAAAAGTGCTAAGAGACCATTAGCTTATAATGTTTCTAATAGTGATCTTCAAAATATGATAAAAAATCGTAATAAATATTATGCAAAAGCGCAAAATAAAATTGATTGTCACAATAAAACTAAAAAAGAAATTGTAGATAGAATTTTAGATATTATATGAAACCAATTAAATTGATAATTAAGACTAATTCTGAAAAATATCCGATATTTATTGGAAAAAATCTTATTACAAAAATATCAAGTTTGATGGTCAATAATTCCATTAAATCAAAAAAATGTTTATTGGTAGTTGACAGAAAAGTTCCTAAAAAATTTATTTCTGAAATTAAAAAAAAACTACGGAATAAAAAAATATTTTTATTCAATTTTAATGCCAACGAAAAAAATAAGAACCAAACTACTATAAATTCAATTTTAGAAATTTTATTGAATAAAAATTTTTCTAGAGAGGATAGTTTATTAGCAATAGGGGGAGGTATAACTGGAGACGTTGGTGGTTTTGCTGCAAGTTTATTTAAAAGAGGATTACATTTTATAAATATTCCCACAACTCTTTTGGCTCAAGTAGACTCATCGATTGGTGGCAAAACAGGAGTAAATTCTAAGTATGGAAAAAATCTCATTGGTAGCTTCTATCAACCAAAATTAGTCATAAGTGACATAGATACTTTAAAAACACTTAATAGAAGAGAGATTGTTTGTGGGTATGGTGAAATTCTAAAACACTCTATAATCTCTAAAAAGAAATTCTTTAAATATTTAGATCAGAATTTTGATGACGTTATTAAACTTAAATCTCCTTATATAGAAAAGGCGATATTTGAGAGTTGTAAAATTAAAAAAGATGTAGTTGAAAAAGATGAAAAAGAGAGCAACTTAAGAAAAAAATTAAATTTTGGTCACACTTTTGGTCACTCATTTGAAGCTTCATTAGGATATTCAAAAAGATTAAATCATGGTGAAGCTGTCATTTTAGGAATGATGATGGCTGTAAAATTTAGCAATAAGAATAAATTCCTAAACATTAATGATTATAAATTGATTTCTGATCATTACAAAAATTCAAAATTACCCTCGGATATTAAAAAATATTTTAAAAGTAAAGATCTTGATAAAATTATTAAATTTATGAAAACTGATAAAAAAAATAATTCTGACAAAATAAAGTTGGTATTATTAAAGAAAATGGGACAAACAATTTTAAATCAAGAATACTCAGTAAAAAATTTAAATGGATTCTTAAAAAATGAATTAATTGATTAAAATTTGTATAGAATGAATATATTTTTTTAATTCTTCATTTAAAATTTTGTAAATCTTTTTATCACTATCAATTCTTTTCATTTGCTTAAGTTCCTTTGATACTAAAGAAATTTTAAGATGAAATTTACCTGCCTGGTTTCCAACGTGATTTTTATGGAGAAAAGATTTATCTTCAACTAATATACTCTCCAAAGCAATTTGATTTTTTAATTTTTTTTTTACGATTGCAATTAAATCATTTATATTCATAAATGTAATTATATTATCATGAAAAATATTTGCGACTGGAATAATTGTAAAGAAATTGGTGAATATAAAGCACCTGTTGAAAAGGATAATAGTAAAAAATATAGGATGTTATGTTTAGAACACGTTAAAGAATTTAATAAAAATTGGAATTATTTTTCTGGTATGAATGATGATCAAGTAATTAATTTTTTAAAGTCAGATATGATTTGGCATAAACCTACTCAAAGTTTTAGTTCGTCTGATAATTTTTTTAAAGTTTTATGGAATAACACTTTAAAAGATGAAATGGATAATGATAAATTTAAAAGTGAGTTCAATCATATGCGTCAATTTAAATTTGACCATAAAGATATTAAAGCCTTTAGTATATTAGGTGTTTCTGTAGGTTTAAAATGGAAAAAAGTTCAAGAAAAATTCAAAACACTTGTCAAAAAATTTCACCCTGATATGAATGCCGGAAATAAAAAATATGAAGAAAAACTAAAGTTAATTACTTTAGCTTACACGCAACTAAAAAACACATATAGGAAAAAAATTGACACCCAATCTTAACATTCAGCCAGATATTAAAATTTCATTAAAACAATCATTTGGGATTGATTCTGAGATGGAAGTAGACGCATTCTCTGAAAAAAGCGAATATGTTCCAGAAATAGATAAAAATTATAAATTTGATAGAGACACTACACTTGCAATTGTCTCTGGATTTGCACACAATAAAAGAGTTCTAGTGCAAGGTTATCATGGTACAGGAAAATCTACACATATAGAACAAATTGCTGCTAGATTAAATTGGCCCTGTATAAGAGTAAACTTAGATAGCCACATCAGTAGAATAGATCTGATTGGTAAAGATGCAATCGTCCTTAAAGAAGGAAAACAGGTTACACAATTTAATGAAGGTATTTTACCATGGTCAATTCAAAATCCAGTAGCTTTAGTTTTTGATGAGTATGACGCTGGAAGACCTGATGTAATGTTTGTTATTCAAAGAGTTCTTGAAGCTGAAGGTAACTTTACACTCTTAGACAAAAATAAGGTCATAAAGCAAAATAAATTTTTTAGATTATTTGCTACATCAAATACAGTCGGTTTAGGGGATACAACTGGACTTTATCATGGAACACAACAAATCAATCAAGGTCAAATGGATAGATGGAATATTGTAACAACACTAAATTACCTCAGTCTAGATAAAGAAATGGACATTATATTAGCTAAAAATAAATCTTTAAATAATCCCAAAGGAAAAGAGAAAGTTTCAAATATGATAAAAGTTGCATCCTTAACTCGAAAAGGATTTATAGCTGGTGATATAAGTACTGTAATGAGTCCGAGGACTGTATTACATTGGGCTGAAAATGCAGAAATTTTTAAAGATGTAGGATACGCATTTAGAGTCACTTTTTTAAATAAATGTGATGAAATTGAAAAAAATACAATTGCTGAATACTATCAAAGATGTTTCGGGGAAGAACTACCAGAGTCACTAGTAAATATTCAAATTTAAATGAAAAATAATAAGGCTGAAAACTTAAGAGAAAAACTTAAGCAAGCTTTGGCTTCAACAGCAAGAGTGATTTCTGATGATATCCATCTTAAAAATATTGATGAAAAAAACAAAAAAGATTTGAATTTTGTTGATATTGAAAATCTTAACTCGAAAAGAGATTTCATTAAAGCTAGAGCAGAGTCTGACTCATCTGCTTTAAAAAAAAAATTTTCAAATGATGAGATTTATAAAAAGAATTTACCTTCAAATTCTTCATATAAGTCTCTTTATTCTATCGCAGAAAAAGTAAGATATGAATGCCTTGGCTCAGAAATGTTGAAAGGTATAGCAAAAAATCTTAAGGAAAATTATGATCAAATAATTCAATTAAAAAGAAAAGACCAATTAAATTCAAAAGAAGATGTTCCAGTAGTGGAAGCTTTTGAATTATATATGTTAAAGAAATTTCTAAACGTCGAATTAAATGACTTAACCAGTAATATGTTAAATTTTTGGGAAAAAGACTTCGATAAAGTAATGAATAAACACATTGAATTTTTAAAAGAAAACTTAGAATATCAAAATGAATATTCCTCAAAGTTTTCAGAAATATTACAAGAAATGGATATTTTTAAAAATGAAGACAATGAGGAAACCAGGGAAGAAAACCAAGACGATGGTAAAAATAATCCTTCTAATGATGACCAAGACAACAATTCAGATGACTCTAAAGATGAAAATGACAATGAAGAGACTGAAGCGAGCTTAGACTCTGAATATGACATAGATGAATACAAACTTGATGAGCAACTAATCGATAGTGAATCTGATCAAAAAAATAACGAACAAGTTATTCAAAAAAAATCAATTAATGATTTAAATACAGACTATAAGATCTTTACAACCCAGTTTGATGAAATAACAAAAGCAGAAAATTTAGAAAATTCTGATGAAGCTTCAAAATTAAGAAAAACTTTAGATCAACAGTTAATAGGTTTTCAAGATGTCATTACCAAACTTGCAAATAAACTTCAAAGACAACTACTGGCAAAACAAAATAGGGCTTGGGATTTTGATTTAGAGGAGGGGTTATTAGATAGTTCAAAATTACCAAGAATAATAATGGACCCTTATAATTCATTATCTTTTAAAAAAGAAAAAGATTTAGATTTTAAAGACACTGTCGTTACTCTTTTAATTGATAATTCAGGGTCTATGAGAGGGAGACCAATTACAATTGCTGCGATTTGCGCTGATATTTTATCAAGAACCTTGGAAAGATGTTCTGTCAAAGTTGAAATATTAGGTTTCACAACTAAAAATTGGAAAGGTGGAAAAAGTAGAGAGTTTTGGAATAAAGAGGGTAAACCAAAAACACCAGGTAGATTAAATGATTTAAGACACATAATTTATAAAGGGGCTGATACTCATTGGCGACAATGTAAAAATAATCTTGGTTTAATGTTAAAAGAAGGATTATTAAAAGAAAATATTGATGGAGAAGCAATTTCTTGGGCATTTAATCGATTAAAAAAAAGAAAAGAAGAAAGAAAAATATTAATGGTTATTTCTGATGGTGCACCAGTTGATGACTCAACTCTGTCAGTCAATTCAGGAGATTTTCTTGAAAAACATTTAAAGAAAATTGTGAAATTTATTGAAGAAAAAACTGAAACTGAAATTTTAGCAATTGGAATAGGCCATGATGTATCAAGATACTATAATCGGGCAATAAAGATTACAGATGTCAATGAATTGGGAGATGTCATGATTTCTCAATTGAGTGAACTTTTTAAAAGTAAAAAAAATTTACATTAAAGATTGAACAAATCTTTATTTGTCCACTTTATTGTCACTTCAGCTCCACTTCTCGTTTGAGAATTCCAACAATTAACAGTTGCAAAATTTTTTTCTAATAAAGTCTTTCCTATGAATAATCCTAAACCTAATCCACTATTTTTATCAGATGATTTGAGATAAGGTTCTCCAATTTTTGATAAAATCTCATTTGGATATCCGTCGCCATCATCCTCAATGGTTATTTCAGTAAAATTACTATCACTTTTCAAAGTTATAAAAACCTTATTTTTACAAAACTTATTTGCATTTCCTATAAAATTTCTTAAGCCATAAACAATTTCAATCGATTTATAAATTTTTTTTGAATTAAGATCTTGTTCTAAATTAAGACTAAATTCTTTTTTACTTGTTTCCTTAAATGATGAAATAATTTGTCTTAAATATTCTCTCATTGATAAGTCCTCATCAATAAATTCATCCTCCTGATCAGGATTTAAGGATAATCTTTTTAATATTTCATCACACCTTTCAACCTGACTTGCTAAGAGTTCAATATCTTGTGAAACATCTTTTTGATCTTTTAATTGTTTTGATAATTCCTGGGTTATTACCTTTATTGTAGATAAGGGCGTCCCTAATGAATGTGCAGCAGCAGCAGCTTGTCCACCTAAAGATAACATCTCATGCTCTTTGGCCATAATCTCTTCCATCTTATTTAAAGCGTCTTTTCTTAACTTGCTCTCTGCACTAAATATAATTGCAAAATAATTCAAAAAAAGAAGAGCTATTATTAAGGCTAAAGGTATCGCATAGATATAATAGTTACTAACATGAAAGTGATCATTCAAAGGTCCGGGTAGATCTTTTGAAATAAAAGTTAATCCCAAAATAGATAGAGTAGTTAATAATACTAATAATGAATTAGTTTTAAAACTCAAATTTGAGGAGGCAAATATACTTGGTATTATTAAAAAAATAACAAATGGATTTTTTACACCTCCTGTGAGATAAATTAGTCCACTTAATTGAATTATATCAATAAATAAATGAATAAATGCTGATCTATCTGTTAATTGAGTTTTTTTGTAAATAAAAATTAAATATAAGTTACCAATTACTCCAATAGAAATAAATAAATTTGTAAAAATAAAGTTGAAGTCAAAATTCAAATAGAAATATACAAGATATACTGATATTAATTGCCCTATAATACCAATCCACCTTAAATTTATATAAATTGATTTTTTTAAAGAATATTGTTTAGAAGTTTCAAAAAACTTCATTTTTAAACATCTAAATTTTGAACATTTATTGCGTTAGATACTATAAAATCTTTCCTTAAAGAAACATCATTTCCCATGAGTGTATGAATCAATACCTGATCTTTTTTTAAATCTTTTGAGTACTGCACTTGCAATAAGTTTCTTGTATCTGGGTTTAAAGTTGTACTCCATAGTTCCTCTGGATTCATTTCACCTAAACCTTTAAACCTTTGAATGTTTAATTTTGACTTTTCAGTTTCCATAAATCTATCAAAATCTTTTGATCCCTTTTTAATCTTTTTCAACTCTTTATTGTTATTAATAATATATTGTTCAAGCTCTTTTTCATCTTTGATATAAATTCCTTTTGACCCTTTGTTGATCTTAAATAATGGCGGCTGTGCCAAATAAACATGCCCATTTTCGATGAGTTTATTAAATGGTTTGTTATTAAAAAAGGTTAATAATAAAGCTCTAATGTGTGATCCATCAACATCTGCGTCCGTCATAATTATTACTTTACCGTACCTAAGATCTTTTAAATCTATCTCTTGAGATTTTGGATCTAATCCTAAAGCATTTATCAATGTCAAAATTTCATTTGATGAAATCATCTTTGATAAAGCTTTCGTCCTATGATCTGAACCATTATTACTATTACCATTTTTCTTGCCATCATTTGCGTCTACGTATGTATTGAGGATTTTTCCTCTCAAAGGCAATACAGCTTGGTTAGCTCTGTTTCTGCCTTGTTTCGCTGATCCACCAGCTGAGTCTCCCTCCACAATAAATAGTTCTGTTCCTTCTTGTTTACCAATTTGACAATCGGCTAACTTTCCAGGAAGCCCGCTTAACTCAAGAGCACCTTTCCTTCTTACACTTTCTCTTGCTTTTCGAGCAACATCTCTAGCTAACGCAGCTTGAATGATCTTAGCTAAAATAATTTTAGCAATAGATGGATTTTGATCAAACCATATAGAAAGTTTTTCATTAATGATATTTTCAACTATCATTCGCACCTCTGAAGATACAAGCTTATCTTTAGTTTGAGATGAAAATTTAGGATCAGGAATTTTTGCAGACAATACACAAGTTAACCCTTCTTTAATATCATCACCTGATATAGTAAATTTATTTTTTTTTAAAAGGTTATGTTCGTTCGCATATTTATTAACAACTCTTGTTAAGGCACTTCTAAAACCAAGCAAGTGTGTTCCACCATCTTTTTGATGAATATTGTTAGTATATGGGAATACATCTTCGCTATAGGAAGCATTCCATTTGAGAGAGCACTCTATTTCTACATTTTGTTTTTTACCCTCTATATAAATAGGCTTTTTAAATAAATCATTACCGTTTTTATTCTGCAATTTTTCCCTTTTTTCATCCAAAAAATTTACAAACTCTATTACACCACCATCAAATTTAAAGATGGTTTTCTTTTCCTTTTTATTTGTAAGGTCTGAGAATGTGATTTTGATTCCTTTATTTAAGAAAGCTAATTCTCTCATTCTTTTTATAAGCGTATTTGAATTAAATTTAATAGATGAAAAAATTTCTTTTGAGGGTAAAAATGTTATCTGAGTACCAGTCTCTTTTGATTTGCCAATTTTCTTCAGTGGTGATTTAGCATCCCCCTCTAAAAACTCAATTAAATATTTTTGGCCATCTCTATGGATTTCTAATTTTAATTTTTCTGAAAGAGCATTAACAACTGATACACCAACACCATGTAATCCTCCAGAAACTTTATAAGAGTCATGGTCAAATTTACCTCCAGCATGAAGCTGAGTCATTATTACCTCTGCTGCAGATTTTTTTTCACCTTTATGAATATCTATTGGGATACCTCTACCATCATCTCTAACTGTAATTGTGCCGTCAAAATTCATGGTAACATCAATATTTTTACAATATCCAGCTAATGCTTCATCAATTGAATTATCAACAACTTCGTAGACCATGTGATGCAAACCAGTACCATCGTCTGTGTCGCCAATATACATACCGGGTCTTTTTCGGACTGCTTCTAAACCTTTTAAAACTTTGATGGAGTCTGCCTGATATGATTTATTTGAATTCATTTTTTTAGTCTGGAAAAAAAAAATATAACACTTTTTGAGAGAAATTACTTAATTAAAATTGAGATTAAATAATAAAACAAAGTGAAAAATTGTTTAAAATCAATGATTATTTAGATTAAAATTTTTTTTAAAATATTTAAAATATATAAGATGATTTATGTTCATATTGGTGCTGGTGCTGGTGATTTAGATGCTGGTGCACATTTTAGAGATGGGTTTTCAGAATTCGTTAAAAAAAATGATGATCAAAATAAAAAGATATATCTTGTAGAGGCAAATCCATCCAATATTTCAAAATTAAAAGAATCATGGAAAGATTATAGAAATGTTGAAATTTTTAATTTTGCAATAACCTCCTCAAAGCAGGATGAAAAAAGGCTTAAGTTTTTTTATAGTTTAGATGACGCTCCACATTATCAACAATTTTCAAATGATATTGAGCATGTAAAAAAAATTTATAAAGATTTAGACAGAATTAAATTTAAATATATTGATTGTGTTAAAATAAATGATTTTTTAGATAAAAATTTTAATAATGAAATTATCAATTTTTTTTCTATTGATATAGAGGGAATGGATTACGATGTCATCCAAGATATTAATCTAAAGAAATATGAAATAATAAATTTTTCTTTTGAGCATCTGCACTTAAATATCTACCAAAAAATTGAAGTGTTTAAAAAATTTTTGAAATTTAATTATTCATACAATGGTTCTGGAATAGATCACAATGATTTTGATTGGACATTTAGAAAAAAAAAAAATATTTGGAATAATATAATTTTTTTTTTTTTAATATTTATTTCAAAGAAACACTATCGGTTTTTAAATAAATTATTACAAACAAAGTAAATTTGGCGGAGAGAATGGGATTCGAACCCATGAAAGGGTTTCCCCTTTACACGCTTTCCAAGCGTGCGCCTTCAACCACTCGGCCACCTCTCCAATAAAGCAACTTATCAAATTATCCAATCTTTGTATTTATTGAAGTTTTCTAGAATATATTTTGGATAATGTTCATCAATTTTTACCTTTTTATATTGATGACCTCGACCAATTAAATCAATTCCTAAATTAATACTTTTTTTAATTTCTTCAACATTAAGATATTTAGAGTCGATCTGTTCTTTGAAAATGTATGGATCATTGGTTTCACACATATTCTTATATTTATAAAGTAGTGTTTTGGAGTCTTTTAAGTTACAAAAATGCCAACCCCCTTCCTTTAAAATATTATTTAATCTTAATTTATCCAATCTCCACCACGGTCTTTTTCCAAACTTCAAATTTCTAATCCATTGTGGAGACTTTAAATATTTTTTTACACATATCCTACTTCCATACCAATATTGTTGAGATATTGATTGTAAATTAAATTTATAATAAAAAAGTTTTTGTTCAAAAACAGCATATCTCATACTCTGATTAAAATTTTTTATTGAAAGTGGATTCGGTATTTCATCTAAATCTGAAATTATAATCAAGTCTAAATCGTCAGCTTCTGTTATTCCTTTCGAAATACAGTTTCTTTGAAAATTTTCTCTTTCATATGGATTATCTCCATCGGGCATATCTTCTACAGGAATATATATAATCTTATCTTTAAATTGTTTGAATTTATTTAAATCAAATCTTAGTTTCTTGAAATTATTTTGCCAAGTTCTATTACCTTCAACAATAACGAAATAATCTACAAAATCATTCATTATATTCAATCTTGCCTCTAATAGAAGATCCTCATCCCAGTAAGAAAAACAATCATAAATTTTCATTTATTTTTCCTTATTAATTTTTAGAACCCCTATAAAAGCTTCTTGAGGAATTTCTACTCTTCCAAATTGTTTTGATCTCGCTTTACCTTTTTTTTGTTTCTCAAGTAATTTTCTTTTTCGATCGGTAGCACCTCCACCGTGAATTTTTGTCAAAACATCTTTTTTAAAACCTTTAATTGTTTCTCTTGCAATAATTTTACCACCTATTGCTGCTTGAACTGGTATCATAAAATTATGTCGAGGTATCAAATCTTTTAATTTTTCGCAAACATCCCTTCCAGTTTTTTGAGCAAAATCTTTATGTATCATCATGGCAAGCGCATCAACTGGTTCACTATTAACTAAAATGCCAAGCTTTACTAAATCTCCCTCTCTATGTTCTGAAATTTCATAATCAAAACTTGCATAACCACTTGTCATAGATTTAATTCTGTCATTAAAATCAAAAACTACTTCATTTAATGGCAGCTCATAATTTAATACAGCTCTATTACCTGAATATGAAAGATTAGTTTGAATTCCTCTTTTATCCTGACATAATTTTATTATTGAACCCAGGAATTTATCTGGTGTTATTATTGTAGCTTTAATCCAAGGCTCCTCAATTGAATTAATAATTGTTGGATCAGGAAGAGTTGATGGATTTTGTAAATCCATAATTTTACCATTATTTAAATTAACTTTATAGACTACTCCAGGTGTTGTTGTTAATAAATTTACATCAAACTCTCTTTCTAATCTCTCTGTGATGATTTCAAGATGTAAGAGACCTAAAAATCCACATCTAAATCCTAATCCTAGAGCTGATGATGACTCTGCTTCATATGAAAAACTTGCATCATTTAATTGTAATTTTGCTAGCCCATCTTTTAATTTTTGATACTCAGAGCTATCAACAGGAAACAAGCCACAAAAAACTACAGGCTTACTTGGTTTAAAACCAGGCAATGCATTCACAGGTGGTTTTGATGCATCACAGATAGTGTCACCAACTTTTGTTTCTGAAAGTACTTTAATTCCTGTAGTAATAAAACCTATTTCACCAGTATTTAATTCATCTATATCTTTTGCCTTTGGTGTAAAAACTCCAACTTTTTCAACTATATAATCTTGATTGGTAGAAAGCATTTTAATTTTCATATTTTTTTTAAGTTTACCGTTAATTACTCTAACTAAAATCACGACTCCTAAATAAGTGTCATACCAACTATCAACTAGTAAACATTTTAAATCTTTATCAGAGTCACCTTTGGGGCTTGGTAATCTATTTATAATTTGCTCAAGAATATCATTTATACCTTCTCCTGTTTTTCCTGAACATGGAATCGCATTTTCAGTATCAATTCCTATAACATCTTCGATTTGTCTCTTTGTTCTATCTAGATCAGAAGCAGGCAAATCTATTTTATTTAACACAGGGATGATTTCATGATTAATATCTAGAGCTTGATAAACATTGGCTAGAGTTTGAGCTTCGACACCTTGGGTACTATCTACAATTAATATTGATCCTTCACAGGCGTACAAAGATCTACTTACCTCATAACTAAAATCCACATGACCAGGAGTATCTATAATATTAAAAATATAATCTTTTCCATTTTTTGATTTATAATTTAACTTTACTGTCTGTGCTTTGATTGTGATACCTCTCTCTCTTTCTATATCCATAGAGTCAAGCACTTGTGATTTCATTTCTCTCTCAGTTAAACCACCACATTTATGTATTATTCTATCAGCTATTGTGGATTTCCCATGATCAATGTGAGCAATGATTGCAAAATTTCTGATATTATCAATTGTGCTCATTTTAATTTTAGGATCGGATTTTAGCGCCAGTTTTATTTTCCACAGCTTCTATAATTGAATTATTGATTTTCTCTAAGTCCTTATCCTTCAAAGTTTTTTCTGATGACTGAATTGTTATGCTAATCGCTATAGATTTTTGGTTATCTGGAATATTTTGACCTTCATAAAGATCAAAAACTTTTATATTACTAATAAGATTTGGATTCACATTAGAAATTACGCTTATTAACTCTTGTGCTTCTACATCTTTATTAACTACAAATGCAAAATCCCGCTCTGATTTTTGGAAATCTGATACAACAAATTTTGCTTTTTGATCTTTCAACGTTTTTCTTGAAAGTTTTAAATTTTCTAAAAAGATTTCAAAACCAATTAAATTTTCAGTTTTAATATCAATTTTGTTTATAATATTAGGATGAATTTCACCAAAATAGGCTGCAACTTTATCTTTGCTATGATCTAAAAAAATTCTACCAGACTTGCCTGGATGATAATAATTGGGTGTTTTGCTATCAATAAAAAAATGATCAGAATCATAACCTGCTTCGCTCAAAGTTTGTATTACATCTCTTTTTGCATCAAATAGATCAATATTTCTCTCTTTATCAATCCAAGAAAGTCTTGATTTTTTACCTGCTGACAAACCACAAACTACTGTCTTTTGTTCACCTGGGCTTGAACCAGTAAAAACAGGACCTATTTCAAATATAGATAAATCTTTAAAACCTCTATCCAAATTTTTGCTCATATACATGATTAAATTTGAAAATATGGAATTTCTTAAAACTCCCAATCCAGAACTTATAGGGTTTACAATTTTTATCTCTTTATTGTTTTCTCTAAAGTGATCGTTATAACTTTGATCTGTAAATGACCATGTTATTGTCTCTAAATAACCCTTTGAAGCAATTGCTCTTTGTAGAAAATGGAATAATCTTTGAGTTTGAGTTAAAGTAGATTTAGATCTATCTTTAATTGGATCTATTGTTTTTATTTTTTCGTAACCACTTATTCTTGCCAACTCCTCAATGATATCTATTTGTTGTGAAATATCAGGTCTCCAAGAAGGAATTGTCAACTTTAAAAATTTTTTATCTTTTTTAATTATAAAACCAAGATCAGTCAAAATTCTTTGCATTTCATTTTCAGAAATTCTAAATCCAACTATATTTTCAAAAGAATTTACATCAAAGTTTATAGTTTTGGTTTTATAAGACTCAATTTTTTGTATATCGATTTTACTAACTTCACCACCACAAATTTCTTGAATTAATGATGCTGCTTTCTTTAAACCAGTTTCGATGGATAATGGATCAATTCCTCTTTCAAATCTAAATTTTGCATCTGTATCTAAATTTAATTTTTTTGCCGTATTTCTAATTGATCTTGGATTGAAATAAGCGGACTCTAATAATATATTTTTTGTATCAAATTCTGTGGCTGATCTTGTGCCCCCAATAATTCCACCTAATCCTAAAACTCCTTTGTTGTCACTAATGACACACATACCTTTTTCTAACTTATAAATTTTATTGTCAAGTGCTGTAAATTCTTCTCCAGATTTTGAGTTTCTTACGATTATCCCTTTTTCAATTTTGTCGGCATCGTATGCATGTAGTGGTCGATTAATATCAAGCATTACATAATTTGTAATATCAACAATAGCTGAAATAGGTTTTTGACCAACTGAAATTAATTTATCTTTGAGCCATTGAGGACTCTCGGTATTTTTTACATTTTTGATTAAACAACTTCCAAAAGCACTACACCCTTGTCCTTTCTCCTTATTGATTTTAACTTTTAAAGTTTGTTTTGTTTTTAATTTAATTTGTCTCTCTTTAGATACTATCAATTTTCCAAATCCTGAAGCTGCAAGATCTCTAGCTATTCCCTTCACACCAAGACAATCTGGTCGATTAGGTGTAATAGATAAATCAATAAGATTAGATTTTGATTTTGAAAAATAACTTTTACCAATATTTTTTTCATATTTTTTTGATAATTCGGTAATACCATCACTCTTATCAGACAAATTTAACTCAGACTCAGAGCAAAGCATTCCGTAAGAAGTTACACCTCTAATTTTTGCTGTTTCTAATTTTATATTAGTTTTTGGGATAATCGCACCTGGAGGTGCATATATGGTAATAAGTCCTTCGCTCGCATTGGCAGCACCACACACAACTTTTTTAAGCTCTTTCTCACCAATGTTTACATCACAAACTTTAAGTCTGTCTGCGTTTGGATGTTTTTCCGTCTTGATAATTTTTGCAATTTTAAATAGTTGATTATCAGACGAAACACTTTCCACACTTTCTACCTCTAGTCCTATATTGGTAAGTTGTTCTAAAAGATTTTTTTCTTTCAGATTAGTTTTTAAATGATCTTTTAACCAATCAAATGTGATTTTCATCTACTTAAACCTCTATAGTTCGTAGGGACGTCTAAAGGATCAAATCCAAAATGATTTAACCATCTATAATCACAATCAAAAAAAGCTCTAAGATCATTAATTCCATATTTTAACATCGCCAATCTATCAATACCTATTCCAAACGCATAACCTTGAAACTTAGTTGGATCGACTTTTACATTTTTTAAAACATTTGGATGAACCATCCCACAACCTAGTATTTCTAGCCACTGATTACCTTCCCCTATAATAATTTTTCCGTCTTTGATTTCATATCCAATATCAACTTCGGCAGATGGCTCTGTGAAAGGAAAATGACTTGGCCTAAATCTCATCTTTATTTTTTTTACTTCAAAAAATTCTTTGATAAAATAATTCAAACAACCTTTTAAATGACCCATATTTATATTTTTGTCTATATGAAGACCTTCAACTTGATGAAACATTGGTGAATGTGTTTGATCGCTATCCGATCTGTATGTTCTGCCAGGTGCGATTATTTTAAAAGGTGGTTTATCTTTTAACATTGTTCTAATTTGAACAGGGGACGTGTGAGTACGTAACAATCTTTCTTTTTTATCATCAAGATAAAATGTATCATGCATATCTCTTGCTGGATGATTGTCTGGAGTATTTAAAGCAGTAAAATTGTTATACTCATTTTCAACATCTGGTCCTTCCTCTACACTAAAGCCTATTTCAGAAAATATAGAAGATATTTCATCAATAGTTTGTGATACAGGATGAATTTTACCCCTTACAAATGATCGCTCTGGTAAAGTAACATCAATTTTTTCTTTTTCCAATTTTTCATTGATATTTGCTTTTTCTATTTCGTTAATTTTAAAATTTATAAGATCTTGAAGTTCATCCTTAATTATATTCAAATCAGATGCGAATTTTTTTCTTTCTGAGACATCAATAGTGCCTATTTTTTTAAATTGAGACGAAACCAACCCATTTTTACCAAATAGATCAGATTTAATTTGATTAAGTTCTGCAAGATCTAATTTACCTTTTAATTTTGATATAAATTCGTCTCTTATTTTTTTTAGATCAGACATTTTTACAGATTATTTCTTCAGCGAAATAAAACAATAGTGAAGATTAATTTAAAGCAGATTGTGCTTTTTGAACAATAGTTTTAAAGGCTTCTGGGCTATCATAGGCTATCTCAGCTAAAATTTTTCTATCAATTTTAATTCCACATTTATTTAAACCATAAATAAACTTGGAATATGTCAAACCTTCAGCTCTTACACCCGCGTTGATTCTTTGAATCCACAATGATTTGAAATCTCTTTTCTTATTTCTTCGATCTCTATATGCATATTGCATAGCTTTTTCCATAGCTTGCTTTGCAACTCTAATAGTATTTTTTCTTCTTCCCCACTGACCTTTTACTGCTTTTAAAACTTTTTTATGTTTAGCTCTGCTTGTTACACCTCGTTTAACTCTTGCCATTTTAACCTCTTAAGCTGTAAGGCATATACGATTTAACAATTTTACCATCTTGTTTTGACATCGCAGTAGTACCCCTAAGTTTTCTAATCTGAGAATTAGTTCTTTTTATCATGCCGTGCCTCTTTCCAGCTTGAGCCATCATAACTTTCCCTCTAGCTGAAATTTTGAATCTTTTTTTTGCTGAGCTTTTTGTTTTTAATTTTGGCATAATTGGACGAGGTTATACAAAGAATGTTGAAAATTTACAACCTATATTAAAGCCTATAAAGGTTGAATTACCATAATCATTTGCTTCCCATCAAACTTGGGGTGCAATTCAACTTTACCTATATCTTTCATATCCTCTTTAATTTTAGCCATCAATTCATTCCCTAAATGAGAGTGTTGAAGTTCACGTCCTTTAAACCTAATGGTAAACTTTACTTTGTCACCTTTAGCAATAAATTTTTTAGCATTTTTTACTTTAAATTCATAATCATGCGTTTCAGTTACTGGTCTCATTTTAATTTCTTTTAAAGCAATTATTTTTTGTTTCTTTTTTGCAAGGTTTGCTTTTTTTTGTGCATCATATTTATATTTTCCCATGTCCATAATTTTACAAACTGGAGGATTGGCATTTGGGGCAATTTCGATTAAATCCAAACCTTGATTTTTTGCCATTGCGATTGCCTCATTAGTATTTAAAACACCCAAATTTTCTCCGTCGCTTGCGATAACTTGAACCTCGGGTGAGGAAATTCTGTTATTTGATCGAGGTCCACGATCCTTGGTTCTTCTTTGAAAATAGTTTTGCTTAAAATCTGCCACTTAAATATTTGAAGGTGCTTTGTTTAAAGCAGAAAATTTTTTTAGAAATGAGTTAAGTTCCATATTTTCTTGTTTATTTGAATCCAATCTTCTAATGGTTACTGAGTTACTGTCAACTTCTTTTTTACCACAAATTATTAAAAGAGGTATTTTTGCTAATGAATGATCTCTTATTTTATAATTTAAATTATGATTTTTTAAATCAACTATAGATGTAATACCGGCTTCTCTTATCTTATCCGAAACTTTTTTTGCGTATTCTTCAAAGTCTTCAGAAATAGGTATAACAACTGTTTGTAGCGGAGATATCCAAAATGGAAATTTTCCAGCATAGTTTTCAATCAGAATACCTATAAATCTCTCAAGTGATCCAAACAATGCACGATGTAACATAACAGGAACTTTCTTAGTGCCATCTTTATCTACGTATGATGCATCTAGTCTACCTGGTAAATTTAAATCAACTTGGACTGTTCCACATTGCCAATCTCTTCCTATTGCATCTCTTAAAACAAATTCTATTTTTGGACCATAAAATGCTCCCTCGCCTTTATTTATACTATACTCAAGTTTAGAGGCTTTGACTGCCTTTAACAAAGATGCCTCAGCCTTGTCCCAAATCTCATCCTCACCAACTCTTACCTCTGGCCTATCAGCATATTTAAGAATTACATTTTCGAAACCTAGATCTTTATAAATTTCTAATATCAAATTTGTAACATTTAAACATTCACTTGTTATTTGATCTTCGGAGCAAAAAATATGAGCATCATCTTGAGTGAATGCTCTTACTCTTAATAATCCATGCAGAGCACCAGATGGTTCATATCTATGAACTTTTCCAAACTCAGTAATTCTTAGAGGTAAATCTCGATAACTTTTAAGACCTTGATTAAAAACTTGTATGTGTCCAGGGCAATTCATTGGTTTAATTGCAAAAACTTTTTCATCAGGAGTTTCTGAGGTATACATGTTTTCCCCATATTTTTCCCAATGTCCTGATTTTTCCCACAATAATCTGTCTAATACCTCTGGTGTGTTCACCTCTTTGTATCCGGCTAGGTCCTGTTTAGCTCTCATGTAATTAATTAATTTTTGAAATAACGTCCAACCTTTCTCATGCCAAAAAACAGATCCCGGACTTTCTTCTCTAAAATGAAACAAATCCATTTCCTTGCCTAATTTACGATGATCTCTTTTTTCTGCCTCTTCAATTCTTTTCAAATAATTGTCTAAATCTTTCTGAGAGGCCCAACTTGTTCCATAGATCCTTTGAAGCATCTCATTTTTTGAGTCACCTCGCCAATATGCGCCTGAAACTTTTGTAAGTTTAAAGGCTTTACCAATTTTACTAGATGATACTAAATGAGGTCCTCTACATAAATCATACCAAGTATCACCATGATGATAAACTGAAAGTTCTTCAGTTTCCGGGATACTCTCAATAATTTCTGCCTTATATTTTTCTCCAATTTTTTTAAAATGCTTAATTGCTTTATCTCTTTCCCATACTTCTCGCCTTGTTTTTAAGTCTTTGTCAATTATTTCTGACATCCTTTCTTCAATTTTTTTGAGATCGTTGTCTGTAAAGGGCTCCTTTCTGGCAAAGTCATAATAAAATCCATTTTCTATAACTGGTCCAATAGTAACTTGGGTACCTGGATATAATTCTTGAACTGCCATAGCCATGATATGTGCAGCGTCATGTCTAATAACCTCTAAACCCTCTGGGTCTTTTGCTGTAAAAATTTTAACGGAACAATCTTTATCAATCGAAAAGTATAAATCTTTTAATTCTCCATTCACACTCATTACCAAGGCTTGTTTTGCTAATGATTTGCTAATTTTTTCAGCAATCTCTAGGCCTGTCACTTTTTTAGGAAAATCTAAATTGTTTCCGTCTGGTAAGGTAATTATGGGCATTTAATTTAGTAATCTCTTATACTCTGAATAAGTAGAAAAACACATTTTTTCAACATTAAATTTTTTTATAATGTTTTTTCTTCCCTCCTTACCCATTAATTCTATGGAAGTTTCATCCATTGTCATTGCTTGAATGATTTTTTTACTTAAGGAGCGAGCGTCACCAGATTTAAATAACAACCCAGTTTTTTCGTTTAAAATTGTCTCATTTGATCCTCCGATATTGCTAGCAATGATTATTTTTTCCATAGATTGTGCCTCTACCGCAACTCTTCCAAAAGTTTCAGGTTCAATTGATGCTGAAACTATAATATCAGAAACTTTATAAGCTAAAGCCATATCCTTAGAATGGTCTATGAATTTTACTTGATTGGTCAGATTATACTTTTCAGTTAATTTGATAAGTTTTTCTTTATAAGAGTCTCTTCCCTGATCACTGCCTAATATTACAACATGAAAAGCTTCATATCCTAATTCAATTTTAACTAAATTTATTGCTTCAATAAATAATTCTTGGCCTTTCCATGACGTAAGTCGACCTGGCATAAGAATTATTTTTTTTTCATCAATAATATTCCACTCATTTAAAAGTTTTTTTTCATCAGTTTTCATTTTAGTTGTTGGGTCAAAATAATCTACATTTATGCCCCTAAAAATTACTAAAAATTTTTTTTTAGAATTCAAGAATTCCTGATAGTTTTCTTGAATATGTGAAAAGATAAAGTTTGATCCTGCTATTACCAAATCTGACCTTACCATTACTGAATTATAAAATTTTTTTAATCTACCTCTAAAATTATAAGTCCCGTGAAATGTAGTAACAAATTTTCTTCGAGTTAATTTTGTTGCAAATAAACACGACCAAGCTGGTGCTCGACTTCTTGCATGAACAATTGAAATATTAAAAATCAAAATTATTACTATTAAAATAATTGAATTCATCAAAATCAATAATGGATTTTTGCTATGGACAGGAAGCCTTATTAATTTTACTTTTTTTTTATCAATAAACTTGGTTAACTCTCCACCACTTGTAACAATGTATGATTTACAATTATTTTCAGGTAAAAAATGTGCAATATCATAGCAACCAGTTTCTGCACCTCCGTAACCTAATTTTGGGATTACTTGCAAAACATTTAATTTAGATGACATTTAAAATAATTATATAATAATAGACAAAACTAATAAACTTTTATGACAAATTTTAATTACTTAAAAATTTCTGATACCAGAAAAATAAGATATTTGAAACTACATCAAAAAGATGCTGCCTACATTGTTTTTTTGCATGGTTTTATGTCGGATATGGAAGGTAAAAAACCCCAAGCATTTTTAAAATTCGCAAAAAAAAATAAACTGGGTTTTCTTGCTTTAGAATATTCAGGTCATGGTAAATCATCAGGTAAATTTATTAACGGTAATATTTCAAAATGGACTAGGGATACTACTTTAGTAATTAAAAAAGTTGTCAAAAAAAATGATATTATATTTATCGGATCAAGTATGGGGGCTTGGATTTCTTTGAACCAGTTTAGTCTTATCAAAAATAAAATTAAAGGTTTTTTGGGAATAGGTTCAGCGCCAGAATTTCTTGATAAGCTAATGTGGAATAAATTTTCTAATAAAATGAAGATTGAAATCAAAAAAAAAGGTTTTGTAAATTTAAAACATGGTGATTATGAATACCCAATCACTTACCAATTGATTAAAGATGGAAGAAAAAATAAAATTTTAAATAAAAAAATAAATCAAAATGTAAATGTAACAATGGTTCACGGAAGTAAAGATAAATCAGTACCTGTAATTTACTCAAAAAAAGTCTTGGAAATATTTCAATCTAAGAAAAAGAAATTAGTAGTTATAAAAAATGGTGATCATAGTCTATCTTCACCAAAATGGCTCAAAATATTAAAAAAAGAGTTAAAATTAATAATTAACTAACTTTTTGTATTTTTATTTTTGTAGAGATTGGATTTTTAAGCTTATCTATCATTTCTTTTGGACAAACCTGTACAAAATTCTTTAACTCGTTTTCAAAGTCATCAATCATTTTTTTTGATAAATTAGACCCTGTTTCATTGCTATGTTCGAGTACTAATTCTTTTAAAAATTTCGACCAATACTCAGTTTCAACATTTTGCCATACAACGGAGTCTGGATTAACTTTTTTTTCAAATTCTTTTGATTTATCGTAAATAAAAGCCATTCCCCCTGTCATGCCAGCTGCAAAATTATCTCCAACATCTCCAAGAATTACTGCTGTACCACCAGTCATATATTCACAACCATTTGAATCACAGCCTTCGATAACAGTTATTGCGCCAGAATTTCTTACTGCAAATCTATCCCCAGCTTGACCAGCTGCAAAAAGTTTACCTGACGTTGCACCATAAAGAACTGTGTTGCCAATAATAGTATTCTCATTAGAAATTAAATTGCTTTCATCAGGTAGTTTTATTGAAATGGTTGCTCCTGACAAACCTTTCCCAACATAATCATTTGCATCGCCTTTTAAATTAAGTTTAAGTCCTTTTGCTGTAAATGCACCAAACGATTGTCCGGCTGAACCTTTAAAATCTAGAGTTAAAAAATTTTCTTCTAATTTTTCATAACCATATTTTTTATATAAGTGATGTGAAATTCTAGTACCTACAGCTCTATTAGTATTTTTAATTAAAAACTCGTTATTTATTTTTTCTGAGTTATCTAAAGCCTTTTCTACTTGAGGCCAAATTTCTTGATCTAGTGTATTAGGAACTTGATTAATTTCTGATATCTCACAATACCTCTTATTATTGCCGGGATCTGCTTGGACGAATAATGGATTAAGATCTAAATCATCTAGATTAGGCGAGGCTTTACTTACCTGCATTAATAAATCTGTTCGACCGATAACCTCATTTAAAGATTTAAAACCAAGTGAAGCTAAAATTTCTCTTACCTCTGTAGCAATAAATGTAAATAAATTTACAACTTTATCAGGAGTTCCAGTGAATTTTTCTCTCAATTTTTCATCTTGCGTACATACTCCTACAGGACAAGTGTTAGAGTGACATTGCCTTACCATAATACAACCCATCGCTACTAGAGCAGTAGTTGCTACACCATACTCCTCTGCACCCATCATTGCTGCGATAACAACATCTCTTCCGGTTTTAATACCTCCATCGGTTCTTAAAGTAACTTTATGTCTTAGATTATTTAATGTTAAAACTTGATTGGCCTCTGTTAGTCCCATCTCCCACGGAATACCTACGTATTTTACACTTGTTTGAGGTGTAGCTCCGGTTCCTCCATTATGTCCTGAAATTAAAATTATATCAGCTTTTGCTTTTGCAACACCGGCTGCAATAGTACCAACGCCAGAAGATGCAACCAGTTTAACTCCAATCCTTGCCTTAGGATTGATTTGTTTTAAATCATAAATAAGCTGAGCTAAATCCTCAATTGAATAAATATCATGATGTGGAGGTGGGGAAATTAGTGTTACACCTGGTGTTGAATGTCTTAGCTTGGCAATCTCATCTGTTACTTTAAATCCTGGTAATTGACCACCTTCACCAGGTTTTGCACCTTGAGCAATTTTAATCTCAATTTCATTACAATTGTTTAAATAATTAACTGTTACACCAAATCTTGCTGAAGCAATTTGTTTTACTCTCGAATTTGCGCTATCGCCAGAGTCCATGATCTTAAATCTATTTGCATCTTCACCACCTTCACCGCTACAGGATGCACCTTTAATTCGATTCATCCCAATAGCTAATGTTTCGTGTGCCTCCTTAGACAATGCTCCGTGAGACATACTTCCACTACCAAATCTTTTTAATATTTTTTCTATTGGTTCAACTTCAGAAATTTGAATAGATGGTCCTAATTTTTTTTTTCTAAAATCTATCAAATCCCTTAAGTTAATTGGCGGCAAGTTATATATTCCCTCAGCATATTTTTTATAAGCTGTATACGAGTTTGATCCTACAGCACTTTGTAATAAGTGGATTAATCTGCCCTGATATTGGTGTGTTTCTCCATTTTTTCTGTATCTATAAATCCCACCAATAGGTAACACCGTATCGGTGCTCTCAAATGCCTCTTTGTGTATTGCACGTATTTTTTTTTCGATTCCTGACAATCCAATACCCGAAATTTTTGAAGTCACTCCCGGAAAATAATCATCAACTATTGATCTGCTTAGACCAACAGTTTCAAAATTACATCCGCCTCTATACGAACTTAAAACAGATATACCCATTTTTGACATGATTTTTAATAATCCTGCATTCACTGATTTGATATATCTTTCAACACATTCATCAAAACTATACTGGCCAAATAACTTTTTCTCATGCCTTTGGTATAAACTATCAAAAGCTAAATATGGATTAACAGTTGTTGCTCCAACACCTATTAATGTTGCAAAAGAGTGGGTGTCCAAAGCTTCGCCAGATTGAACATTAATTGAAACATATCCTCTTAATTTTTTATCAATTAAAAAAGTATTAATCGCACCAACGCATAACAACATTGGCATGGGCATACTTGTATCTGAAATAGCTTTATCGCTTAAAATTAATTGTGTAACACCCTGTCTAACGGCAATTTCTGACTCTTTTTGGATCCTTTTAATAGAATCAAATAAACTTTGATCATTCGAGAAAGTACAATCTATAGAGACAGAATTTTTTCCAAAAAAATTAATAAATTTGTTAAATTGTGAATTCGATAATATCGGACTATTTAAAACATAAATATTTTCTTTGGTTAAAGTATCAAAATCTAAAATATTCCCAAGATTACCAAATCTAGTTTTCAAACTCATAACTTTATTTTCTCTTAAAGAGTCAATCGGTGGATTGGTCACTTGGCTAAAGTTTTGTCTAAAAAAATGATAAAGTGGTCTGTATTTGTCCGATAAAACTGCTAAAGGCGTATCATCACCCATGGAACCCGTCGCTTCTTTTGCATCTTCAGCCATTGGATGTAAAATTAGCTCTAAGTCCTCTAAACTAATTCCAAAAGTGTGTTGTCGTCTCCTTAGATCTTCACCATCAAAATTACGTTTTTCATTAGAAATAGATAATTTTTCATCTAAATCTATTATCTGAGAATTGAAATGCTTATATTCTTTTGCCAAATAGTCTTTAATTTGATTATTCGTAAACACTTTGCCTTTTTCAATTCTAACACCAATTATCTCCCCTGGGCCAAGTCTTCCTTTTGATAAAATTCTTTTTTCATTTAATTCAATCATTCCAGTTTCAGATCCAGCAAAGAGAAACTTATCTTTTGTTATTGCGTATCTTAAAGGCCTTAAACCATTACGATCATTAGCTGCAATGACCCATTCATTATCTGTTGCAGCAATAGCGGCAGGTCCATCCCAAGGTTCCATAGTACTATTTAAAAAATTAAACAGTTGTTGATGGCTTTTTGGAAGAGTTTTATTTCTTTTTGACCAAGCATCAGGAATCATCATTAATTTTGCTAAAGGAGCAGGTTGGCCAGATTTATTTAATAACTCAAAAACATTATCCAGTGCAGCAGAGTCAGAAACCCCTTTTTGTATAACTGGCTTTAAATTTTCAACATTTTCAAAAAGAGGGCTACTCATCTCTTGTTCATGAACTCTCATCCAGTTTTTATTGCCTTTGTAAGTATTAATTTCACCATTATGGGCAACTGCTCTAAATGGTTGTGCCAAACTCCAGCTTGGAGCAGTATTAGTTGAAAATCTCTGATGAAAAATTGCAAATCTTGAAATAAATCTTTTGTCTTTTAAATCTAAGAAAAAATCTGAGATAGCCTCAGCTAAAAACATGCCCTTATAGATAATTGATTTAGAACTTATCGAGCAAATATAAAAATTATTTAATGATAAATTGAATGCTTTATTCTCAATTTTTTTTCTTGTTTCATAAATTTTTCTTTCAAGCTCTTTATCAAGCAAATTTTTATCATTCGATTTAAAAAGCACTTGAATTATCTCTGGCATAGTTTGAAAAGCTTTTTCTCCTAAAACTTTTGGATTAACAGGTACCTGTCTCCATCCATAGATACTAAAATCGTTTTTAGTTAACTCACTTTCTACAATCGTTTTACAGCTTTCTTGTGAGGAGTAATCATTTCTTGGTAAAAAAATCATTCCAACACAAATATCAGAGCCATCATGTGTGTGACCTGTAACCTCTATTTTTTCAACAAAGAAATCTTTGGGAATTTCTAAATGTATTCCTGCTCCATCACCTGTTTTTCCATCAGCATCAACAGCTCCTCGATGCCAAACAGCCTTTAAAGCTTCAATTCCATATTCTACAACCTCTCTTGATTTTTTTCCCTCTGTTGATGCAATTAACCCTACGCCACATGCATCATGTTCCATTTCCTTAGAATAAACATTGTTTTTAGTAAGTAATTCTAAATTTTTTTTATATATACTCATTATGCAACTTTAGATTTTTTTAATTCGATATTTTCAAGATAAGATTTGATTGATAAAGCAGCATCTCTACCATCTTTAATTGCCCAAACAACTAAAGATGCACCTCTTACGATATCCCCAGCAGCAAAGACTCCTTTTATATTAGTTTCCATAGTGTCAAAGTCTGTTTTAATTGTTCCCCATTTTGTAACTTGTAATTCTTGTGCCTCAAATAATAATGGCAAGTTTTCTGGATCAAATCCTAAAGCTTTTATTACCATATCTGCTTTAATTTCAAATTCAGATCCTTGTTTAATTTCTGGTCTTCTTCTACCTGAGTCATCCGGATCTCCAAGTTGAATTTGATCTACAATTAATTTTTCAATTTTATTTTTTCCTCTAAATTCTTTTGGACTAGACAACCAAACAAATTCAACACCCTCTTCTTCTGCATTAGCTACTTCTCTTGCAGATCCAGGCATATTATCTTTATCTCTTCTATATAAACATTTAACTGAATTAGCTTTTTGTCTTACAGATGTTCGAACACAATCCATTGCGGTATCTCCACCTCCAATAACAACTACATCTTTACCCTCAGCGTTTAATATACCTTTATCGAATAAATCAACTTTATCTCCCAACCCCTTTTTGTTTGATGCTGTTAAAAACTCCATAGCAGGAAAAATATTATCTAAATCATTACCTGGTAGATTAATTTCTCTTGGTTTATAAACTCCAGTAGCAATTAAAATTGCATCATGTTTTTTTCTCAATTGCTCTAAAGTTGCATCCTTACCAACCTCAAAATTTTGTTCAAATTTAATTCCACCATCTTTCAACAATTTTGTTCTCCTCTCGACCACATGTTTTTCTAATTTAAAATTTGGAATTCCATAAATTAACAAACCGCCCGCTCTGTCATATCTGTCATAAACAGTAATTTGATATCCATTTTTCCTAAGTTGTTCAGCAGCTGCCAGTCCAGCGGGTCCAGCACCAATTATTCCAACACTTTGGTCTTTTTCGTGTTTGATTGATATAGGCTTTACCCATCCGTTCTCCCAAGCACTATCAGTAATATATTTTTCAACTGATCCAATTGTTACAGTGCCATGACCTGACTGCTCAATAACACAATTACCCTCACATAATCTGTCTTGAGGGCATATTCTGCCACAAACCTCAGGCATATTATTTGTACTTTGAGATAATTCATAAGCTTCCTTCAATCTGCCTTCAGCAGTCAATTTAAGCCAATCAGGGATGTTGTTACTTAAAGGACAATGGACTTGGCAAAAAGGAACGCCACATTGAGAGCATCTACTTGACTGCTCTTGTGCTTTTTGAGTGATAAATTCATCATAGATTTCATTAAAATCATCTTTCCTATTATCAACTCCTCTTTTAGGTGGGGTTTGTTGACCTATTTTTACGAATTTTAGCATTTTATCAGTCATAAATTTTTATAAATTTATCGCAAAATATACATAGTTTTTATTAGTAAAAGAAATAAATAGGTCAGTTATTATTACCTAATTACAATAATATTTAGCTTAAAATCTACTTAATCTGATTTTTGCATACCTAATATGATTAAATCGAATTGTTTAAAATGAATATTTTTTAAGCTACGACACATGTATGTTGCAAGATTTTATAGAAATTTTAATTCTTTCTGCTGTTCAAGGAATTTCTGAATTTTTACCCATAAGTTCGTCAGCTCATTTAATATTGGTATCAAATTTTTATGATTTAAGAACAAGTTCTTTATTAATAGACATAAGTCTACATTTAGGCTCATTAATTGCAGTAATTTTTTATTTTAGAAAAGAGCTATTTGATCTAAGAAATAATAATAGGTTATTAAGTTTAATAATTATTGGCTCCTTGCCTTTAATATTTTTTGGATATATTTTATATTCCACCGAATTTATTCATCTTTTAAGAAACACAAAAGTAATTGCATCAACAACACTATTTTTTGGATTCATACTTTTCTTTGCTGATCAAAGAAAAATTGATCGAAATATTTCTACAGATTTAAATATTAAATCAGTTTTATTAATTAGTTTATTTCAAATATTAGCGTTGATACCAGGAGTTAGTAGGGCTGGAATAACGATTACGGCAGCAAGATTTTTGAATTTCAATAGAACAGACGCTAGTAAAATTTCTTTTTTACTGTCTATACCTGCATTAGCAGGAGCAAGCTTCTTAGGTTTAAGAGAGGCTTTTGAACAATCAATAGAAATTAATTATTTATTATTTATTGCTACTTTTTTATCATTTATGTTTTCATTTTTTACAATTAAGTATTTTCTTAAATTTATAAGTAAAATTTCTTTTAATGTATTTGTAATTTATCGGATAATTCTTGGCTTAATTTTATTTTATATAATATATATTTAACTTGCTTTCCTTATTAATGGAACTAATTGAGATAATAAAACTCCACTTAATATAAAAAAACAACCAAGTAAATTATTAATGCCTAATATTTGATTTAAAAGAAACCAGGCGGCAATTGTTGCAAACACACCCTCCAAAGAAAAAATTATTGCTGCTGGTGCTGGAGTTATATTTCTTTGAGCATAAATTTGTAAAACAAATGCAAAACCACCTGATAAAATACCAGCATATAAAATCGAGTCTATTTCATTTAATATATTAGCGATTACAAATTCTTCAGAAAATAAACCTATTATAAATGAGAATAGAGCAACTAGCAGAGTTTGAATTGCACCAATAGTCAATGGTAGATTGTACTTTTTGATAATCATACCAGTAAAAATAATATGTGTACTCCAAAATAAAGCTCCTAATACCACAAGGGTATCACCTAATCTTACAGTTGCATCTTGAAAATTTGTTAATAAATATCCGCCGATTAAACATAAAATTACTGATGGCCATACACTCCAGTGTAAAAAATCTTTTTTAAAGATGAAAATAATTATTGGGACCATTGGCACATAAAAAATTGTAAAAAAAGCAGCATTTGCTACATCAGTGTAAAGCAACGCAACCTGTTGTAATGCTGAGCCCAAAAATAATGATAGTCCGATTAAAAAGGACAGGATAATGAATGTTTTTGTATCAAACCTAAATTCTTTTTTTAGTTTTTTTGCTTCAAACATTAATGCTAAAGGAACAATTGCTAAAAAACCTACAAAAAATCTTACTGAATTAAAAGTGAATGGGCCGATGTCGTCCATGCCTGTATCTTGTGCAATAAATGTAGTCCCCCAAATGAAAGTGCATAATAGTGCACTAAATAATGAGAGAGTTTTTGACATATTTTTACACAGCTAATTTGTAAGCAAAATTTTTTCCAAGATTGTCTTTCAAATCGTTGTTAAATCGAGCTGCTTCAGCTCCATCAATTATTCTGTGATCATATGATAAAGATAAAGGTAACATTGTTCGTGTAATAAATTTTCCATCAATAAAAATTTGTTTTTTTTGAGATTTGCCAACTCCCAAAATTGCAACTTCAGGATAATTAATTATAGGTGTAAAAAAAGAACCGCCAATACCTCCTAGACTTGTTATTGTCATGGAACCACCAAATAATTCTTTTTTATCAATTTTAAGATTCCTGCACTGATCACTTAATTTTTTAAGTTCATTGCCAATTAATGAAATATTCTTATTATCAGCATTTCTTAGTTTTGGCACCATAAGTCCATGCTTCGTATCTACTGCTATTCCAATATGGTAATACTTTTTTAAGGTCATTTTTCCTTTATCAATTTCATCTATAGATGAATTAAAATTTGGAAATTTTTTAAGTGATGCAGTTAATGCTTTGACGATAAAAGCTAAAGGAGTAATTTTTTTTTTTTCTCCAGTGTAAATATCTGTAAGAGATGTTCTAAACTCCTCTAATTCAGTTATATCTGCTTCATCATGATTAGTCACATGGGGAATATTGGTCCAAGAATTCATAAGATATTTAGACGAAAGTCTCTTCACTCTTGGAATATCCTTTATTTCTGTTTTTCCAAATTCAGAGTGAGGATATTCTAGTTCTATCGTTTCATCTTTTTTGAATTCTTTTTCAGAATTTATCTCAGGTTTATTTGCGACAAATGACTTTACATCACTTTCAGTTACTCTTCCTAGTCTTTCACTACCTTCAACTTTACTAATATCAACACCAAGTTCTCTTGCAAATTTTCTGACTTTTGGTGAGGCTGCAGTTTTTTTAGAAAAATCTTTTATGATAACATTTTTTGATCCAACTTCTTTTTTAATTTCTATTTTTTTTTCCTTAGTACTTTCTTTTTTAATTGTTTTTATTTCTTCAGTTTTTAATTGAGTTTCTACTTGATTGTCTTTTAATTCAATTTCTAATATTTTATCACCTTCAGAAACCTTATCCCCAACATTTAAATTTAATTCTGTAACTATTCCATTATGTAATGAAGGTATTTCAACACTCGATTTATCACTTTCAATTGTTATTAAAGGATCATTTTTTTTAATCTCTTGACCCTTTTTGACTATAATTTCAATAACCTCTACATCTTTAAATTCACCAATATTTGGAACTTTTACATCTTTTTTGGGCATTCTATAATTTTGTTGGCATAGGTTTATCAATATCAATCTTATACTTTTTGATTGCTTCTTTTGCATATTTTGATGCAATAAGCTGTTCCTTAGCTAAAATACTCAAACCATATGTTGTGATATGTTCCTTATCAACTTCAAAAAATTTTCTTAACTTCTTTCTTGTATCACTTCGACCAAATCCATCCGTTCCTAAGGAATAAAAACTTTTATTTACGTATGGTCTAATCTGGTCAGAATTCATTCTCATATAATCAGAAGCTGCTAAAATTGGTCCTTCAGTATTACCCAAACATTTTTCTACATAGCTTTTTTTAGGCTCTTTATCAGGATTTAGAAGATTGTATCTCTCTACCTCAAGGCCATCCCTTCTTAATTCATTAAAGCTGGTTACACTCCAAATCTCACTATCGATTTGATACTCATTTTGTAATATTTCGGCACCAGCTATCATTTCTCTTAAGATTGTGCCAGATCCAAGAAATTGAATTTTAGTTTTTTTATACTTGTTAAACTCCTTTATTTTATACATTCCTTTTAAAATACCATCCTCACATGATTTATCTTTTGGCATTTCTGGATGAGGATAATTTTCATTCATGGTTGTAATATAATAGAAAATATTCTCTTTTTTTTCATGCATTCTTCTTAAACCTTCTCGAAAAATGACTGCAAGCTCATAGTGAAATGTTGGATCGTATGATCTGCAATTAGGAATAGTTGAAGCCATCAAATGACTATGACCATCTTGATGTTGTAAACCTTCCCCAGCAAGAGTTGTTCTTCCAGCGGTTGCTCCGATCAAAAACCCTCTGGACTGGCTATCAGCACCCGCCCAAGCAAAATCTCCAATTCTCTGAAAGCCAAACATTGAGTAAAAAAGATAAATTGGGATCATTTCTATATCATGGTTTGTATATGAAGTTCCTGCAGCGATCCAAGATGACATCGCTCCAGCCTCGTTAATTCCTTCCTCTAAAACTTGACCACTCTTTTCCTCTTTATACGAACTTAATTGAGCAGAATCTTCTGGCTCATATTTTTGACCTTCGTGAGCATAAATTCCTATTTTTTGGAAAAAACCCTCCATTCCGAATGTTCTAGCCTCATCAGGTATGATTGGAACCAGTCTTGGTGCAACATTTTTATCTCTCAAAAGGTTTGTTAACATTCTGACCAATGCCATTGTGGTCGACATTTCTTTTTCACCTGTAGAAACTTTCATATTATCGAAAATATCTTTTGGTGGTGCTTTAACAGGTTTCGCGTAAGTTGTTCTCTCAGGAATAAAACCACCCAGTTGAATTCGTCTTTCATTTATGTATTTAATCTCTGGAGAATTTTGATCAGGCTTGTAGTATTCAATATTCTTAACTTGTTGATCTGTTAACGGAACATCAAACCTATCTCTGTAATACATTAAGTCGTCGATATCTAACTTCTTAGTCTGGTGAGTTGTATTTACACTCTCACCACTTTTACCCATTCCATAACCCTTAATAGTTTTTGCAATTACAACTGTAGGACTTCCAACATTTTTAGATGCTTTATCATAAGCTGCAAAAACTTTATGAGGGTCGTGACCACCCCTGTTTAATCGCCAAATATCTTTGTCTGAAAGACTGGAAACCAACTCTTTGGTCTCTAAATATTTTCCAAAAAATTTTTCTCTCACATACGCACCGTCCCTTGCTTTCATTGCTTGATACTCGCCATCGACAGTCTCATTCATTGTTTTAACTAAATGACCTGTTTTATCATTGGCAAGCAATGGATCCCAATAAGAGCCCCAAATAACTTTTATAACATTCCATCCTGCACCTCTAAAAATTCCCTCTAATTCCTGAATTATTTTTCCGTTTCCACGAACTGGTCCGTCTAGTCTTTGAAGATTACAATTTACAACAAATATTAAGTTATCTAATTTTTCTCTTGCGGCTAAACCAATCGCGCCTAAAGATTCAGGTTCATCCATTTCTCCATCACCTAAAAATGCCCAAACTTTTCTACCTTCATCTTTGATGAGACCTCTATTGATTAAATACTTCATGAATCTTGCTTGATAAATTGCAAGCATTGGACCTAATCCCATGGACACTGTTGGAAATTGCCAAAAATTCGGCATTAGCCAAGGATGAGGATATGAGGAAAGACCACCGGGGTTTACTTCTTGTCTAAAACTATCTAATTGTTTTTCGTTAAGTCTACCTTCTAGATAAGCTCTAGCGTACATACCTGGAGCGCTATGACCTTGAAAATAAATTAAATCTCCACCAAATTTATTATTTTTAGCTCTCCAAAAATGATTCATACCAACATCGTAAAGAGTTGCAGCAGATGCAAAAGTTCCAATATGCCCTCCAAGTTCTGGGAATTTTTTATTTGCTCTAACTACCATTGCGGCAGCATTCCATCTAATTAAAGATCTAATTCTTCTCTCTATGTTTTGATCTCCATTAGATTTTTTTTCCTCGTTAACTGGTATAGTGTTTATATAAGGAGTATTTTGCGTATACGGTATATTGGCACCCTCCATATAAGCTTTGTTAATAAGTTCTTTAATTAAATAATGTGCCCTCTGATTTCCGTCTTTTTCTATTACTGCTGACAAAGACTCTAGCCATTCACTTGTTTCTAGTGGATCGATATCCCCTTCTTTAACTACCTGGATTATTTTTAGTTTTTCGGTCTCAATTATCTTTTGTGGAATATTTTGGTCCTGATGTTTTCTTAAAGTACTCTCAGCTTCTTGAATTAAATTTTCAGTTTCTTTTGGAACACTTTCTTTTTGAGATAATGATTGATTTGAAGAAATATTTATTAATAGATCTCCCTTTGAAACCTTATCTCCAACTTTAACATTTACAGACTCGACTTTGCCAGAAAATATTGATGGTATTTCAACACTCGATTTATCACTTTCAATAGTAACAACAGGATCATTTTTTTTAATATCTTGACCCTCTTTTACTAAAAGTTCTATAACTTCCACGTTCTCAAAATCACCTATGTCAGGAACAAACAATTTTTCAGTCATTTTTAAAAGTTTTATACATAAAAAAAATTTACTTAATCTTTAATTTTAACACATTCTATCCAATTTTTTGACACTCTTTATTGAAATACTCAAATAATGATTAAAAAGTTATTAAATATATTTATTCAACCAAAATTCAACACATATAAAGATGCTAATGTGTGGATCCAAAAAATCTTGTTAGAGGAAAAATACGGAAAAATTAATTCCTAAATTTTTTCTACACATACCGCAATTCCCATACCGCCACCTATACAAAGTGCGGCACAACCTCTTTCTTTATTCTGTTTTTTCATTTCATGTATAAGTGTCACAAGTATTCTTGCTCCAGATGCACCTATTGGGTGACCTAAAGCAATAGCCCCACCATTTACATTAACTTTGTTTTCATCAATACCCAATTCACTGATAACTGCTATAGCTTGAGCGGCAAAAGCCTCATTAATTTCAAATAAATCGATTTCATTTAAATTCCAATTTACTTTTTTTGATGCTTGGCGGATAGCTTCTATAGGACCAAGACCCATTAAAGACGGTTCCAAACCAACAGATGCCCAGGAAATAATTTTGGCCAATGGTTTAAGTGAATTTTGTTGAGCTTCCTTAAATGTAGTTAATAATAAAGCAGCTGCTCCATCATTTATACCAGATGAGTTTCCAGGTGTTACAGTCCCACCATCTTTAAAAGCTGTTTTTAATTTTTCTAAATCAGATAACTTTAAATCTTTTCTTGGGTGTTCATCTTTTTTTAAAATAATACCTTTGTGATTTATCTGCACTATTTCATCATCAAATTTATTATTTTCAATTGCAATTTCTGTTTTTTTTTGGGATTTAAGAGCAAATTCATCTTGTTGTTTTCTAGAAATATTAAACTTTTTTGCAACATTTTCAGCTGTAACTCCCATGTGGTAATTTTTAAAAGCATCAGTTAAACCATCATGAATCATAGTATTGATTAATTGATCTTTTGAAATTTCTTTTTTCTCTGAATAAAAATAAGAGTAAGGTGTCATCGACATATTCTCTTGACCCCCACAAATTACATTATTTGCATCTCCTAATTTAATTTGTTGGTAACCTGAAATAATGGCTCTTAGTCCTGATCCACAAACTTGGTTTACTAAATAAGCAGGTTTGGATACGGGGATCCCAGCATTTACTGCTGCTTGTCTCGCAGGGTTCTGTCCTCCAGCAGCAGTTAGAACCTGGCCCATTATTACTTCATCAATTTGATTATTAGATATTTTGCTTCTTTTCAAAACCTCATTTATCACGATAGTACCAAGTTGATCTCCTTTCAAATCTTTTAATGATCCCTTATAAGTGCCTATAGGAGTCCTAACTGCACTACAAATGACCACGTCATCAGGTTTGTTGTTCATAAATTTTAATTTTATCTTATCATTAAAATACACTAAATATTGATATACTATAAACAAATATATTTATAAATGCGCCTGTAGCTCAATTGGATAGAGCGCTTGGCTACGGACCAGGAGGTTCTGGGTTCGACTCCTAGCAGGCGCACCATAAAAAAGGGAAATTATGTTAAAATGGTTAGAAAAAATATCTCTTCAAATGTCAGTAATATATTTTTTTGTTTCTATTTTTGTAATTATATTAATCTTAACTTTTGTATTATAAAAAATTATGTCTAATCAATTTGAACAAATCAGTCTCAAACCAGGTTTTATGAAACATAACGGAGGCCTTTTATTTAGAAATATCTCTGAAAATGAATACGAATTTAAATCAACGATTAATAATAATCATTTAAATGCTGCAGGAATTACTCATGGGGGTTATTTGTCTGCACTGATAGATGCCGGTGCCGGCACAGCAGCACATCGATCAGCTGATAATGCACCCTGCGTAACAATTTCTTTAGATATAAAATTTATTGGATCATCAAAAGTTAATGATGAAATCTACGGGAAAGTTAAAATATTAAAAAAAACAAAAACTCTTGTATTTTTATTTTGTGAGTTAAATTGTAATGGTAAGATAATTACGTCAGCATCAGGAATTTGGAAAATTTTAAAAATCAAAACAACTGACTAAGCATTCAGCACATAATCTTTATAATTAATTTAATTATGTTAAGTTAAATTATAATTTAAAAAAAAATGAGAACTTTTTATCCTCCGATTCGGTCATGTTTTAGTCTATTTTTGTTCTTTAACAACAACTACATCTGGTAGATAAAAATTAAGATATACCAAAGATAGAAATGACAAAAAATAAAATTACAGCTGTCCTTGGCCCAACAAATACAGGTAAAACTCATCTTGCTATTGAGACTATGCTGTCGTTTGACACTGGAATGATAGGTTTTCCTTTGAGATTATTGGCTAGAGAAGTTTACGACAAGATAATTAAAAAAGTAAGTTTAGATAAAGTTGCATTAATTACTGGTGAAGAAAAAATAATTCCTACAAATGCAAAGTATTATCTGTGTACTGTTGAGTCTATGCCTATTGATAAAGAATTAGATTTTGTAGGCGTAGATGAAATTCAAATGTGCGCAGACCATGAGCGAGGTCATATTTTTACAGACAGATTATTGAACTTAAGAGGAATAAAATTAACAATGTTAATGGGATCAAATACTATAAGACCAATTATTTCTAATCTTGATGATGACATCGAATTTATAAATCGAACTAGACTTTCAAAACTTTCTTATGTTGGTCATAAAAAAATTTCAAGAATTCAAAGAAAAACTGCAATTATAGCATTTTCTGCAGAGGAAGTTTACGCCATCGCTGAACTTATAAGAAGACAAAAAGGAGGAGCTTCTATTGTTATGGGATCTCTAAGCCCAAAGACAAGGAATGCACAAGTAGAGCTGTATCAATCTGGAGATGTTGATTTTCTGGTCGCAACTGATGCTATTGGTATGGGAATTAATATGGATCTTGATCACGTTTATTTTTCCAATTTAAAAAAATTTGATGGAAAAAAATTAAGAAAGCTAAATTTAGCAGAAATTGGACAAATAGCTGGTAGGGCAGGAAGATATTTGAATAATGGAAATTTTGGTATAACAGGAGAATGCAAAGAAATAAATGCTGATGAAGTAGATTTATTGGAAAATCATAAATTTGAAGGGATCCAATCTTTATTTTGGAGAAATTCAAATTTAAATTTTGAGAGTCCTTTTAAATTATTAAAGTCTTTAGAGGAAAAGCCTAATAGAAGATGGTTAAGAAAAATACATGAGTGCGAAGATGAAAAAGCCTTAAAATTTTTTTTAAGAGATAAAAATTTGGAAAATATTAAATTTGATAAAGATAAATTAAGTCTTTTATGGGAATGTTGCCAAATACCAGATTTTGTTAAAAAAACCTATGGCAATCACTACGAAGTGATTGAAAATGTTTTTAAATATTTAACAAGTGAAAAGGGTAAAATTACAGATGATTATATGCGACTTCAGCTCGTCAAACTTGATAAATTAGATGGAAATGTAGATTCTTTATCAAATAGAATTGCAAATGTAAGAACTTGGTCATATGTTTCAAATAAAAATAATTGGATAGAAAATCAAAACTATTGGATAGAAAAAACAAAACACTTAGAGGACAAGTTATCAGATAGATTACATGAGGAGCTTACAAAAACTTTTATTGACAAAAGGGCAAGTGTCCTAGCAAGAGGCTTAAAGCAAGATATGGAATTTGATACTAAAATTTTAGAAAATAACGAAGTAATGATTGATGATCAATTTATTGGAAAGATAAATGGACTTAAATTAGAACTAGATTTAAAAAAGGGTGCTTTAGAGACAGATATCAAATCGCTCAAAAAAGCAGCAAGACAGACAGTTGGTCCAGAACTTCAAAAAAGAATAGATACAATAACCGAGACAGGTTTAATAGAACTAAACGAGGATTTTAAAATTTATTGGAGAAAGTCTCCAATAGCAAAATTGCAACCAGGTAGAGATTATTTAAATCCAAATATCATTCTTATAGTAGATGATATCCTGGAAACAGATCAATTAAAAAAATTAAATAATTATTTAGTGAAATGGCTAAAAAATAAAATACAAAATGTTTTGAGCAGTTTAATTGATTTAAGAAACCTTAAGGAAAAAAATTCATCAATTAAAGCTCTTTCATATCAATTGTATGAGAACAATGGAGTCCTTCAAAGAAATCAAGTTACAGATTATCTAAAAATATTAGGACAAAATGAGAGGAAATTTTTGAGAGATCAAGGAGTAAAATTTGGAAGATATCATGTATTTTTACACAAATTAATCAAACCAGAGGCTGTGTCCTTAAGAACTTTACTTTGGAAAAATTATCATCAAAAATATTTTAATTTAAAACCTCCTGTGTTTGGTTTAAATTTTTTAGAAAACGACAAAATTAAAAACAGAAATTTTATGTTACTTTGTGGATTTGAGAAATTTGACAATTTTTACGTAAGAATTGATATTTTAGAGAGATTATTTGTTCAAATTATTAATTCAAACACAGAAAAGAATGAAATTAAGTTAATTCCTGAAATGTTGAATTTACTTGGATGTAATAAGGACAACTTTAAAAAGCTTTTAAAAATTATGGGTTATAAAGTTTTTGAAAAAAATAATGATATATTTTTTAAATACAATCCAAGAAAAAGCTCAAAAAAAGTAAGTAAAAAATTCATCAAAGAAAGTCCTTTTAAGGTGTTAAAAAATTTAAATTTAAACCAGTAAGTAATGTTTTTTAAAGAAAAAAAAGGAGATACTAAAACTAGTGATTTAGCAAGAGTTGCGGCATTATTGATTCATGCCGCAAAAATTGATGAGAACTTCTCAAAAGAAGAAGAGGTTATAATAAGTAAAGCACTTTTGAAAATAGGTGCAGACCAAGATAATTTAGAAAATATTTTAAAAGAGGGTAAAGAAATAGAAGAAAACTCTAACCAAATTTTGGATTTTACAAGGGAAGTTAAAAATATGGATGATAAAAAAAAAATTGAAATTATAGAAACCCTTTGGAGAATAATTTACTCAAATAAAGAAGCAGATGTGTTTGAAACTAATTTGATGAGACGACTTGCAGGCTTATTGTATATTGACAATAAGATCATGGGAGATATCAAAGAAAAAATTAAAAAAGAAAATCAATAATGACATATATTGTTAATGACAAATGCATTAAATGTAAGTTAATGGACTGTGTTGAAGTTTGCCCTGTAGATTGTTTCTATGAGGGAAAAAATATGCTTGTAATTAAACCTGATGAGTGTATAGATTGTGGCGTTTGTGAGCCTGAGTGTCCTGTTGATGCAATAAAAGCTGATACAGAGCCAGGATCTGAAAAATGGCTAGAGATCAATAAACAATATTCTGAAATCTGGCCAAATATAACAGTTAAAAAAGATCCTCCATCGGATCACGAAAAATATAAAGATGAGCAAAATAAGTTTGAAAAGTATTTTAAAGAAAACCTTTAAAAAAAGTAAAGCTACTAAATCGAAAAAAAAGGCAAAAACCAAAAAGATTATTAAATTAAAAAAAGTAAAAAAGAAGATTAATAAATTACCAAAAAAATTAATTAAGACTAAAAAAATACCTTTAAAAAAATCTATAAAATCTGAGGTCAAAACTACAGAACAGAAAAGTGATGGTTTAAGAATTACAAAAAATAATGAGGCTAAACCAGAAATTAAAAAAGTAAAAAAACAAGAAACAGAAAAAAGAGAATATAAAATTAAAGATTACGTCGTATACCCAAAACATGGTGTTGGGCAAATTACTGAATTTAAAAAAATAAATATTGGAGGAATAGACGTTGAAACTTACGTTATAAAATTTGAAAAAGATAAAGCAAATGGAATGGTGCCTGTTAATAAACAATTACACTTAAGACCATTAGCTACTATCAATCAGGTAAATAAATGCATCTCAATATTAAAAAGTAAGCCTAAAATAAAAAGATCTATGTGGAGTAGGAGAGCACAGGAATATGAAGCAAAGATTTCATCAGGTAAGATTTATGAGCTAGCTGAAGTAGTAAGAGACCTTAATAAGGGGGATGATTTGATGGTTGACCAATCTTATAGTGAAAGACAATTGTTTGAAAAAGCATATGAAAGAATCCTTTCAGAATTTCAAATAATTCTAAATTTGTCATTAGAGGATACTCAAAAAAAATTGGATAAAGCTTTAAAAAGAAACTTAAATACTCAACCTAAACCAGAAGCAGCACCAATAAAGCAAGCTTCATCAGATTTACCTGAAGAAGAGGCTGTTTCAGAAAATGAAGAAGATATAGAGGAATAAAAAAAAACGCCTCTCACACGTAAATCGTTATGAGAAGCGTTTTTAATAAAGAATACTAAGTAATTATCTTCTTCTTCTTTTCTTAGCTTTTTTCTTAGCTTTTTTCTTAGCCTTCTTTGCTTTTTTTCTTCTCTTAGGCATCTTTAGCTCCCTTTTTAAGTTAAACGAATCAATTGATTCGCTATTAATCTATTTTTATTTTTTTATGTGCCTTATGTCAAATCTTAAATTTTTAAGAAAATTTTTAAAATAAAATTTAAATAAAAATTTTTTTTTAAAAAAATTTAAATTGTAAAAAAGTTAGTGTTTATGCGCATAATAATCAAATATTTTGTAAAAAATTAATAAAGTTTTTCTAAATCTTCTTTATATTTTTCTAGAATTTTTTTTCTTTTTAGTTTTAAAGTTGGTGTTAACATTCCATTTTCAATTGTAAATTCTTCTTTAATTAATTTTATTTTTTTTACTCTCTCAACAAGAGATAAGTTTTTATTTAGATCATCTATATATAATTCAATTTCTTTTTCATTTTTTTCACTATCACTTACAATTAAAGCAACTAAATAAGTTTTTTTGTCTCCATAAACAAAACTTTGTTTAATTTTGTCGTCAAGACACAATAAATTTTCAATTTTTGAGGGTGAAATGTTATCACCACCAGAATTCACAATAATTTCTTTTTTTCTGTCAGTAATTTTCAAATTTCCCTCTTTTGTAATTTCACCTATGTCTCCTGTGTGTAACCAACCATTTTTAAGTATATCGTCTGTTTCTTTTTTCATGTTCCAGTAACCAAGCATTACATTTTCACCTTTAACCAGAATTTCACCATCCTGTGCAATCTTCACCTCATTAGTTTTAAAAGGAGGTCCAACTGTATCAATCTTGATTTTTTCAGGTATATTGCAACTTACTACTGGAGATGCTTCTGTTAGGCCATAACCTTGTAAAGTTGGCAGTCCAATAGAATTCAAAAATTCACCAATTTTTTGATCTAACGCACCCCCTCCAGAAACAAAAGCCTTTAAATTTCCGCCAAACTGATTTTTGATTTTTCGTCTTACTAATTTTTCACATAAATAATTTAGTATTTTTTCTCTTAAGCTCATATTCTCATTATTTAGTTTTTTTATTCCAAGCAAAATCGTTAAAGATATTAATTTTTTCTTGAGACCTGTTTGTTTTGAGAAATTAATCGAAATCTTGCTATACAAATTTTGATAAAATCTAGGTACAGCAGTCATTATAGTTGGTTTAGCAACTGACATATTAGATAATAATTTTTCTAAACTTTCAGCATAATAAATTTTTGCTCCTAATGTGATTTGTACAAATTGAACAGCATGTTCATATGAATGAGATAAAGGTAGCCAAGTCAAAAAAACAGGCTCACTATCTTTAACTAACGAATTCAAAATTTCTTGCGCACCCTCACAATTAGATAAAATACCCCCATGACTCAGCATTACACCTTTAGGGTTACCAGTTGTTCCTGATGTGTAAATGATACAAGCTATATCTTTTCTTTCAATATTTTGGTTAAAGCTTAAATGATCTAAGGTTTTTTCTTTAGAAAATCTCTCAAAAATATTTTCTATACTATCAATTTGTTTATTTATATTTTCTATTGATAAAACTTTTATTTTATCTGAAATGAATTTATCTATTTTTTTTAGTTGAGTATTATTTGAAACAATACAAATTTTTGGATTACAATCATTAATGATATATTCATAATCTTTTTCAGAGTAAGTTGTAAATAAAGGAACTGTTACCCCACCAGCGTTCATTATAGCTATATCAGAAATAAGCCATTCAGGTCGATTTTCAGATAATAAAATGCACCTATCCCCTTTGGATAAATTTTTTCTTAAATATTCAGATAAAATTTGAATATTTCTTTCAACTTGTTTCCAAGTAAGAAAATCTTTCTCATTATCCTTTAACCACTTTAAAAATGGCTTATTAGAAGTAAAGTTTGACTCCTTATACTTCGTGAAAAAAAGTTCTACTAAACTGTTAATTTTACTTAATTCCATAATTTGGTGGGCGAAGAGAGAATCGAACTCTCACTTCTTGCGAAACACGATTTTGAGTCGTGCGCGTCTACCAGTTCCGCCATTCGCCCTAGTTATTTAATAATTTATTAAATAGTATAAGAACTAAAATTATATTAAAACCAAAAAATGTTTAAAAGTCTTTACAAAAAATGTTTAGATTTAGCAGCTCACAAAAGTTCTAAATATTATTTGGCAATAGTCTCCTTTATTGAAAGTTCATTTTTTCCTATTCCGCCAGATGTAATGGTTATTCCAATGGTAATATCAAAAAAAAATGATTTTATTAAAATCTTTCTTATAACTACAATTTTTTCAGTTTTGGGTGGTATGCTTGGTTACTTAATTGGTGCGTTTTTTTTTGAATTTGGAGCACACATTATGAGTTTTTATGGTTATGAGGACAAGTTATCAAAAATTAAAGAAAACTTAGTTAATAGTAATGGTTTTTATGCTTGGTTAGGAGTACTTTTTTTAGCTGGTTTCACTCCTCTTCCATATAAAGTTTTTACAATTGCAAGCGGCTTGATAGGATTTAATTTTTTAATCTTTGTTTTAATAAGTTTAATTTCCCGAGGATTAAGATTTTTCATTGTATCATACCTTTCTTATAAGTTCGGTAATTTATTTAATGAATATATGGATAAGCATGGGTCAAAATGGTTTACAATAATTGGAATATTAATTGTTATTATTGGCTTAATAATTTATCTGATATTTAAATCTCATGTTTAATCTTAAAGCTGAAATTTACTTGAGAATAATTTTTCTATTTAGTTTAATAGCTTTGATTTCTGCTTATTTTATAGAACATGTTCTAGGACACCAACCATGTAATTTATGTTTGATAGAGAGAATCCCTTATGGGTTAAGTATAATTTTGATATCTCTAATGTTTATTATAAAAAAAAATGAAAATTTCTTTATTTTGCTTTTAATACTTACTTTTATTTTTTCTTTTTTTATTTCATTGTATCATTTCGGCATAGAACAAGGTATTTTTCAAGAATCAACTGTTTGTGGCGTAAAAAACTTTTATGAGAATATAAGTAAAGAGGAATTACTAAATAAACTTAGCGAAAAGACTATAAGCTGTAAAGATGTGACATTTAAGATTTTAGGATTATCACTTACTACTATTAATATTGTAATAAGTATATTATTTATTATAACCCTGGTAAAAATTTTTACTAAATATGAAAAGAACAAATAGTAGAGTTGAAGAATTTATTAGAGTTGACCATGCAGGCGAAAGGGGTGCTGTCAAAATTTATGAAGGTCAGTTATTAGCTTTAAATACAATTGTTAAAAATGACAATTTAAAAAAAACAATTGAAGATATGAAAGAACATGAAATTGAACATTGTCAATTTTTTGAAAACGAAATAAAAAAAAGAAATATTGAGCCAACAAAATTTTTACCATTGTGGGATCTGCTAGGTGTAGGTTTGGGTTTTGGTTCTACTATTCTTGGGAAAAAAGCAGCTATGCTATGTACTGCCTCCGTTGAAGAAGTGATAGATAAACATTACCAAGATCAAATAAATCAACTTGGTCCAGAAGAAAAAAATCTAAAAAAGAAAATTATAAAATTCAGAGAAGATGAGCTTCATCACAAGGATATTGCTTATGAAAAAGGAGCTACCAAAAAAGGCATTTACTCAATTATGGATAAGATAATAAAAACAGGTTCAAAAATTGCAATTCGAATATCAGAAAAAGTATAAAACTTAAGCTTCTAATTCAACATCCCAATATAAATAATCCATCCAGCTTTTATGTAAATAATTTGGGGGAAAATTTTTTCCATTACGATGTAAATCTTCTGTTGAAGGTTGATATGGATGTTGGGCCAGTTTCATGCCCGATAATTTTAATAGTTTGCCTCCTTTTTTAACGTTACAAGCAGAACATGCTGTAACAACGTTATCCCAATTAGTCTCTCCACCTTTTGATCTGGGCAATAAATGATCAAAAGTTAATTCCTCGTTGCTGCCACAATACTGGCAAGAAAATTTATCTCTCAGAAAAACATTAAATCTTGTAAAACTTGGTTTAGATTGAGGAACAATATAATCTTTTAGAGCAATTACACTAGGCAATTGCATATTAAATGAAGGACTTCTTACTACACGATCGTAATTACTTACTATAATTACACGATCTAAAAAAACTGATTTAACAGTATCCTGCCATGACCATAGTGATAAAGGATAGTAGCTCAATGGTCTATAATCAGCATTTAAAACTAACGCAGGACATTTTTCTAGTGAAACATCTTGATCAATAAAATTATTCATATCAAATTTTAACTTAAATAAAAATTTTTTTCAATATTTAGGAATTATTAAATTTTTTTAAGATATAATTCAATGCAATACTTGAAGCATTTATAGGAATATGATGGTCACAATTTTTTATAAGATGCGTCTCAATGTCTATATTATTTCTCATAAAAAAATCTTTTGCCTCTAACATAAAATTTGGCGAGACAACTTGATCAGAATCACCATGAATTAACAAAATACTTGATGAGTTTTTTTTTCTCAATTTCAAATCCTTTTCATCAATAATTTTTCCAGAAAAACCCACAACACAATTAAAAGGCTTTTCAGATGTAAGTCCTAAATTTATTGACATCATGCAACCTTGGCTAAAACCAGATAAACAAATTTGATTATTTTCAAAATTAAATTCTTTTTTAATTTCGTCAATAAATTTTGATAATCTTTTTTCAGCCTTTAAAGCTTGATCCAAAATATACTCCGGATCATCCTTGCTTAAATCAAACCACTGATATCCATTTGGATTTATACTGCATGGCTCATGACCATTTGGACAAATAAAAATAGTATTAGGTAAATGTCTTTTCCAGTTCAATGAGAGCATGCTAATATCCTTACCATCACCACCATAACCATGAAGTAAGATAATAGCATTTTTAATCTTCGTATCAGCTTCTGGTTTGACCATTACTGAATCTAGGCAAAATGTCATAGTGTGTGAATTATGTTTTTTTATTTTTAAAACACCCTACAATACCTTCATGTTATCTGGAATAGTAGTTAAAATATTATCTATAGTTTTGTTAATGGCGGTTGGGATTGTTTTAATTCTTGGTATCGGAACTTTGTTTAAAGGTGGTGAAACCAGCAAAAAATATTCTAATAAATTAATGCAGTTAAGAGTTTTGCTTCAATTTATTGCAATAATTGCTTTGGTTGGTTTTGCATATTTTTTCAAGAATTAGTTGTATCTAGCTAACCATTCAAGAAAATTTTTTTCCTTAAAATCTATTGACCCAACAATTCTTGCAAACTCATATCCATCCTTGTTTATCAAAATTGTGGTGGGCACTCCTCTTAGTCCAAACTTTTTCGCTAAAGTAATTGGTGAGTCGAAATATATCTTAAGATTATCTATCCCTAAATCCTCAAAAAATTTTGAGGCTTTTTCTAAATTATCCTGACCAACATTAATCGGAAATATTTTCAAATTGTTTAAATTTTTTTGAGATTGCAATTGATCAAGAGATGGCATTTCCTCTTTACATGGGGCACACCAAGTTGCCCAAAAATTGAGTAAAACCAAATTGCCTTCAAATTGATCAAGTTGAATTTCATTACTCTGATCATCTAAAAACGTTAATCCATCATATTTTTTAAGCTCTTTATTGATAACAAGATTTTTTATGTCTTTGATTTCTGCTGCAACACAATTAGATATTAAAAAAGCAAATATTATTAAAAATCTCATGTTAAATAGGTATAATTAATTATCATGTCGAAAAATAAAAACAACCAGGCAATATGGGGCAATAGAATAAAAAAAAACACTTCATCAATTTTTCAAAAAGTGGGAAGTTCTATAGATATTGATAAGAGACTATATAAAGAGGATATAACTGGATCTATTGCACATGTCGAAATGTTATTTAAACAAAAAATTATTACTTTTAAAATAAAGAATAAGATTGTTTATGGTTTAAACAAAATCAAAAAAGAAATAACAAACAAAAAATTTGAATTTAATAAAAAGTACGAGGATATTCATATAAATATCGAAAAAAGACTTTTCGAAATAATTGGTGAAGATGCGGGTTTTATTCACACAGCACGATCAAGAAATGATCAAGTGATCACAGATTTGAAAATTTGGATGAAATCATCAACCAAAGAAATTAATATTCTATTAGATACTATTATTAAAAGTATAATAAAAGCAGCAGAAAAAAATATATATACTCTTATGCCCGGATTTACTCATTTAAAAAATGCTCAACCAGTTTCATTTGGCCACTATTTGATGGCTTATGTTGAAATGTTTAAAAGAGATAAAAAAAGATTCATAAATAATCTAGATAGTTTAAATGAAAATCCATTAGGTGTTGCTGCCTTAACTGGAACCTCTTTTAATATTGACAGAAATTACACTACAAAAAAACTTGGGTTTACAAAACCAACCAATAACTCAATAGATACAATTTCTGACAGAGATTTTGTGCTAGATTTTCTTTACTCCACTTCAGTCTGTTCCATGCATATTTCTAGAATAGCCGAGGAACTTATCATATGGAACTCTGATGCTTTCAAGTTAATAAATTTATCAGATAAAGTTGTAACTGGTTCTTCAATAATGCCACAAAAAAAAAATCCAGATCTACTGGAATTTTTACGAGGCAAGTCTGGAATTATTTATGGTAATTTATTTTCTATGCTTACAGTTTTAAAAAGTTTACCTTTATCTTACTACAAAGATCTTCAAGACGATAAGGAAATTGTTTTTAAATCCAATGATACACTGCAAAATTGTTTAAAGATACTTGATGAGATTCTTAAAAATTTTACGCCAAATAAAAAACAAATGATAGAATTAGCTAACACAGGATATTTGACTGCAACTGATCTTGCAGATTATCTCGTAAAAAAACACTCAATGTCATTCAGAAAAGCATACAAAGTGACTGCTAATATTGTCAACTTTGCTGAAAAAAAGAAAAAGAATCTCGATCAATTAACGCTGGCTGAACTTAAAAAAATCGAACCAAAACTATCAAATGATGTATTAAAAGTGTTTGATTTAAAGAATTCTGTAAATTCTAAGAAATCATATGGTGGAACATCTTTTGATAATATTAAAAAAATGATATTGAAATACAAAAGAAAAAAATGAAAAAAAAGATTATTTTAGCAATAATTGTATTTTCTACATTGATCGCTTGTGGAAAAAAAGGAGACCCAGTCTATAAAGAGTCTCAAAGTAATTCAAAAATACCAAGCTACTTTCTAAATAAAGCTTAATGAGATTTTTAAATGGTAAACTTAAGATTGAAAATACAATCCTGCAAAATATTGCTAAAAAATATGGAACACCTGCATATTGTTACTCGTATAAACAACTAAGAGAAAATATTAATAGTTTTAAAAAAAATTTTAAATCCATCTCACCATTAATTTGTTTTGCTATTAAATCTAATACTAACTTAAATTTAATAAAAGAAATAAAAAAATTTGGACTTGGAGCAGATGTTGTATCAATGGGTGAATTAATGTTAGCTCTTAAGGCTGGAATTAGTCCAAAGAAGATTGTTTTTTCAGGAGTTGGTAAGACTTCCAAAGAAATTAATTTTGCAATTGATAAAAATATTTTATTAATTAATTCAGAGTCCAAAAGTGAAATTATAGAAATTGATAAAATTGCTAAAATAAAAAAAAAACAGGTTAATATTGGTATTAGATTAAACCCAAATACCGATGCGAAAACTTTGAGCCAAATATCGACAGGTAAAAAAGATAATAAATTTGGAGTTAATGATAAAACATTTTTTGAACTTGTAAGATATTGTAAGAATTCTAAAAATATTAATTTGAAATGTTTAAGTGTTCATATTGGAAGTCAAATTTTAGATCATAAACCCTATGAAAAAATGTTAAAAATATTAGATAAAATCATCAAAAAAACTCAATATAAATTTGATTTTATTGATCTTGGGGGAGGTATGGGCATCCCATACAATAATGATAAAAAACTAAATTATAAAAAATATCATTCAGCAATTAAAAAATTTTTAAAGAATAAAAAATCTCAGATTATATTTGAGCCAGGTAGATCAATAGTCGGCAATACAGGAGTTTTAATTTCAAAAGTAATTTACATAAAAGAGAGTTATAAAAAAAATTTTGTTATTATAGATGCTGCTATGAATGATTTAATGAGACCGGCACTTTATGGTGCGGTACATCGCATCTTACCTTTGTTAAAAAGAGGTAAAAAATCAAAGAAAATTTATGAATTTGTTGGCCCAATTTGCGAAAGCACTGATAAGTTTACGTCTATAAAAAATTTTCAAGAACTAAAAGAGAAAGATTTTATCGCAATTTGCGATGTAGGTGCCTATGGTATATCACTCAGTTCTAATTATAATCTTAGACCTAAACCTATAGAAATATTAATTAATGGATCTAAAATAAGGGTAGTTAAAAAAAGACAAAAGCACCATGAGATAATTTAGCTTTTGATAATTAATGATAAGAAACTTTCTATTTTCAATTTTCTTTTTTTCAGGAATAATTTTGATTTCAATTATTTTTCTACCAGCGTTAATCTTACCACAACAATTTACACTTTTTGGTGGGAAATTAATGGGTCATTGGGCTGCTATTTGTTTAAAAATTTTCTTGTCCACAAAAATCATTGTCAAAGGTAAAGAAAATTTAATTAAAAATGAAAAATTTTTTATTGCTTCCTCTCATCAATCAATGTTTGAAACTTTTTTCCTACAAACGATTTTTAATTCTCCTGTATTTATCTTAAAAAAAGAATTACTTATGATACCTATTTTTGGCTGGTACTTAAAAAAAATAGGATCAATTTCTATCAAAAGAAATAAGGTATCGAAAGAAAACATCAATTTTTTTGAAGATATTTCTAAAATAATTGCAAACACAAATCGACCAATAATAATTTTTCCTCAAGGAACTCGAGTATTACCCCACGAACAACCTCCATTTAAAAAAGGTGCATCAAGGATTTATGAAGAATTGAAAATAAAATGCCAACCGGTTGCTATTAATTCTGGTTACGTCTGGCCAAAAAAAGGAAAAAAAGACATTAACAAAACAATTACAATTTCAATTTTGGAACCTATCAAACCTGATTATTCCAAGGAAGAATTTTTAGGGATTTTAGAGAAAACTATTTATTCTGAACTTAAATTGCTAAATTAACCTTTCATAGGCATAACTACAAAAATACTATCGAAATCACCAGGATCTTTGATAAGCGCAGGTGAACCTGAATCATTTAGAAACATCTCAATATTATTTCCATCTAATTGTGAAGCAACATCTATCAGATATTTAGAATTAAAACTAATTTCTAAATCATGATCAAATTTCACTACAAGGGATTCTTTTCCATCACCGCTGTTGGTATTATTTACAGACAAATCTAGTTTATCTTTACTTAAACTAAATTTTACACCATCTTTTTTATCAAGCGATACTGAGGCTACTCTATCCACAGAACTTTGAAAAATTTTAAGGTCAATTTCTAATTTTTTTTGATTATTTTTTGGAATTACTTGAATGTAATTAGGAAATTTTCCATCTATTAACTTAGAAATTAAAATACTATTATTTAATTCAAATTTTATCTTAGATTTCATATTTGAAATTTTTACTTCGCCATCATAATTTTCTAATAATGAACTTAATTGAAAAATAGTCTTTTTAGGTAATATAATCGGTTCAAAAATTTTTTTTTCATTTAATCTGAGTTTTGAAATGGACATACGATGACTATCAGTTGATACTGCAGTTAAGTAATTTTTATCCTCAACCTCTGTTTGATGAAAATAAATTCCACTTAAATAATGTCTGGTCTCATCATTTGACACAGAAAATTTACATTTATTTAGCAGCTTTAAAAGGTCTTTTGATTTAAGGTTAAATTCATTCTCATTAAAATTTTCATCTGTTAAAGGAAATTCCGAAGCGGGCATACAATTTAAATTAAAAATAGATTTTTCTGATTCTAGATGAAGTTTGCTATTATCTGTTAAAGTTAAATTTATTTTTTTTCCTGATGAGAGTTTTCTAACAATATCATACATAGTAGACGACGTAGTGGTTGTTTTTCCTTCCTCTATGACTTCGACGTTATTTATTTGATTAATAAATATTAAGTCTAAATCCGTCGCTGTTATAGTGAGTTTTGAATTTTGTGCATCGAGCAATATGTTTGACAATATTGGAAGTGTACTTCGTTTTTCTATGACTCCTTGACAATAATTTAATGCTTGCTGTAGGTCTTGTTGGTTTACATTAAATTTCATTTTCTTTATTGCTATATAATATTTGATTTTTTAGTTTATCTATATTTGCAATCATATCTGGATCTTTTTCTTTTAATTTTTCAATAGTTTTAACTGAGTGAATTATAGTTGTGTGATCTCTATTTGAAAACTCTCTTCCAATTTCAGGCAGAGATTTTGAAGTTAAAATTTTTGTTAAATAAATTGCTGTTTGCCGTGGTCTCACAAGGTACCTAGATCTTCTTGATGAAAGCATTTCATTTTTACTAATCTTAAAAAATTTACACACAATAGTTTGAATGAGATCAATAGTTACTTTATTTTCATTTAAATTAAGTAAATCTTTTAATATAACTTTTGTCTCAGCTAAGCTTGGTATTTTGTTATAAATTCTTGAAAAGGATATAATTCTATTTATTGCACCCACCAATTCTCTCACACTCGTTGTGATTTTAATGCTTATAAAATCCTTAATTTCCTCAGGTATATTAAACTTTTCAGGATACAAATTATTTAAGTCACTTATTTTACTTTCAAGGATTTTTTTTCTGAGTGCTAAATCAGTTTTTTGAATATCCACAACTAGACCTCCTGCAAATCTTGACTTTATCCTCTCCTGAATTCTTGACAGCTTATTAGGAGATCTATCAGCAGAAATTATAATTTGAGAACCTTTGTCTAATAATGCATTAAAAGTATGAAAAAATTCTTCTTGCATTGCCTCTTTACCATTCATGAATTGTATATCATCAATTAACAAAATATCTGTGTTACGAAAATACTCTTTAAATTTGACCATATCATTAGATTTGATTGATTTTACAAATTGATACATAAAACGTTCTGCCGATATAAACATAACCTTATTGTCTTTTTTCAGGTGATAACCAATTGCATTTAAAAGATGTGTCTTGCCCATTCCAACACCACCATAAAGATAAAGTGGATTATAATGTGAAATATTCTCTGAAACTTTTACAGAAGCTTCGTATGCTAATTTATTGCTGGAGCCAGTAATAAAGTTTTCAAAATTTTTGTTAGGATCTATTCGATTATATTGTAAATAAGAGTCTTTTATAAAAGAAACATTTTCTTTATTTTCTATGACATTAGTATTATTTTCATCCTGAGTTGAAGTAGGTTTATTTTCAGTTATTTTGAATTCAATTCGAACAATTTCTTTTTTATAATTTTTTATAATTTTCAAGATTTGATCTAAGTATCTAGATGTAATCCAATCACGAATGAATCTGGTAGGTACAGATAATAAGATATAATTATTGATTTCCTCGACAAAAGTTATTTTTTTAAGCCAACTTTCGTAAATATCTAGTCCTAATTTATTTTTCATTTCAGCTTGAACTAAATTCCAATCAAGAATATCGGATTTAGAATCTTTTAAACTATTATTATTTATAGAATTGTTCATAAATGTGGAGAGTGTTCAGTTAGAACCATAATAAAATTATTGCAACAAATAATTTTCAAAAATAAAAAAAAAATAAAATCTAGGATTGTGTAAATTTTTTTTTTTTTAAAAAAAGTATTTGACAAAAAAATTAAGAAAAATAAAAAAAAAATATAAATAAAATTTATAATTGAATTAAATAAGTTTGTTTATTTACTAAATCTAAATATTGTGTGGAGAATTTTTAAGATCACAGATTTTGTAGATTTAAAAGTTGTATTAGGATTGACAACCTGAAGTGTTATTAAACTAGATTGATGCTATTTTTTTGGTAAACCTTGAAACGTTTCTTGAAGCGTTTTGTTTCTTTACGATGCCTGTTTTAGCTATTTTCATCAACTCAGAATTCAACTTAGGTAAGAACTTTAAAGCCTCAGACTTCTTTTTAGCTTCAATTAAAGAATTCATTTTCTTCAAAGCATTTTTATATCTACTTTTTCGAGCCTTATTAACAGCTGTTTGTTTTGAAATTCTTCTAATTCTTTTGATTGCTGATTTTGTGTTAGCCATATGCGCAGGGGTATAACTTGAGAATGAATTTTGGTCAATTAAATAATTATTATATTTGGCAGATATTACAAAAAAAAGAAGATCTATTGGAAATCATTTTTTTTTTAATAATTCCGCTGCATCCAGACCTTTTACAATTAAGTCCTTTTCTCTCATAAACATTAAAATTCTTTTGGAAATTTCCTGATTTACCTGATGTGTTTTTAAAATCTCTAATACTTGATCCTCCCTTTTTGATAGCATTAATCAAAACCTTTTTAGAATTAAATATTATTTTTTTACAATCTTCTTTATTTAATAAAGATACTTTTTTATCAGGTTTAATTTTACATAAAAATAAAATTTCACTTGCATAAATGTTTCCTATCCCCGATACAAAATTTTGATCTAATAGAAAGTTTTTTATATTTTTTGTTTTTCCTTTTAAAAAAGAATAAATATAACTTAAGTTAAATTCTGATTGAAAAGGTTCTGGTCCAAGTTTAGAGAATCTTTTATCCAAAAAATGTTCATTAACCACTATTTCAAAAAAACCAAATCTTCTTGGATCGTTGTATACAATTTTAAGATCATCAAAAACTATTTCTACGTGATTATGTTTTTTAGGCAATGTAGGTGAGCTATAAAAACTGGTATTAGTTACTAAACTTTTTTTTTGATTATAAATTAGATGGATAGTTCCTGACATACCAAGATGTAAAAGACAATAACTTTGATTTGACAGGCAAATAATCAGATATTTTGAAAATCTTTTTACTTTGATTATTTTTTTGCCTTCAAGGAATCTTGGAAAATTAAGTGGGATTTTAGTTCTTAAATTTCTATTTCTAACTATTACTTTTTTGACCTTTTTTTGTTTAATCTTTTTATCTAAAGATTGACGTACAATTTCTACTTCTGGTAATTCTGGCATTTAATACTATATTGATTATATATTTTTGAATTATGCAACAATATCTACAAAATAAAAAAGGATTAGTCCAAAATGTGTTTAATCAAGTGTACGATCGTTATGATCTAATGAATGATTTTATGTCATTAGGGATTCATCGATTGTGGAAAAAAAGTCTATTAAATATGATGAATCCATCCAGTAATCAAAATTTAATTGATGTTGCTTGTGGTACTGGAGACATAGCTAAACTATTTGTTAAACATGTAAATAAATTATCTCGTATTGCATGTGTCGATCCAAATAAAGGGATGATAAGTAAAGGGAAAGAAAAGTTATCTAAGTTTAAAAATATAAATTGGATTATATCTCCAGCCGAAAAAATTCCTTTTTCTGATAATTTATTCGACTTTTATACTATAAGTTTTGGTTTAAGAAACACTGCCAATATAGATAAGGCTCTTTCTGAGGCTTATAGAGTTTTAAAACCAGGGGGTCGTTTTTTATGCTTAGAGTTTTCAAAAATTCAGAATACAAATTTAGAAACCCTTTATAAAAACTACTCTAAGCTAATACCTTCTATTGGCAAGTTTGTTGTTGGTGAAAAGCAGCCGTATGAATATCTAATTAAAAGTATTGAAGATTTTTTAAACCAGGAGGAATTAATTGACGCAATGGTTAAAAACAATTTTGAAAAATGTACCTATAGAAATTTATCAGGTGGAATAGTTTCTATTCATAGTGGATGGAAATTTTGATGGTAAAAAAATTAATTATTCTCTTTAAACTTGGAAGAAAAGTAGCTTGTTCTGATATTTTAAATATTGTATCAAAATTTAAGGAACCACCTTTATCTATAAAGATTTTATTTAAGATATTATCATTTTCCTTTTCACCAAAAAAACAAGTAGATGCAAATAAAGACGAGGGAGAGAGACTATCTGACTCTTTAGAGTCAATGGGAACAACTTTTATTAAACTTGGTCAATTTTTAGCAACCAGACCCGATATAATTGGTGAAGAACTTTCCAAAAAACTTGAAAACCTTCAAGATAAATTGCCGCCATTTTCTCTGTTACAAGCTAAAGAAATAATTAAAAATGATCTAGGTAACGAAAGTTATGACTCTATAATAAATTTAAGTGAACCAGTTGCTGCTGCTTCAATTGCTCAAGTCCACAAAGCTCAAATTAATGACAATGGAGTTCTTAAGGACGTTGCAATTAAAATTCTAAGACCAAACATAAAAAAAATATTCAATGAGGAGATTGATGCAATAATGCTTTTTGCTTTCTTAATAGAATCATTTATTAAAAAGACAAAAAGACTCAAGCTGGTAGAAGTAGTATTTTTATTAAAAGAAATCACAAATCTAGAGATGGATTTAAGATTTGAAGCAGCTGCTGCAAATGAATATGCTGAAAATACAAAGAATGATGTTGGATTTAGAGTTCCTAAAATTTATTGGAATTATACTAGCGAAAATGTAATGACCCTAGATTGGGTGGATGGAATATCTATTAGAGAAACGGAAGAACTAAAAAATAAAGAATTTAATACTGAAAAAATTGCAGAAGATATTATTCAAAATTTTTTAAGACATGCTGTAAGAGATGGTTTTTTTCATGCAGATATGCACCAAGGCAATATTTTCATAGATAATGATGGTCAAATTGTTCCTATTGATTTTGGAATTATGGGTAGATTAGATAAAATGAGTAAAAGATTTTTAGCTGAAATTTTATTTGGTTTTATTCAAAGAGATTATCGTAAAGTTGCTGAAGTACATTTGATTGCAGGTCTTGTGCCAAAAGAAGTTCCAATAGATGATTTGGCTCAAGCCCTAAGATCCATCGGTGAACCAATTTTTGGTCAAGCAGTTAAAGATATTTCTGGAGGAAAATTATTAAAGCAACTATTTGATGTCACAGAAAAATTTAACATGCAAACTCAACCTCAGCTTCTAATGTTACAGAAAACAATGGTTGTTGTTGAAGGTGTAGCTAGAAAATTAAATCCAAACACAAATATTTGGACCACTTCAAAACCAGTTCTTGAAAGTTGGCTAAAAGAAACAAAAGATCCAATGACAAAACTAAATGAGACACTTCAAAATACATCTGAAGTAATAAAAAGATTACCAGAATTTCCTGAAATTATGGATAAAGCTAATCAAGCTCTTACTTATCTTGCTAGTGGACAAATCCCACAAAACTCAAACTCCTATACGGCCTTAAACACTCAAAAATCAGAAATGACTGCTTTTAGAAACCAATCTATTATTGGTTTATTAATCCTTGTAATTTTTGGTCTTTTAATATTTTAATTCAGTCGATGAAAGATTTATCAAACAAAAAAGTTCTTTTTATAATATGTGGTGGAATTTCTGCTTACAAAAGTCTCGAAACGATAAGAATGTTTAGAAAAAATAATGCTGAAATAAAAACAATACTAACTAAAAGTGCAAAGGAGTTTGTAACCCCATTATCTGTAGCCTCATTATCTCAAGGTAAAGTTTATGATGATTTATTTAGCCTAGAGAATGAGACAGAAATGGACCATATTTCTTTATCAAGATGGGCCGATGTAATCATCGTCGCTCCAGCAACTGCCAACACCATTTCCAAATTAAGCCAGGGTAACTCAGACGACTTAGCATCCACAGTTATATTAGCTTCAAATAAACAAGTTTTTTTAGCTCCAGCAATGAATGTTAGAATGTGGGAACATCAGTCTACACAAAATAATCTAAAAACATTGAAAGGTTTTGGCTACAAAATTATTGGGCCTGAAATAGGTGATATGGCTTGTGGTGAATATGGTGAGGGTAAAATGTCTGAACCTTTAGTTATTTATGAAGAAATTCAAAATTTTTTATTAAGTAAAATTAAAAATAATAAACTCAAAGCACTAGTAACCGCGGGTCCTACTAATGAATATATAGATCCTGTAAGATTTATTACAAATAAATCTAGCGGTAAACAGGGTTACGAGATAGCAAAATCGCTCTATAAAAGAGGTTTTGATACCACTTTAATATCTGGACCTACAAACCTAAAAATAGATGAAAATATTAAATTAATCAAAGTTGAGACTGCTGAAGAAATGTTTAAGGCCACTCAAAAAAATCTTCCGACTGATATAGCTGTATTTGCTGCTGCTGTTGCTGATTTCAAAGCTAGTTATGAACATAATGAAAAGATTAAAAAAGTTGATGATTTAACATTAAACTTGGAAAGGAATATCGATATTTTAAACTATGTTTCTAATCATAACTCTATGAGACCAAAAATGGTTATAGGTTTTGCTGCTGAAACAACAAGTTTAGAGAAAAATGCTGTGCAAAAATTAAAAGATAAAAATTGCGACTGGATAATAGCTAACGACGTCTCAAAAGACGAAAGTGGTTTTGATAATGAAAATAATGAAGTTACAATTTTCTATAAAAATGAAAAAATGAAAAAGGAGAAACTTTCATTAAAAAAGAAGTCAGAGATTTCAGAGGAAATTGTAGATAGAATAGTTGCTCAAATAAATTAATGGTTAAAGTTCTAATCAAAAAACTTGACCCAGCTGTACAATTACCCGAATATAAAACCAGCGGCGCATCAGGTGTAGACTTAGTCGCATTTATAAAAGAATCCATTAATCTAAAACCTAAAACATCTGTTTTAATTCCCACAGGATTATCTGTTGCTTTCCCAGAAGATTACGAGATTCAAATAAGACCAAGATCAGGTTTAGCAGCCAAAAATAATATTAGTGTGTTAAACACACCAGGAACAATTGATAGTGATTATAGAGGAGAAATAAAGGTTATCATCTATAATCATGGTAATGAAAATTTTTCAATTAATAATGGTGATAGAATTGCTCAAATGATCCTAGCACCTGTGGTCAAGATGGAATTAGAAGAAAAAAATGATTTACCTAAGTCTATCAGAGGTAAAAGTGGATTTGGTTCAACAGGTAAATGAATATCAATTTAGATAAGAATCAAATAGAGAGATTTTCAAGACAAATAGTTTTAAAAAATATTGGAAGCTTAGGTCAAAAAAAAATTATTGGAGCTAAAGTTTTAATTATTGGAATGGGGGGTTTAGGTTGTCCTGCGGCTGAGTTTTTAGCAAGAGCAGGCGTAGGTGTTTTGGGCATTGTTGACCCTGATATTGTTAATTTATCAAATATTCACAGACAAAGTCTTTACAGCATTGAAGACTTAAAAAAATCCAAAATAAAGTCTGCTCAAAAAAAATTAAAAAAGATAAACTCAAAAATAAAAGTAAACGCGTATAAAATAAGATTAAATATTAAAAATTATCAAAAAATTATAAAAAATTATGACTACATAATTGATGGATCAGATAATTTTGAAACAAAGTTTTTAATTAATGATGTTTCAAGAAAATATAAAAAATTTCTTGTAACTGGAGCAATAAGTAAATTTGATGGTCATATTTTTAGTTTTGATTTTAAAAATAAAAAAACACCTTGTATAAGATCTTTTTATCAAGAATATGAGATTTCAGACGATATATTAAATTGTGAATATGAAGGCATCTTGGGGACAGTAGCTGGTATAATAGGAATTATGCAAGCGAATGAAATTTTAAAAAAAATTTTATCTATCGGTAAAAATTTGAATGGTCAAGTTTTGGTTATAGATCTATTAAATCTGAATTTTAGAAAAATTAAATTTAAAAAGTTAAAAGATGTTAAAAAAAAAATTTAAGCTTTTTCTTATAACTTTATTTTTATTATCTTTTACCTCATTAAGTTATGCTCAAGAAACTTTCTTGTCTTTAAAGAAAAGTAAAGTGAATGTAAGGTATGGACCGAGTTTTGAATCTCCTATAAAGTTTATTTATAAAAAAGTGAATTTGCCTCTAAAGCAAATTGATAAAAAAGAGAACTGGCGAAGAGTAATTGATTTTAAAAACAACAGCGGATGGATACATTGGTCTCAATTAAAAAAAATAAATTCAATAATTCCCACAAAAGACAAAATTTTATTCGAAAATCCGACAAATTTTTCTAAACCATTGGCTAAAATTAAAAGTGGAAGAGTTCTAATAGTTCAAAAATGCAATGGAATTTGGTGCAAAATAAATACGGATGATTTTGAAGGTTGGATAAAGACAGACAATATTTGGGGTGTATTAGATTAAGAGTTTTTTGATTTACTCGCCCACCACTTATCTAAAATAAAATACCATATAGAATTAGCTATTGGTTCAACTATTGCGTCTGTTAGTGCTATCATAAAGCTGACATCAGCAACAAACATTAAAACAGTTATAGCTATAGCAAAATGACCAATCGTATAAATAATGGTTCTTAAAATTGAACCTCTATTATTTGTGTAAATCTGTCCAGCAGCTTTGAATATGCCGGTTGTTAATTCCATTATTTTTTAAACGGACTATCAAGCACACAAGCAACTAGGTGCACTCTAGCCTGTTCTCCACCATTAAAAAAATTATGATATTTCGTGTTATTTGTTATCCATACCTTACCATCAGCTGGAAGATGTTTTGCTACATTTTCAATTACCATTGAACAGCCCTTATTAGTTATAATGGGTACATGCAGCCTACATTCAGGATCTTTATGCCAGCTTAATGTCGATCTTGGCTCTTTTAATAATAATCTAACTCTACCTAGTTTAAACCTTTTACTTAAAGTGTCGTAAACTTCTTTAAAATAAGTATTTTCAAATTCAGGAATCAATTGAGTATATTTTGACTCATCTATATCAACATCTCGAGAAACTTCTTCTCCAGTTTCATCGGCTATTGTCCAATATTTTCCTCTTATATTATTTCCCTCAATAGAACTTCTATCATTTGGAATTTGGTTTAATGGTATTGCACCAAAGTGGGTAACCCCAGGAGAATTGAATTTTTTAGCTTTTAAAACTTTATCCAAATCATTTCTTAACTTTGATATATCAAAATTGAGATTAGGAACTTCGTAGAAGTCCTCAAAATTTGCTGTTCCCATATTTTTTTGTCCTGTTTTATAGAATTAGTTTAATTTCAAATCAAATCGATCAGAATTCATAACTTTTACCCATGCCGCGATAAAATCTTTAACAAATTTATCACCTGAATCTTCACATGCATAAACTTCTGCTAGAGCTCTTAGTTGAGAATTTGAACCAAAAATTAAATCAACTCTTGTCGCCTTCCATTTCGTTTTTTGAGTTTTTCTATCTTTACCAATAAATGTTTGTTCAGATTTATCTTCCTCTTTCCAAGTCGTATTCATGTCTAAAAGATTTATGAAATAATCGTTAGTAAGAGAACCAGGTCTGTTAGTAAAAACACCATGTTTTGAGCCATCAAAATTTGTGTTTAACACTCTCATACCACCCACAAGTGCAGTCATTTCTGGAGCTGTTAAACCCATCAATTGAGCCTTATCAACAAGTTTTTCCTCTGCAGAAACATTTGAAGCTCCACCATTTAAGTAGTTTCTAAAACCATCCGCTTGTGGTTCTAGAAGACCAAATGAGTTAATATCAGTCTGATCTTGCCTTGCATCTCCCCTTCCTGCTGAAAATGGAACTTGAACTTTATAGCCAGCTTTTTTTGCAGCCATTTCGATTCCAACACCACCAGCTAGTACAATCAAATCTGCCATTGAAACACTTTTCTTTTTACTATCGAATTTGCTTTTAATTTTTTCTAAAGCTTTAATTACAGCCGATAATTTTTTTGGATTGTTCACTTTCCAATTTTTTTGTGGTTCCAACATTATTCTTGCACCATTAGCACCACCTCTTTTATCAGAGCCTCTGAACGTAGATGCTGAAGCCCATGCAGTAGAAACTAAATCTGAAATTGATATTTTTGATTTAGAGATTTTGTTTTTTAAATCTTTAATATCGTTTGATTTAAGTTTATATTTGGGTTTATCAATTGGATCCTGCCAAATAAGTTGTTCTTTTGGAACCTCACTACCAAGATAGCAAACTCTTGGTCCCATATCCCTGTGAGTTAATTTAAACCATGCTCTCGCGAAAGCATCGTGAAACTCTTTTGGATTTTGATGAAAATGTTTAGTTATAGGTCCATAACTAGGATCAACTTTCATCGATATGTCGGTTGTTTGCATCATAGGTGGATGAAGCACACCTTTTTGATGTGCATCGGGAACCATTTTAATCTCTTGCCCATTTTTCTTTGGAGTCCATTGATGAGCACCAGCTGGGCTTTTTGTAAGTTCCCACTCATGTCCATATAAACAATCCAAATAACCCATATCCCATTGAATTGGATTTTGGGTCCAAGCGCCCTCAATACCACTACTTATTGTATCAACACCTTTTCCAGATTTATATCCACTATTCCATCCAGTTGACTGGTCTTGAAGTTTTGAAGCCTCAGGATCTGGTCCTTTGAATGACTCAGATGCTGCACCATGAGATTTTCCAAACGTATGTCCTCCAGCAACTAATGCTGCTGTCTCATAGTCATTCATAGCCATTCTACCAAATGTCTCTCTAATATCATGTGCTGCTAGTTTTGGATCTGGATTAGCATCAGGACCTTGTGGATTTACATAGATTAAACCCATATGTGAAGCTCCTAGTGGCTGTTCTAAATCTCTCTTTCCACTATATCTTTCCACACCTAACATTTCTTTTTCTGAGCCCCAATAAATATCATCCTCTGGTTCCCAAATATCAGTTCTACCAGCTCCAAAACCAAAAGTTTTAAAACCCATTGAGTCTAAAGCTACGTTTCCAACAAGTATAAATAGGTCTGCCCATGAAATTTTTCTTCCATATTTCTTTTTAATAGGCCATAAAAGCAATCTAGCTTTATCTAAGTTTACGTTATCTGGCCAAGAATTAAGTGGCGCAAATCTTTGATTCCCCGTTCCTGCTCCACCTCTACCATCACCAGTTCTGTAAGTTCCTGCGGCATGCCAAGCTAACCTAATAAATAATGGTCCATAATGACCATAATCTGCTGGCCACCAGTCTTGGGAGTCTGTCATTAATTTTTTTAAATCTTTTTTTAATGCTTTGTAATTTAGTTTTTTAAATTCTTTTGCATAATTAAATTTTTTATCCATAGGGTTAGATAAATTTGAATGCTGACTGAGAATTTTAAGATTTAAACTGTTTGGCCAAAAGTCTCTTACTGTCTGACCTCTTCCTGCAGAAAACTTTGCAGGTGTCCCTGCACCGGTAAAAGGACATTTGCTCATTTGATTGGCTTTAAAAGACTTGTTTTTGAAATTTTCAGTACTCATAATTTTTGTATTTCCCCCATGGTTATTAGATTTATTAATTTATAATAGTTCTAAACTAAATGTCAACAGTTTAGAATGATTATAATATAAATTTAAAAAAGAAAGATTTTTTAATTCTGATTTTGAGTATCACTCGCAACTCTTACTAAAACTTCGACAGAACTAATTTTTTTTCCTGTAATATTATTTTTGATATTTACTTTTCCAATTTCATTATCATTACAATCTATAAGTAAATTTGTGTCCTCATCATAAAAATGATGATGTTTAGTAATGTTTGTATCAAAATAACTTTTATCGCTACTGATCGTAATTTCTTTTAAATATCCTTTATCTTTGAAAGCATGAACTGTGTTGTAAATTGTAGCTAAAGATATTTTTTCATTAAAATTTTCTGAAATGTTTTTTGCTAAATCATTAATTGTAAAGTGAAATGTTTTGTCTCTATTAAATAAGACCTCACAAATTTTAAGTCTTTGTTTAGTGGGTCTAAGACCAGAATTTCTCAATTTGCTAACAAATTCGCTATTTTTTAACATTGTTAATTATAATAATTCTAAACTTTATGTATATTATAATGGTTTAAAATCAAGTATTAAGGTGATCTATTTTATGAAAAAAAACTCCTATTCTTATGAAGAGCTTATAAGTTGCGGGAACGGAGGTCTTTTTGGTCATGGAAATGCAAAATTACCGCTTCCACCAATGTTAATGTTTGATAGAATTACAGAAATTAATGACAAGGATGGTGCTTTTAAAAAAGGCTCTTTAAAGGCTGAATTAGATATAAAGAAAGACCTTTGGTTTTTTGATTGTCATTTCAAAGAAGATCCTGTGATGCCAGGATGTCTTGGTCTTGATGCTATGTGGCAACTCGTAGGATTTTATTTAGGCTGGATTGGAAATCCAGGAAAAGGCAGAGCCTTAGGTGTTGGTACAGTAAAATTTACAGGAGAAGTTTTACAGAATGTTAAATTAGTCAAATATGAAATCGATATGAAAAAAATTATGTCTCCTGGTGGTACAACAGTTGGTTTGGCTAATGGGATATTATTAGCAGATGAAAAAAAAATTTATTCAGCAGATAATTTAAAAGTGGGGTTATTCAAATAATGAGGAGAGTTGTAATAACTGGTTTAGGAGTAGTTTCTTGTTTAGGTAATAATCAAGAAGAAGTTCATCAATCTTTATTAAATTCAAAGTCAGGAATCTCATTTGCTGAAGAATATAAAGAGCATAATTTAAAAAGTCATGTGCATGGCAAGCCAAACATCAAACTTGAAGATCACATAGATAGAAAGACAATTCGATTTATGGGTTCAGGCTCAGCTTATAACTATATTGCGATGAAAGAAGCAATAAAAGACTCTGGTCTTGAAGAAAAAGAAATAAGCAACTTTAGTACTGGTATAGTCATGGGATCTGGAGGACCTTCAATTGAAAATGTAATTTTAGCAGCGGATAAAACAAGAGCAAAAACCCCAAAATTAATGGGTCCTTTTATAGTTCCAAGAACCATGGCAAGTACTGCGTCTGCTACTTTGGCAGTTCCATTTAAAATCAAAGGGACTAATTATACAATGAGTTCTGCATGTGCAACTAGTGGTCACTGCATAGGAAATTCTATGGAATTAATTCAAATGGGTAAACAAGATATTGTTTTTGCAGGTGGTAGTGAAGAAATTCATTGGGCGATGACAGCAATGTTTGATGCTATGACAGCTTTATCATCGAAATATAATGATACTCCACAATCTGCATCAAGAGCTTATGATAAAACTAGAGATGGATTTGTAATCGCCGGAGGTGCAGGTGTATTGGTACTCGAAGAGTACGAACATGCTAAAGCAAGAGGGGCTAAAATATATGCAGAATTAACCGGTTATGGAGCAACTTCGGATGGATACGATATGGTAGCACCATCAGGCGAAGGTGCTGTGAGATGTATGAAAATGGCAATGGCAACTACTAAAAATAAAATTGATTACATTAATACTCATGGAACATCAACTCCTGTTGGAGATATAACTGAACTTAATGCTATTAAAGAAACTTTTGGAGATGACATTCCAAAAATAAGTTCTACAAAATCTTTGTCAGGTCATCCTTTGGGTGCTGCTTCAGTGCATGAAGCTATTTATTGTCTAATAATGATGAAAAACAACTTCATTACAGGTTCAGCAAATATTACAGATATGGATGATGATGCTAAAAAGTTTCCTATCGTAGCAAAAACTGAAACAGGTGCTGTTTTAAATACTGTAATGTCAAATAGCTTTGGTTTTGGTGGAACTAATGCTGCTTTAATTTTTGAAAAGGTTTAATTTATGAGTTTAATGAAAGGTAAAAAGGGATTGATTATGGGTGTTGCTAATGAAAGATCTATTGCCTGGGGTATTTCTCAAAAACTTTCAGAAGCTGGAGCAGAACTAGCATTTACATATTTAGGTGACGCATTAAAGAAAAGAGTTATTCCTTTAGCAGAAAAATTAAACTCAAAAGTTACATTCAGCTGTGATGTTGAAAAAAAAGAAGAAGTAGTAAAATTATTTGATGATATTAAATCCCAGTGGGGAGAAATTGATTTTGTAGTGCATGCAGTTGCATTTTCAGACAAATCAGAATTATCAGGTGAATATTTAAATACAACTAGAGAAAACTTTTTGAGGAGCATGTTAATATCATGCTTTTCATTTACAGAAGTAGCAAAGGAAGCTTCAAAAGTAATGAAAGAAGGTGGAAATTTACTCACGTTAACTTATGAGTCTACTAAAGCGATTCCAAATTATAATGTAATGGGAGTTTGTAAATCAGCTTTAGAAGCTAGTGTTAAATACTTAGCAAGAGATTTGGGTGCTAAAGGCATGAGGGTAAATGCAATAAGTGCAGGCCCTATCAAAACATTAGCTGCATCTGCAATCGGTGATGCAAAATTCTTATATAAATGGAACGAGGACCACTCTTTTTTAAAAAGAAATGTTGATATTCATGATGTTGGAAATTCAGCGTTGTATCTTCTAAGCGACCTTGCAAATGGTGTTACTGGAGAAATCCACTATGTAGATGCCGGTTATAATAAAGTTGGAATGCCAGATCCTAAAAATATTTCTTAAAAAGTTACAATTTTATTCAGTTATTATATATCATAAAAATTTTTGTTGAAGTACATGACTTCTGCAAAAAAAACTAACCCTGAAAACAAATTATTATTTGCAAGATCTATTCCGACTAATCTAAAATTATTTGGAAGTAAATATTTCTCAATATCACTAAATGATAAATATTTATCTCTAACGTCATCAAAAGCTAATTCTGTTAGAACAATTTTAATTTTATTTTGTTTTAGCGTATTTATCGCTCCACTAAGAACTTTGTCCTCATAACCCTCTGTATCCATTTTTAGGATATCTATTTCTTCAATTTTATTCTTTGCAACATAATTATCAATAGTTTCGATCTTTATTTTTTGAACCTTTTTTACATAATTATCAACAGAAACATTATATTGTTTGCTTCGAGTTTGTAACCATTTAGAATTAGATTTAAATTGATGGAATGTTGAGTTTTCTATTCTTTGGGAAATATTAAAATTTTTAAAATCTACCTTATCACCAAGGGCATAATTGTTAATTAAAATGTTTTTATTGTCTGAATAATTATCTTTTATTTTACTAATTGCCTCCTCAACCGGTTCAAATGCATGTATCGTAGGATTACTAAAAATATCCATAAATCTTTTTATTGTTTGACCCTTATTAGCACCTACGTCTAAGATTACAGGATCCTTAGATACTTTTAATTTTAAAATTTCATCAAAGCTTAAATTTTTAATTTCTGGATTAATTCTTTTTATATCTATCCCAAATTGATGAAAAAATGCTCTAGCAATTTTTTTCAATTTTTTCATTCCTAAATATTTTAAAAGTTTATTGATTTACTTGTTTTATAGAAAGTTTAACCTTACCTCTATCAAAACCTATTACTTTAACTTTTACCTCGTCACCCTCTTTTACCACATCGGTAACTTTAGCTACTCTTTTGTCTGCGAGCTCTGAAATATGAACAAGTCCATCTTGTTTTCCTAAAAAATTAACAAATGCACCAAATTCCATAATCTTCATAACTTTACCTGAATAAATTTTATTGAGTTCAGCTTTGGCGGTGATGTCTTTAATCATTTGCATAGCAATGTTTCTAGACTCTTCATCCGGAGCTGCAACTGTTACGACTCCCTCGTCATTTACATCGACTTTGGCACCTGATTTTTCAACAATCTCTCTGATTGTTGCGCCACCTTTTCCAATAACAGCAGCAATGTCTTTCTTATCAACATTAATTTTTTCCATTTTTGGAGTATGTTTTCCAACATCAGATCTTGATGCAGATAATGCTTTATTCATTTCTCCTAAAATATGTACTCTCCCATCTTTAGCTTGGCTTAATGCTTGCTCCATAATTTCAAAAGTAATACCGGTAATTTTAATATCCATTTGTAGTGAAGTAATTCCATCTTTAGTTCCAGCAACTTTAAAGTCCATATCGCCTAAATGATCTTCATCACCCAAAATATCTGATAACACACTAAAATCATCACCCTCTTTAATTAAACCCATTGCTATACCTGCAACAGGTTCTTTTATTGGTACTCCCGCATCCATTAATGCAAGTGATGTTCCACAAACTGTGGCCATTGATGAAGAACCATTGGATTCTGTAATTTCTGATACTACTCTAAAAGTATAAGGAAATGACTCTTTTGGGGGTAATGAAGAGTGAATAGCTCTCCATGCTAATTTACCATGACCTATCTCTCTTCTACCAGTTCCTATTCTTCCTGTCTCACCAACGGAAAAAGGTGGAAAATTATAATGAAGCATAAACCTTTCTCTTTGTAATCCATCTAAGCTTTCAATTCTTTGCTCATCATCAGATGTACCTAATGTAGCAGTTACAATTGCTTGCGTTTCTCCCCTGGTAAACAAAGCAGAGCCATGTGTTCTTGGCAAAACACCAACCTCACATGAGATTGGCCTAACATCAGACAAACCCCTACCATCAATTCTATTTTTATTTTTTAAAATATCTGTTCTGACTATTGTTTTTTCAAGATTTTTTAGTTCAGAATTTACATCAAGATCTGTATAGTTTTCGTCTTCCTCATAAAGTTTTTTTGCTTTATCAGTAATTTCTGAAATTTGATTTGATCTGTCTTGTTTGTCTCTTGTCGCGAATGCTTTTTTAAGATCTGCGGTAAAAGTTTCCTCGAGTTTTTTCTTTACCTCAGATAAATCTTTCTTTTCAACATTCCACTCAGGTTTTCTACATTCTTTAGCCAATTCCTCTATCATTTTGATCACTGGAACAAATCCTTCATGACCGAATTTTACTGCATTTAACATCTCTTCCTCTGTCAACCCGCTTGCTTCAGATTCAACCATAAGCACAGCATCTTTTGTACCAGCAACAACTAAATCTAATTTTGATTTTTCAAGTTCAATTTTTGATGGATTTAAAACATATTTACCATCAATATATCCAACTCTAGAAGCACCAACGGGGCCCATAAATGGCATTCCTGATATAGCTAAGGCTGCAGATGATGCAATAATTGATAAAATGTCTGCCTCATTTTCTTTATCATAAGAAATTACAGTTGGTAACAACTGGACTTCATTTTTAAATTCATCAGGAAACAACGGTCTGATCGGTCTATCAATTAATCTTGATATTAATGTTTCACTTTCAGTTGGTCTTGCTTCTCTTTTAAAATATCCGCCAGGAATTTTTCCTGCTGCATAGTATTTTTCCTGATAATTTACAGATAATGGAAAGTAATCCATGTCTGGATTCACCTTTTTTGCTCCAACGACTGTTGCTAAAACTACTGTCTCCCCACATGTTGCGATAACTGCTCCGTCTGCCTGTCTTGCTACTTTACCTGTTTCTAAACTTATCTTCTTCCCTGCTACTTCAACTTCCTTCTTGTATACTTTAAACATTTCATTTCCATTTCGTTTCGTTCGTTTCGTTCCATTCCGTTCTATCTATCTTGACTCTTATTTTCTCAAATTCAATTTCGACAGGACATTCTTGTAAGAATCTACCTTATTTCTTTTAAGATAATCTAACAATTTTTTTCTTCTATTGACCGCTCTCAATAATCCAACAGATGAATGTTTATCTTTTTTGAATTGTTTGATGTGTTTTGAGAGCGTTTCAATTTTTTCTGTCAACAAAGCAATCTGGATTTCTGACGAACCAGTGTCTTTTTCGTGCATTGCTAACTCTTGAGCTTTTTTGTTCATACTTCTTTTTTCCTATTTATTTGTTTGTTTAATTAAATTCTCTATCTTTTCAGCATACTCAAAAGACTCGTCTTTTCTAAAAAGTAATTTTGGTAAAAATTTCATCACTACTTTTTGAGATAAAATTTTTCTAATTAAAAAAGAGTATTCTTTCAAAGTATTAACAGTTTCTTCTGCATTTTTTCCTCCAAGAGGAAGTACATACGCTTTGGCTATTTTCAAATCTTGACTCATTCTGACTTCAGTAACTGTTATAGTATTTGTTTCTAAATTTGGAACTTTAGCCTCATTTCTTATAAAAATCATGCTTAAAGATTGTTTAATCATTTCACCCACTCTTAATTGTCTCTGTGAAATTGGTTTACCTATTCTATCTGCCATTAAATTGTCCTCTCTTTAGATGTAACACTAAAAGCCTCTATAGTATCATTTTTTTTAAAATCCATATAATCTTTGAGTGCGATTCCACATTCTTGACCATTGTTAACCTGTTTTACTTGGTTTTTTTCTCTAAACAAACTTCCAACTTTTCCTGTAAAAACTATTGAACCATCTCTAATTACTCTTACGTCCGAATTACTATTAATTTCTCCATCTGTTACTTTAGAACCAGCAACTTTCCCTGCTCCTGAAACTTTGAAAATTTCTAAAATTTGCGCAGTCCCAATTACTTTCTCTTCTACATCAGGAGTTAATAATCCAGACATTCTTTTTTTTACGAAATCTAAAACCTCATAAATGATATTGTATGATGAAATATCTATTTTTTCATTTTCAGCAAGTTTTTTAGCTTCCTTGCTTGGCTTTACGTTAAACGCTATCAAAACTGCATTTGAGGCCTTTGCCAAAGTCACATCTGTTTCAGTTACCATTCCAATATCTGCTAAAATTATCTTAGGTTTTACCTCATCATGCTCAATTTGACTGATGGCATTTTTTATTGCCTCCGAGGATCCGTGAACATCAGACTTAATTATAAGATTTAATTCTTCAGTGGACTTATTAGAAAAAGCAGACTCTTGAGTGGCAAATGTTAAAGGATTTTTACCATCTTTACTCTCTTGTGCTCTATTTTCACTCAAAGTTTTAGCCTCTTTCTCATCATCTAAAACTATAAAATCATCTCCAGCTCTTGCAGCACCATTTATGCCAAGTATTTCTACTGGAGAAGATGGAAGAGCTTCATCAATATTTTTTCCCTTATCGTTAATAATAGCTCGAATTTTTCCCCATTTTAGACCACTTACAAAAAAATCTCCTTTTTTTAAAGTTCCCGTAGTCACAATTATTGTTGCAACTGGTCCTCTTCCAATGTCAATTTTCGATTCTAAAACAACCCCTGTGGCTTTTGACTCAAAATCTGTTTTAAGGTCTAGAATTTCAGCTTGAAGAATAATTGCATCAATAAGTTTGTCTAGGTTTGATTTAGTTTTTGCTGATATCTCTACCATCAAAGTATCTCCTGATAAATCCTCAGCTATTAATTCATGTTCAAGTAATTGATTTTTAATTTTTTGAGGATCAGCCTCAGGTAAATCACATTTATTAATTGCTACAACTATTGGTACATTTGCAGCCTTTGCATGTTTTATTGACTCAATAGTTTGAGGTTTGACACCATCATCAGCTGCAACAACTAGAACAACAATATCTGTAAGCTTTGATCCTCTTGCTCTCATTTCAGTAAAAGCTGCATGGCCTGGTGTATCAATAAATGTTAATTTATTAGACTGATGGTCTATTTGATAAGCGCCAATGTGTTGGGTTATTCCTCCAAACTCTCCTGATACCACATTTGCACTTCTCAAGACGTCTAAAACTGAAGTTTTACCATGGTCCACATGACCCATAACTGTGATTATTGGTGGTCTATTCTTTAAATTTTCAGTCCTTGAAGCTTTAATTTTTTGGATTATCTCCTCTGCTTTTTCCTCTCGAATTGGGTTATGACCAAATTCTTTAACTAAATATTCTGCAGTATCGGCCGCTAGATTTTGATTTATTGTTACTGTTACTCCCATCCCAAACATATGTTTAATTATATTACTTGATTGTTCTGCCATTCTGTTTGCAAGTTCTCTAACAGTGATTACCTCTGGAATATTTATATCTCTTTTGACAGGCTTCAAATTTTCTTGAACTTCCTCTTTAGTTAAACTTCTATTTTCTTTTTGTCTTGCTCTTTTAACAGATGCCAAACTTCGTTCTCTAGCTTCAATTTGATCACTCAAAGCTCTGGAAACTGTTAATTTTAATTCTCTTTTTTTGGTATTAGATTTTATCGATTTTTTATTCTTATTTTCATTTTCCTCTTTAAGTCTTTTGGTGGCTCTTTGCTCAGCTAATTTACGTCTTTCAAAATCACTTGTTAGAGGCGGTGATTTAGGGGTGTAATTCGGTTTACCGAAAGTTCCTTTATTGCTTGTAAAATTATTTTTAATCTTTGATGGGTTTGACTTAAATGATCCACCTCTACTAGTAAATTTACCAGTTTGTTTTTCGATTATTACAGAATTCTTTCCAAGATTTTTTGCTTTATCTATATTTCTGATAGACTTTTTGGCTATGCCACCTGATATTGTTAATTTTGTTTTTTTTTCCATTACGCATCTCTCAATCTTTATAAACAATATTTCTTGCAGACATTATCAGTCCATCTGCTTCTTCTTTAGATAAAGCAAAATCTTCTAAGTAACCTTGGATTTTTACTCTTTCACCTTTCACTACATCATATCCACCAGTTAGCTCGTCTGATGCTAGATCGGCAAAATCTTGTAGTGTAAGGATTTTTTGATCACCTAGAGTAACCAACATTCCAGGAGTTAACCCCTTTAAATTAATTAGTCCATCATCCAAACCCAATTCTTTGATCCTTTCAGAAATATCTTCTTGATCTTTTTGATGAAACTCTTTTGCTCTCTCTATAAGAGCTTTTGCAGTTTCTTCCTCTATGCCTTCAATTTTTAATAAATTTTCTACCGAACTATCTTTTATATCGTCAATTGTAGAATAACCTTCAGCCACAAGAAGTTGTCCAAGTGTTTCGTCTAACTCTAAATTCTTAACAAAATTCTCTGTTTTCTCCTTAAACTCTAGTTGTCTTCTTTCCGAGTCCTCTGCATCTGTCATAATATTTATTTCAAAATTCAATAATTTTGTAGCAAGCCTCACATTTTGTCCCCTTCTTCCGATAGCTTTACTTAAATTTTCCTCAGTAAGAATCACATCCAATTTTTTTCTTTCTAAATCTACATTTACTCTTTGCACTTCAGCTGGGGATAAAGCATTAGATACTAATATTGCAGGATCCTCAGACCAATTTACAATATCAATTTTTTCACCTTGTAATTCATTAACAACCGCTTGTACTCTTGATCCTCGCATTCCCACACACGCTCCAACTGGGTCTAATGATGTATCAACTGCTTTTACACAAATTTTTGCTCTACTTCCTGGGTCTCTGGAAGATGACTTAATTTCAATCAGACCATCGTAGATTTCAGGAACTTCTTGAACAAAAAGTTTTTCCATAAACTTAGGATGAGCTCTTGATAAAAAAATTTGTTGACCACGAGGCTCTCGTCTTACATCAAAACAATAAGCTTTAATTCTATCTCCAGCTTTTATATTCTCTCTTGGTATAATTTCATTTTTTTGAATTATTGCTTCCGTTCTTCCAAGATCTACGATTACATTACCAAACTCTAATCTTTTCACTATTCCACTTAATATTGAATCTTTTTTATCAATAAAATCATTAAATTGTCTCTCTCGCTCAGCCTCTCTGACATTAAAATTAATTACCTGTTTAGCCGTTTGGGCAGCTATTCTCCCAAAATCAAATGAGGGTAATGGTTGTAAAACTTCATCTCCGATCACCTTGTCTTTATTAGTCTCATTCAATATAATTGCATCCTCTAGTTTGATCTCAGTATTTGTATTTTCTGGATTTTCTGTAACTATCAATCTTCTAAAAATTTCAATATCACCGCTATCTCTATTAATCACTACCTTGATCTCATTATCTTGACCAAATTTAGATTTTGCTGCTTTGGCAATTCCAGTTTCCATCGAACTAATTATAAGGTCTTTATCGATCGATTTTTCTAAAGCTACTGCTTCAGCAATTCTTAATAGTTCAAGTTTGTCTGCTCTTTTATTTAACATAATTTTGTTAACTCCAAAAAAAAATGGGCCAGAGCCCATTTTGATAATTCAACAATGTAATTGAATATATAAAAGTTTTTTTTTATTTTTCAATAAAAACTATTTTAAGAAAATGTCAGATTTGTTGGTATTTTCCCAAGAAAAAGCACCTTCTTTATCTGGCTCTCTTCCAAAATGCCCATATGCAGATGTTTTTTCATATATAGGTTTATTAAGCCCCAACATCTCTCTTATTCCTCTTGGGCTAAGATCAAAACATTCTTTAATCTTATCTTCAACAAATTTATTTTTATCTAAATCATTATCAAAAAGATTTACATAAATAGATAATGGTTTTGAAACACCAATTGCATAAGCCAATTGTATCAAACATTTATCAGCAATTTTCGATGCAACAACATTTTTAGCGATATATCTAGCTGCATAAGCTGCAGACCTATCTACTTTGGTTGGATCTTTTCCCGAGAAAGCTCCCCCACCATGTGGCGCAGCACCACCATAGGTATCTACGATAATCTTTCTGCCCGTTAAACCACAATCTCCATCAGGACCACCTATTACAAAATTTCCAGTTGGGTTAACATAAAATTCATTCTCATTAAAATCTTCTAGAAAATTTTTTGGTATTGAATTAATCAAATATGGTCTCAATAACTCCCTTACCTGTTCTTGATTAACATTTTCAGTATGCTGAGAAGATATTACAACAGATTTAACTTTTGATGGTTTACCATTTTCATATTCAAAGGTTACTTGACTTTTAGAATCTGGTTCTATGTTTTTTAATTTACCTGATTTCCTATCTTCCGCCATTAACCTTAAAATTTTATGGGAAAAATGAATTGGTGCTGGCATTAAAACATCGGTTTCATTACAAGCATAACCAAACATAATACCTTGATCTCCTGCACCTTCATCTTTATTTCCTGAAGAGTCTACACCCATAGCAATATCACTTGACTGTGAATGAAGATGACTTTCTATTTTAGTAGCTTCTTTCCAAGTAAAACCATCTTGATCATATCCAATGTCTTTAATGCACTCTCTTACTTTATTGATTAACTCATCTTTTTCAATTTCTGGTCCTCTGACCTCACCGGCCAATACAACTTTATTGGTAGTTGTGAGAGTTTCACATGCAACTCTCGAATATGGATCGCTAGATAAATAAGTGTCTACCACCATGTCAGATATTCTATCCGACACTTTATCTGGGTGTCCCTCTGACACAGACTCACTCGTAAAATGAAAATTTTTTAAATTGCTCATTTTTGATTCTATTAAATGAAAAAGTTAAAATAATATACAACAAAATTAATATGAAAAATATATTATTTCCATATTTAGAAAACAATGTTGGTTTAAAATCTCTTATGCCCTCTAAATCAATGTAACCTGAAACTCCATAATCTATTTTATTCTCAATATTACCTAATGGATTTATAATTGCTGCCATCCCGTTATTTGATGATCTAATTATATATTTTCCATTTTCGACTGCTCTAAATTTACTATGGATAAAATGTTGTTTGGGTCCAATGGATTTACCAAACCATCCATCTTCTGAAATATTCAATATAAAATCGAAATTAAAATTTTTAGTCAAATTTCCACTATATATGATCTCATAACAAATTAATGGCAAAAAATTTATTTGCTTTAGATCATCTTGGATTTTAATAATTTTTCTGTTAACACCTTTGTCAAA
>CACMPD010000002.1 GCA_902615425.1 uncultured Pelagibacteraceae bacterium
GTCAACGCGTAGATGATTAAAAAAATATCAAGTGCAGTTATAGCTATACAAATAAAGAGTAATTGATTCACCTATTTTGGCATTGGAGTGGCGCCAGTCTCTAAACTTATAATTTTTCCATCTTTGTATTTATAAACTGCCATTACCGCCTCAACATTTCCGTCATTAAATGTTACTATTGAGTGGTGAACTCCAATTTCATCATTTTCATAGACCACTCTGGCTTTATCTTGGTTTATATCACCGCTCATTGCCCATTTTATAACATCAGCTTTACCAATGGTGTTTCCTGACTTGTGCATTGTGAATTTAAAGTCATCATGTAAAAGTTCATTCATAGTTGACTCATCTTTTTTATCAATTGCATTGGTATATTTCTCTAACATCGACATTTTGTACTCCTTTGTTGTTAAATATAAATTTTGTCACTAAAACCATAGATCATCACAGCACTAAGTATGGTCAAAGCTAATGGGGCATAAATTCCTTCATCCGATGTTTTGTCTGTGTGTCCAAGTTTATTAATTTTTGTGTTATAAAAGCCAACAATAAATGCAGATAAGTTTTGCAAGAAGATCAAGTTAAAGAATGCCCATGTTGTCTCTAAACCGTTAGTTCTTATAAAACCAACATAAATAGCCATAACTACGGAACCAAGAAATATTGATCCAAAAAATCTAACCATTCCAGCACCAGTATCATCAATACCATATTTATCTAAAAAGGACTTTGTCTGGAAAACGCATCTAAATCCATAATAAGCAAATCCTATAAAATGGATTATAAAAACTGCTAAATAAAATATTCCATTAAATTTTTCTAACATTATTTAGTCTCCTTCACTAAATATTGGTCTTATCTCGTCCTTTATAGTTCCTTCTATGGCGACTTCTTTTAATTGATCTAAAAGTTTTATATATTCAGGATCTGCCGACATGTTAGCGTCAGCTTCGTTATCACCTTCAAACATAGTTCCAATTAAAGTTTCTCTTATTGTTCTTGGATCTCCACCCATTTGAAAAGAAAAATAGACATCATGTTTAGGATAATGTTTTTTTCTGACTGCCGCTAAACCTTTTCCTATTTCCATTGCTTTTCCTAGGCCGTCATCTTTTACTCTCATTGTTCTAGTATAAATTACCTTCATTGTTTCTCCTCATTTGGTAAAAATTTAGGCATTTTTATTTAGCATTAAAATCTATAACATCATCCGTACACTCAACAAATTTATGAGGTTCATAGAAGTCGTTCATAGACTCTAATTGTTTATTAATTGCATCTGGATCAGTACCTTTCCACCAACAATACATTGTTAGATTGTCTCCAGGTGTATTCCAACTCATTTGACACTTTGCATTATCACTTGTCATTGCTTTAGTCATATCTTCCATAGACATTGAACCAGTAACTTCTATCATTTTAGCTTTTGCCTCTTTTGATTTAAAAGTGTGCGTGACTATATAGTTTTTCATTTTTCTCCTTTGTGTTTAGCTTTTAAATAAAGCAAGTGCTTCATTTAAAAGTTTTTCAGACTTAGCATGATCACCATTATTATGGGCATCCATACCTTGATCTTTAAGTTCTTGAGCTTTTTTAATCTTATCATCAATATTTTTAGCTAACATCGGACATGAACCTGCATATGCTGAGCTAACAAATAAGACTAAACAAAGCGTTAACATTATTTTTTTCATTTATACTCCTTATAAATTTACTTCAGATAGTTCATATAATTTAGCACTCTCTACACATTCTGCGTAAATAGCCTTCGCGGTAGGATTGTTCCCAGTTACAAATTCTTTCATTCCAGCTTCATTATGAACATTCACTTTAAATAACATCCCACTTTTATCTGGAATCATGGCTCCAACAGTTTTTTCTGGATAGGCAACGCTTTTTCTAACACCCATCCCTTCATCTGATTGCATCCATCCCATGAAAGTTTCTAATTTACCCTCTTTAAGTTTAAGGAATACTAACATTTCTTTTTCCATTTTATTTTCTCCTTTTATATTAATACAAAGTCTGATCTACTTTTTTTATTTTTTTAATTAATATTACTATTAAAAATTTATTCGTAATCTTTATAATGTTAATTAACATTATTATAAAATTGTAACTGTTTTGTTACATGTCTGATATGCGATATTATAACCAGCTAGGTATTGGAAGGTTTTTTTCCTTTAAAAAAGATTTATTAAACATCTTTGAGTTGTATTTATCAGACTTATCACAAAGAATAGTTACAATAGTTTTTCCTGGGCCAAGTTCTTTTCCAAGTCTAATTGCACCTGCAATATTTACACCACAACTGGTTCCTAAACTTAAACCCTCATTTTGAATTAAATCGTAAAGTATTGGTAAAGACTCTTCATCACTAATTGAATACGCACCATCAATTTTTGCTTCAGCAAAATTTTTAGTTACTCGACTTGAACCAATTCCTTCGGTAATTGATCCTCCTTCAGCTTTTAATTCACCATTTGTAATATAATTATAAAGAGCAGAACCTGTTGGATCAGATAAATAAATTTTGATATCTTTGTTTTTTTCTTTTAAAAATTTACTTACACCACCTATAGTTCCACCTGTTCCGGAAGCACAAACAAAACCATTTATTTTTCCATCAGTTTGTTCCCAGATTTCTGGTCCTGTAGTCTCATAGTGGCCTTTTGCATTGGCAGTGTTATCAAATTGATTTGCCCAAACTACACCATTGTTATTTGTACTTTTTAATTCTTCGGCAAGACGCCCTGCAACTTTTACATAATTGCCATCATCTTTATATGGTTTGGGTGGTACCAATCTAAGATCTGCTCCAATATTTTTTAAAGTATCTTTTTTTTCTTGTGTTTGATTGTCATTCATCACAATAATTGTTTTATAACCTAAAGAATTTCCTAAAAGACATAAACCAATTCCAGTATTACCAGCAGTGCCCTCAACTACAATTCCACCCTCTGAAATTAATTTTTTTTCCTGTGCATCTTTAATTAAAGCAAGAGCAGCTCTATCTTTAACTGATCCACCTGGATTAAGATATTCCGCTTTACCAAAAATATGACATCCTGTGATTTCAGAAGCTGCTTTTAATTTAATTAAAGGAGTATTTCCAATCGACTCAAGAAAGTTATTTTTAATTTGTGTCATTGTCTTTATCTTTATCAGTAACTGCATAAGGTTGAAATCCTTTTGTGGCATCCCCAACTCTTGTGGCTGGGATTCCAACCATGATGGATTTCTCAGAAACATTTTTAGTAACCACTGCATTAGCACCTATTAAAGAATTTTTTCCAATAACAACTGGTCCTAAAATTTGAGCACCAGATCCAACGACGACGTTGTCTTCTAATGTTGGATGTCTTTTAACATTCCTTTGATCATTTGCATTAATGCTTGGAGCAATCCCACCAAGCGTAACGTTGTGATAGATCGTGACGTTATCTCCTATCTCAGAGGTTTCACCAATTACAACTCCCATGCCGTGATCGATAAATAAATTTTTTCCTATTTTTGCTTTTGGATGAATCTCTATACCAGTTAAGAATCTTGAAAATTGAGAAATGATTCTTGCAACTAAATCAAATTTAGCGATTGCAAAAAAGTTTGCAATTTTATGAAAAAAAATAGCCTTCACTCCTGGGTAGGTAAGAATCAAACTCACCTTTGATTTTGCCGCAGGGTCTCTGTCTATTATAGATTGTAAAAAATCATTCATTATTATTTGCCAACTTGATTTAAAAAATTAATGCTTATATAGTTATTTTGTTAAGTATTTAAAGGAGAAATTATGTACAAAAACACAAACTGCTTTCATTTAGCAATACCATGCGGTGATTTAGAGACAGCAAAAAAATTTTACAGCGAAACATTAGGCTGCAGATTAGATAATTCTGCTCAAGAGTGGGCTGATGTTGATTTTTGGGGAAATGAATTAACACTTCACGCAAGTGAACATAAATTAGATAATGAAAGACACGATGTCGACATGGGTAATGTTTCAGTACCTCATTTTGGTGTTCATTTATCTAGAAAAGATTTTGATACTTTAAAACAACGATTAAAAGATAAAGGTGCAAAATACTATGATGAGCCTTACTTGAGATTTAAAGGCACAAAGTATGAGCAAGAAACGTTCTTTGTTAAAGACCCCAACGAAAATATTTTAGAAATTAAAACATTAACGGCAAATCCTGAGTAATTTTTATTAAATTATTTTCAGGCATGTTTTAATGAGTAATAGAAGAAATCTACTAAAGATTATTGGTGTATCCTGTTTATCATGGATTTTGTATCCATATAAATTTGTACTTTCAGAAACCAAAAAAATAATCAATCAAAACCTTACCAGTAAACAAAAAGAAATTATGTTTAACGAGGGGACTGAAAGACCATTTACCAGTGAATTACTGCAAGAGAAAAGAAAAGGTTTTTATCATTGTGCGAATTGTGGAAACAAATTATTTTCCTCAGAAGCTAAATTTGATAGTGGCACTGGTTGGCCATCATTTAGTGAAGCATTACCAGGGGCTTTTAAAACAAAAGTAGATTATTCATTTGGCATGAAAAGGATTGAATATCATTGCGCTAAGTGTGGTGTTCATCATGGACATGTTTTTGACGATGGGCCAAGCTCAACTGGTAAAAGATTTTGTAATAATGGTCTTTGCTTATTGTTTATCCCTGAAACTTGATAATTATTTTTATTTTTTAAAAATTTAAAGTAAGTTCAAAAAATTCAAATATATATTTTATGGCATTTACTTTATTAGGTTTTTTAACTGGGTTAAGCTTAATATTAGCCATCGGTGCTCAAAATATTTTTGTCATAGAACAAGGTTTAAAAAAACAGCATATATTTTTGGTTTGTTTAATTTGTTCTATATCTGATTTTATTTTAATATTTTTAGGAATATTTCTTTTTCATTATTTTACCCAATATTTTATCCCAACAATTGAATTAGTGCTTAATATTTTATTAATCATCTTTTTAATTCACTTTATTTATTCAAAAATAAAATCTTTTAATACTCAAGTAACAATAGAGCAAAATTCCCATCTTAATGAAAAAAAAAATGTAATACTTAAAACACTAGGGTTTACCTTTTTAAACCCACATGTTTATTCAGATACTGTATTTTTTTTAGGTAATTTTTCTAAAAATTTTTTAATTATAGAGAAATACTTTTTTGGAATAGGGGCCACCATAGCATCATTTTTATTTTTTTTTTTAATTGGTTATTTATCTCAGTATTTTTCTAGCTATTTGGATAATAAAAATGTATGGAAATATATAAATATTTTGATTATTTTGTTCATGTTTTTTATAACACTATTTGTTTTGGGAGATATAATTAATATTTATTAAGTATTTCAATGTCTATACGTTTTAAGAATATATTGTTTTTAAAATTAAGCAAAATTTTCTTAACATTTTTAATTATAATTGTTTTTACAATATCTGAAAATCTAAAGGCAGAAAATATTACAGGATCACAAACCTACGATACTGATACCAATAATACACAATATATATTCACAGAAGATGATGCTAGCGCCGTTGTAACTGGTAACACTACCCTTGAAAGATCTAGAAAACTTTTTATTTTAGATGATGCTGAAAGGACCGGTAATACACTTACTATTCATTTTGGATCAACAGTAAGCACAACCACTAATTCTAATACAATATTTACTGATGGTGCTGATTTAACAATTGTAAATTCGGGTACAATAAATAGTGATGCCTCAAAAGCTATTAATGTGAGTAAATCAGATGGAGTATCTATAACTAATAACAGCACAGGAGTGATCAAGTCTAATAACAATACTATTCTTGGTGATGCAGGTACTGGAGCAGTGAACACAACAATTAATAATAGTGGTGAAATTTATTCCTCAGGAACTGGTACTGAAAGTAGTGCAATAGTTTTTGCTGATGACGATACTGGGAATACTATTACCAATAATTCTGGGGGTGAAATTTATAGTAAAGGAAATGAGTCAACTATAGTCCTTGGTGCAAGCTCAACACTTACTAATAGTGGTTCAATTAAAAATAATAAATCAGTAACTAACAAGGCAATCCAACTTAAAGGGGATAATAACACTGTAACTTTAAAAGATGCCGGAATAGTAGTCGGTAAAATTAGATCTGGAAATGGAACGACTGGAAATAAATTAAGATTCAATCATGGTGTTGGTAGGGCTTATTATTACGATACCGCAGGAGATTTTACCTTAGAGGATTTAGATGGCAATCAAGTTGTAAAAGGTTCAGCAGGTTCTGTAGGTCAAGGTGGAAGTGAAACTATAGATGAGATGCTTAGCTATAAATCAATTAATTTAAGAAATTTTATTAATAGATACGAAAATTCAAATTTATTTAATCACCAAGGAGGCTGGGGTGAATTGTATTCAACTCTCCTTAACAGAAATGAAGATTCAAACAGTTTAGCGATGGAATATAATTTAATTAATTTTGGAGCAAATTTAATTTATCCATTGGAAAATTCTAATTTTATTATGATGTTTGAGGGTGGATTACAAGATTTTGCAAAAGATTATAAGATTACCTATCAAAATATCTCTGGAGGTATTCATATTCCTGATAATGATAAATTTTTTAATTTGGATACCTTTGTTACTGGTGGAATTACATTAAAAGACGGAAAGAGAGAAGTTTTAACTAACACAGAGTCATCGGGAAAAGTAGATTCTAATAGTAATTTTCAAACTTATGATATCCAAATAGGAGCAAAAAAAAATAATTTAAATATTATTCCAGATATTGGATTTACATCAAGTATGTCAGTAACTCCAACATATGATGAGAGTAAATTTTATTCTTGGAGAAATAGAGTAGTTGGAAACTTATCATTTTATCTTTCAGATAATTATCTTATTAGAGATGATAAAGAAGAAAAACTAAATTTAAATTGGACTTTAGATCTTAGAAGTGCAATTGGAGATGATGAACAAACATATTCAATTAGCGGTACAACAGCAACATATAAACAAGATAATGATTTAAAAAGAGAAATCTCATTGTCAGCTAGCATGAATTATGAAAAATACATTTACGAAAATAGCAAAATAGGTGTCTCTTATTATGGCTTACTCTCTAGCCAAAATACATTGAGTTTAGGTGGTAATGCTTTTTATAAAATGAATTTTTAATTGTCTTTAATTGGAATATCCGTATTTTTTGAGCCTTACATCTCCAGTTCTAGCATGAGCTTCCATTCCTTCGTATCTAGATATTCTTGCAGCAGCAGCACCAACTAGTTCAGTAGACTCTTTAGTCATTCTTTGGAAACTTAAAGTTTTGATAAATTTACCAACAAATAGACCACCAGTATATCTACCAGCTCCTTTAGTTGGTAAAATATGATTTGTGCCTGAACATTTATCTCCATAGGCAACTGTAGTTTCTTCACCGACAAATAACGATCCATAATTTGTTAATCGTTCGTGAAACCATTTTAGATTTTCTGTTTGAACTTCTAAATGTTCTGGAGCGTATTCATCACTAATTTTTACAATTTCTTCATCGGTATCACAAAGAATTACCTCACCATAATCTCTCCAAGCCGCCTCTGCACTAGTTCTTGGAACCTCTGGTAACTCTGCAATTAATTCAGGAACTCTCTTCATAACTTTTTCAGCTAATTCTTTACTAGTTGTATATAGCCAACACGGAGAATTATAACCATGTTCCGCTTGGCCTACTAAATCAACTGCGACTATTTCAGGATCTGCTTTTGCATCGGCAATTATTCCAATTTCGGTTGGACCCGCAAATAAATCTATTCCCACTTTGCCATATAAAATTCTTTTTGCTTCAGCAACAAACTGATTTCCTGGACCAACAATTATGTCTGCCGGAGGATTTTTAAATAATCCATTAGTCATTGCAGCAATCGCAGGTACACCGCCTAAATTTAAAATTACATCTGCCCCACAAAGATCAGCAGTATAGACAATAGTAGGGTGGGCACCGACACCTTCTTTTGGTGGACTACACGCAATAATATTTTTAACACCTGCAACTTTGGCTGTAGTAACACTCATTACAGCAGAAGCGATATGAGCATATCTTCCTCCAGGTATGTAACAACCCGCTGTATTAACTGGGACTAATTTTTGACCTGCGTACAAACCATCAGATAATTCAACTTCAAAATCTTGCCCGTAATTTTTAAGTTGAGCTTCAGCAAATTTTCTTACTCGATCAAAGGAAAACTGAATATCATCTTTAGTTTTTTGATCTAAAGTTTTTTTAATTTCTTCAATTCTCTCTTTTGAAACAATGATTTCACCATCGTATTTGTCGAACTTTTTTGTTAAATCAATACAACCTTGTTCTTTTGTACTTTCAATATCTTTTAATAAATCTTGAACTATTCCTGTTGTCTTATTGTCATCTGTTGATGATGTTTTTGGAGATTTTTTTAAATAAGTGATTGCCATATTATTTGTTTATTATCGTTGAATTATTTAAGACAATTTTAATTTTATTGCAATCAAACAATTAATCTAAAGCAACAACGGCTGCCGCAATGGATGCTAATCTTGCTGGAGCTTCATCCGAACGACTGGTTATTACTACTGGAACTTTACCTCCAACAACTACACCTGCTGCGCACGCCCCACAAAAATATATAAGCATTTTTACTAACCCATTCCCGGTCTCAACACTTGGGACCAGTAATACATCAGCCATACCGGCTACACTATTTTGTATTCCTTTGATAGCTGCAGATTTTTTTGAAATACTATTATCAAATGCCAGTGGACCAAAAACATCTGCATTCAAATTTTCTTTTTTAGCTAAGTTAGTTAATTCCTCAGCTTCTTTAGAACTTGGAACACTATCTAAAACTTCCTCCGTAGCTGATAATATTGCTATCTTAGGTTTTTCAATACCAATTCTATTGGAAAAATTAATTACATTTTTAAGAATATGTAGTTTTGTTTTTACATTAGGTAAAACGTTTAATGCTCCATCCGTTATTATTAAAGGTTTATCCTCTTTTCCTAAAGTCATATGCCAAATATGGCTTAATCTCGTTTTTCCAAGTAAATTGTATTCTCTTTTCAAAACTTCTTTCATTAGAACGTCAGTATGAATATGGCCTTTCACAATAATTTTGATCTTTTGTTCACTTGCCAGTTTTGCAGCAATTGTTGCTGTATTATTTTCAACAGGCTCATGGATTATCTCATAATTTGAGATATCCCATTTCAGATCCTGGGCGCATTTATTAATTTCTTTTTCATCACCAATAAAAATTGGCTCAATTAGATTTTCTTTAACAGCATCTTGTACGGACTGCATAGGAAGAGGTTTTCCGGCATTAACAATTCCCGCTTTAACACCTTTCTTTTTATGAGCAACATCAAGTAAGTTATCAGGGCAAATAATTTCTTTATTGGAAAGCATATTAATTTTTTAAATCTACTAAATCTTTTTTTATAATTTTTGACAATTTAATTTCTTTTTTTAAATTCATTCTAAACCTTTTATCTTTATTTTGACCAGGATACATTATTTCTTTTATTCCTTTTATCTTTGGCAATTTTTTAATTGTTTTAATATTATTCTTAATCCTTGAAGTATAATTTTTGACAAATAAGTTTGTTTTAAATGTGATAAACAAATGTCCAATATTTTGTGGACCTGAAAAATCATCAAATGGATCCTTTACTTTACCCCCATGATTTCCACCAGTTAAAACACCACTTAGAATATCTACCATCCATGCTAAACCTGAACCTCTAAAACCTGCAATAGGTAACTGAACTCCATAAAGTGCTTTTTTTGCATCTGTCGTTGGTTTACCAAATTTATCTAATGCAACACCTTTTGGTATTTTTTGATTATTTCTAGCTGCAAATCTAATTTTTCCTCTATTAATTTTTGCAATAGCTGTATCCAATATAAATGGTACCCTTGCTCCAGTTGGGGAACCAAAACAAATAGGATTTGTTCCAAACAAACTTTTTTTAGCACCATAAGGAGCTATTGCAGGTGGAGCGTTAGTATAAATCATTGTGATTAAGTTTTTTCTGACTGCTTGTTCAGCGTAATAACCAGATAATCCATAGTGACCACTATTTTTAACTGCCACTAAACCGATACCTGTTTTTTTAGCACATTCGATTGCCTTTTTAATTGCAAGGTCTGCTGCAACGAAGCCAATACTATTATCAGCATCAATATGAGTAATCGATTGAGATATCTTTTTTACTTTTATTTTAGGTTTTGGATTGATAACTTTTTTAGATATTCTTTCACAATACATTCTTAATCTAGAAAGACCATGACCATAAGCACCAACTAATTCAGCATTAATCAAAGCATTAGTAGAAATAACAGCATGAGGATTACTTAATCCATGATTTTTAAAAATTTTGATAACTTCTTTTTTAAGATTTTCTGTTTTCAAATTAGCCTTTTCCACGCCATGGAATTGTTTTGTCTATTATTTTTCTTAAAGTGACATCAAATAATAAACCTAGCATTCCCATGATAAATATAGTGATCCAAATAACTTCGTATTGGAAATATTTTTTAGCAACGTTTTCAACAAATCCTATACCTGTTGTCCCAGCTAAAAACTCAGCTGCAACTAAAGTTCCCCAACACATACCAACAGCAACTCTTATGCCTGTAAGTATTTCTGGTAAAGAATTTGGAAAAATTACATATCTTAAAATTTGTTTTTTGGATGCGCCAAGTGAGTGAGCTGCATGAATTTTCGATAACTGGGTACCAGAAGCACCAGCTCTTGCAGAAATAATCATGATTGATAATGAGACCATAAATAACAAGAAAACTTTTCCAGTATTATCAATTCCCAAAACTGAGATGATTAAAGGAGCCCAAGCCAGAGGGGGAACAGGTCTATAAAGCTCAATTAACGGATCAAAAAAACCTTTGGCAAATCTATTTAGTCCCATAAATAATCCAAGTGGCACACCAATTAATATTCCAAACACTAATCCTAAAAATACTCTTAAAAAAGAATCCCAAATATGACCATAAGGCACGGGCACTTTAAATAACTTAAAGTCTCCTGTTACTAATTTTAAAACTTGGCCTTTAAAATTTTGTTTAACAATTCCATCTTGAGTGTGAACTGGGTATTCACCAGGTAGAATATCAGCAATCCAATCTGGTAAAATAAAACCAATCATTTTACTAACATCAACCAGTTCTATCCATAGGAGAGGAATTTCTTTGTAACCTACACTCGGTTTAAGCATAAGCATAAATTTATCAAATGTATCTGACGGCTTAGGTAACCATCTACCAGATCCTTGTTCCGAACAGCTTGGCCCACTTGCAACAATAGTACCAGCTGGGAATAAAAATATATCTACAAATCTCAATCCCCCTTGAGCTTCTTTTTGGGCAACATCAAAATTGATAATTGCATTTTGCATTTCATTTAATGCATTGGGTGGATATATACTTGCAAATTCTATTCGCCGTGCAATTTTAACAATGTCTTTGGCGTAAGTTGAAGCTACTTCTTGAGTATCATCTAAATTTTTTCGATAAGCCTTTATCTCATCTTTGAGTTCTTTTATTTTATCTTTAAATTGTGGATTATGATTTCTTAACTTAAAGAATTCATCACTAATAATTTGTAATTCTTTTGCAGCAGCATCAAATTTCAAACCTCTTTTAGTCTCTGGAACTAAAGGAACCTCGATAGTATTTTCTATGGATCCCGTTCCAGATTGAACTTTTATAATTCCCCAATCTCCTTGCTCACTTACTGCTTTAAGTCTCTCATTAGCTTCTTGTTCTGTTTCAAAAGGATATTCAGGTTTTTTAAAGTTTTCAGTTAATAAGTTAATTTTACCAGTAATGTCATCTATTTTAAATTTCGTCTCATTTTCAATTAAATCTTCATTAGTTAATAAAGGAATTAGTTGAATAGTTTTGTTTATAAACTCAGTAAGCTCTGTTTTTTGTTGCAAGTTTAGATCTTCAGAAAACTTAATTTCATTTAAAGTTGCTTTGAGATTTTTATTTTCTTTTTTAATTTGAGCAGTACTTTTGAATTCTCTTTCCTCTATTGGAAATTGATATTTCAAACCCAATAAAGAGTCGTTAACCTTTGCTACTTGGCAAAGTTCATTAGCCGATTTTGGGTAAAAACCTTTTGCAATATCCCAAGAATAGTAAAGCCATACCAATAATAGAAAGCTACTTCCTACTATAATCCAGTGAGTACCACCTCTTGCTCTTTCAGGATTTCCAAAAACAGCATCGACCTTTTCAGTTTTGATTAATCTTCTTCCATAGAGAATACAGCCAATAACTGCAAAAAAAATTAAAAAGGTTACGATTTGAGTTAACATTTAATTATCTTTCCCCATAATTTCTTCTTCCATATTCCAAATCATCTCTAATATTTCTTCACGTTTCGCAGAAAAATCTTTGTTCTTTTTAATCTCTCTTAGATCTTCTTTCAGTCCCATTGAAGCAAATGGAAGGTTGTATTCTTTATGAATTCGCCCAGGTCGAGGTGCCATCACATATAATCTCTCACCAAGCAACAGAGCTTCTTCAACTGAGTGGGTAATTAAAATAATTGTTTTTCCAGTCTCTTTCCAAATTTTTAAAACAAGAGATTGCATTTTTTCTCTTGTCAATGCATCAAGAGCTCCTAAAGGTTCATCCATTAAAATTAGATCGGGATCATTAATCAAACATCTTGCAAGAGCAACTCTTTGCTGCATACCACCAGAAAGTTGATAGGTTGGGGTGTTACCAAAACCTTTCAAGCCAACTATTTCTAACCACTCATCAACTTTTTTTTGAGTTTCAATTGGATCTTTTTTTTTCATTCTTAATCCAAAGTTGACATTTTCAGCAACTGTTAACCATTCAAACAATGCACCTTGTTGGAAAACCATACCTCTCTCTACACCGGGTCCATCAATTTCTTTACTATTTAATGTAATACTTCCGGAAGTTGGTCGAATAAATCCTGCGGTAATATTTAATAAAGTTGTTTTTCCGCAACCTGATGGTCCAAGAACTGTTAAAAGTTCTCCTTTTTTAAGAGTAAAATTTAAATCTTTCAGAGCGTGAACAGTTTCTCCTTTTGGAGTTTTAAAAATCATATTAAGATTTTGAGAAACTAGATCACTCATTTGTTCACTTTATATTAGAATTTATAGTAAAAAAATAGGCACCAATTTAATAAAAAATTGGCGCCTATTAAAATTTTAATTACCTTTAAATTACAAAGGTAAGAAACTTGTATCTACGTTTCCTCTTGGTGTTCCCATTCCTTTTAGGAATGCATCAAGATTTCCACTTTCCATAGAACTTTTTGTTTCCTCTGGAGTTAGAAATTTGAAACCACTTAAAGTTTCTTTCATGTCAGGAATTTTCATTTCTGATGCTTTTGACATTGCATTCATATCGCTTTTTCCAGCTCTATATCTTGCATTAGCTTCATGAGTTACCTCGATGAAAGTTCTTAACATACCTGGGTTTTCCTTCATAAACTTCGTAGTTACAGAAGTAATATCAATCCCTAGGATGCCTGCATCTCTAGCTTCTTGGACTGTTAGTAATCTAGATCCAACTGCAACAGCAGCTTTAATAGAATTACCACCAAATAAACATGCCATTACAACATCACCGCTTACTAAAGCAGCAGCACCTTCTTCAGGGTCCATTTGAATGATATCCATTTTTTTTCTATCTGCTCCAACAACTTTCATACTCTCATCAAAAACATATTCCGCCATTGTTCCAAGTGGAACAGCAACTTTTTTACCTTCTAATTCAGTTGCGTTGGCTTTTGTAATTCCAGATGCATTAGATGTAACACAAGTTGTTCCTCCCATTCCGTATTCCATAGCAATATCAACTAATTTGATAGGTGCTTTAGATTTTACAGCGTTAATGAATGGAACTAAACCTTGAGAATAAGAAATATCAATATCTCCTGCTAACATCGCATCAGTCATAGCACCACCATTAGTAAAGTTAGTCCACTTTACTGGAACCCCTAGAGCTTTTGCGAAGTTTTTCTTCATCATGTCCTCTAGATTTGGACTTGGCCACTCTAAGAAGTAAGCAACTCTAACTTCATTTGCCGCTGAATTAGCAACAGATATTGAAAGATTAAGAGCTACAAAACATCCAAGAATAAAACTTATTATTTTTTTCATTTATGCCTCTTCCTTGTTTATTTATATGTTTCAATTTTAAGATTAATTTTACCTATATGTAAAACAAAAAAATGATCATTATAGTTACACAACTTTAAGTTGTGACATTATTTTGGTGGTTAATTTAAGTTAATTAGTCTAAGGATTCATTTATTAAGTATTTTAAAATTTAATTATGAGCTCAGAAAAAAGAACATCAGTACCTAATTCACTAAATGAACATTGGATGCCATTTACATCTAATAAGGATTTTAAAGAAAATCCAAAATTGATTGTTGAGGCAAAAGGTGTTTATTTAAAAAATCATCATGGCAAAACACAAATCGATGCAAGCTCTGGATTATTTTGTAACCCTTTAGGACATGGGAGAAAAGAAATCATCGAGGCAATTACAAATCAATTAAATACTCTGGATTATTGTCAGCCGTTTCAACAAGGTTTTGGTGGCTCATTTGAATTAGCAACAAGAATTTCAAAACACACACCCGGAAACTTAAATAAAATTTTTTATACGATATGTGGATCAACTGCAGTAGAAACTGCAATTAAGATAAGTATCGCTTACCATAAAGCAAGAGGTGAGGGACAAAGATTTAGATTTGTTGGAAGAGAACGTGCTTATCATGGAATGAACATTGGAGCTACATCAGTAGGCGGAATGATCAATAACGTTAAAGCGTATGCAAGTGTATTGATGCCAGGTGTCGTTCATATGAGACATACACATTTAGATGAACATAAATTTATTTCAGGTCAACCTGAAACAGGAGCTGAGATTGCAAATGATTTAGAGAGAATTTGTACTAACTTTGGTTCTGAAAATATTGCAGCTTGTATTGTAGAGCCTATCGCTGGTTCAACAGGAACATTGGTGCCACCAGTTGGATACTTACAAAGATTAAGAGAACTTTGTGACAAACATAAAATACTATTAATTTTTGATGAAGTAATTACAGGTTGGGGAAGAACTGGTTCAGCTTTTGGAGCTCAAGAGTTTGGTGTAACACCTGACATAATGACGATGGCAAAAGCAACAACGAATGGAATAGTTCCTTTTGGTGTGGTTGCATGTAAAGAAGAAATTTATGATGCAGTGATGGATAATTCTCCAAAAGGTGCGATAGAATTATTTCATGGCTATACATACTCAGGAATTCCTGTATCAGTGGCTGCAGCATTAGCCGTTCAAGATATTTTTGAAAAAGAAGATATTTTTAATAGAGCAAAAGAACTTGCCCCTTATTTCCAAGAAGGTCTATTTTCTCTTAAAGATATTGATGTAGTAGATAACATAAGAGGTTATGGAATGATGGGTGGAATAGATATTAAAACTGATGGCAGACCTGGTAAAGCAGGTTTAGCTACTTTCAAACATTGTTACGATGCAGGAGTAAATTTCAAAGCGACTGGTGATTGTTTAATTATTGCACCAATGTTTATTTGTGAAAAAAAACACATTGATGAAATCATAGAAAAACTAAGAACTGGAATTACTAATTACGCAAAGAGTAAAAAGAATTAAATTTCGTTAATGAGAATTGGCGTACCTAAAGAAATAAAACCTCAAGAAAATAGAATTGGCCTGACACCAGATAGTGTGAAAACTCTCGTTTCAGAGGGTCATGAAGTTTTAGTTGAAAATAATGGAGGTTTTGAAGCAGGTTTCGATAACGATCAGTACAAAAATGCTGGGGCAAAAATTATAGAAAAAGCTGCTGATATTTTTAATGATGCTGAGATAATTGTTAAAGTTAAAGAGCCTCAAAAAGTTGAGGTTGAAATGATTAGGGAAAATCAAATTGTTTATACCTATTTACATTTGGCTGCTGCAAAAGAATTAACTGAGGGTTTGGTAAAATCCAAAAGTATTAATATTGCCTACGAAACTATTACAGATGACAATGGACGACTTCCTTTGTTAGCACCTATGAGTGCTGTAGCTGGTCGTATGTCAGTTCAAGCAGGAGCACATTGTCTAGAAAAAAACCAAAAAGGTAGAGGAGTTTTATTAGGTGGAGCTCCTGGTGGTGAGCCTGCAAATGTTTTAATTTTAGGTGGAGGGGTTGTTGGAGAAAATGCTGCAACAATAGCAACTGGTATGAAGGCAAAAGTTCATGTTGTCGATAAATCAGAAGCAAGATTAAAACAATTAGTTGCAATGTTTGGAGATAAAATTATTCCAGAACAAAGTGACAAAATAGATTTAAAAAAGTTAGTGGCTGAAGCCGATTTAATTGTAGGTGGAGTTTTAATCCCTGGCGCAGAAGCACCAAAGTTAGTTACTAAAGATATGCTTAAATTAATGAAAAGAGGTTCTGTAATTGTTGATGTTGCAATCGATCAAGGTGGATGTGTAGAAACAAGTAAACCCACAACATTTAATGATCCAACTTTTATAGTGGATAATGTCGTTCATTATTGTGTAGCGAACATGCCAGGTGGAGTTCCAAGAACTTCGACTATTGCATTAAATAAAGCAACACTTCCATATTTGGTAAAATTAGCTAACAAAGGTTATCAAAAAGCTCTTGGTGAAGATAAAAACTTTCTAGCCGGATTAAATGTTCACAAGGGTCATGTGACTTATAAAGCGGTTGCAGATGTTTTTGGACATGAATATGTTAATCCAGGAGATGCAATCAATAACTAATTAGATGGAAAAAAAACTTCCAAGTAGCACAAAAGTTGTTGTGATAGGAGGTGGGGTAGTAGGTTGCTCTGTTGCTTATCATTTAGCTAAATTTGGATGGAAAGATACAATCCTTTTAGAGAGAGATCAATTAACGTCAGGAACAACTTGGCATGCAGCAGGCTTAGTAAGTCAATTAGGTCCAACTGCAGCAGTTACAAAAATTAGAAAATATACTTTAGATTTATACAAAGAGCTTGAAAAAAAAGTTGATCATTCTGCAGGGTTAAGATTAAACGGAGCTCTTTCAATCGCTCAACATAAAGGTAGATGGCAAGAACTTCAAAGACAAGCAACGACAGCACAACTTTATGATGTTGATGTAAGAATTTTAGATAAAGATCAAATTAAAAAAGATTATCCCATAATCAACACAGACGATGTCATAGGAGGAATATTTATGCCAGGTGATGGTGCTGCAGATCCTTCAGGTGTTACCCATATGTTGGCTAAAGCAGCAAGAATGGAAGGGGCACAAATTTTTGAGAAATCACCAGTTGAGGAAATTTTAACGAAAGATGGAAAAATTTCTGGAGTTAAAGTTAAAGGTCAAAAAATTGAATGTGAATATATTGTTTTAGCCTCAGGTATGTGGTCAAGGCAAATAGGAGAAAAAGCTGGTGTAAGTATTCCATTATACCCCGCTGAACATTTTTACATTATTACTGAACCAATTGAAAATTTATCTAAAACCTTACCAGTGGTAAGAGATTTTGATAATCGAACATATATAAAAGAAGATGCAGGAAAAATACTCGTTGGAATTTTTGAAGGAAATTCCATTCCTGCCTGGAATAAAACTAATAAAGTTCCAGAAGATTTCTCCTTTGGTGAGTTTCAAGAAAATTTCGAACATTTTGAACCTTATTTAGCTTCAGCAATTAAAAGATTTCCAATTTTAGAAACTGCTGGAATAAGAAAATTTTTTTCAGGGCCAGAATCTTTTACCCCTGATACCAACACATTATTAGGAGAAGTTCCTGAGATTAAGAATTTTTTTGTATGTTGTGGGTTAAATAGTATTGGAATTGGCAGTGGTGGTGGCATTGGTAAGGTTACAGCAGAGTGGTTAATGACTGGTCATATTAATGAAGATATTTTTAGTTATGATATAAAAAGATTTCAAAAGTTTCATTCAGAGTTAGGTTTTATCAAAAAAAGAATTACAGAGTCACTAGGAGATTTGTATGGAATGCATTGGCCCTTCAAACAACACAAAACTTCTAGGGATATAAAAAAACTTCCACACCATGATAATTTGAAAAGCTTTGGAGCCTGTTTTGGTGTATCTGGTGGATACGAAAGACCCATGTGGTTTGCACTAGATGGTGAAAAGGCAGAGTATGAATATAGTTATAACTATCAAAGTTGGTATCCCTCAGCTGAGTATGAAACAAGTAATACAATAAAAAATGTTGGTTTATTTGATCTAACTCCTTTCTCAAAGTTTGAAATTAAATCTGATAAAGCCCATCAAGAATTACAAAGAATTTGTACCGCAAATATTAAGAAAGAGATTGGTAAATGTACCTATACTCATATGTTAAATTCAGATGGAGGTATTGAGACTGATTTAACTATAGTGGCGATAGATGAAAACCATTTTAGAATAATTAGTTCTGCCGCGACAAGAGAAAGAGACAAGCACCACATCAAAAAACATTTAAATAAAGATATTGAATTGAAAGATGTAACTGATGATTATTGTGTTTTTGGTTTATTTGGACCCAAAAGCAGAAATCTTTTAAGTTCATTAAGTAAAGATAATTTTGATAATGAAAATTTCAAATTTGGAACAGCAAAATTTATTTCAATCGGGGATATTAAAATTTGGACACAGAGATTATCTTATGTTGGGGAGTTAGGATATGAACTTTACGTTGAAACTAATGATGCCAAAAAAATTTATGAATTAATTATAGAAAAAGGTAAAGATCATAATCTTTCAAATTGTGGTATGCATGCAATGGATATTATGCGAATGGAAAGTGGCTTTCTACATTGGGGACACGATATTTCGCCTGAGGAAAATCAATATCAAGCAGGTTTATCTTTTACAATCAGTAATAAAAAAAATGTAGATTTTATTGGTAAGTCAGCTCTTGAAAAAATTAATAATGAGAAGATCAAAACAAGATTTGCTATGTTTACATTAAAAGATAGTAAACCTGGAGAACCTCTATTACTTCATGATGAGCCTATTTATTTAGAAGATAAGATAATAGGTAGATCAACTTCAGGGAATTACTCTTTTAACTTTAAGAAAAATCTGACTTTTGGTTACATCAAAAACGATTTTTCCAATGAAAAATTAAAAGGTAGTAAATTATTTATTGAAGTTGAGAAAAAGAAATATGAAATTGAATTGATTAATAAACCAATAAAACAGACCAATTTTAAGACAAATTAAACTTTATTTTTTAAAAGAAAAACAAATATAAAACCAGTGATGTACATAATCAAAGCATATGCAGCTGTTGGAGTTATGTAGACTATATCTGTACCGAATATTTGTGTAGAAACAAATATTGCTAAAGTACCATTTTGTAATCCACATTCTAAAGCAATACATTTTTGTTGTTTTATTCCTGAGGCAAAAGTTTTACCAAGATAATAAGCCACAATCATCATTGTTATATTTAGAATAAAAGTAATGAAACCTGCTTGCATTAGAAAATCTATAAAATTTTCTCTTTCTTCATAAAATGCAGCTATAAAAAAAATAACAAATAATATTATGTTAAGTTTTTCAAATATTTGAATTTTCGAATTTACAAAATTTTCAGCAAATTTTCTAATAATCATCCCTAAGATCACCGGAACAGTTACAACCAAAAACATTTTTAGCGCTATACCAGTCATTGAAATATTTTGAGAAATATCAGTAATTCCAAATAAATCAGCAGATGTAAAAATTATAAGAGGAACAGTAATAATAGAAATTAAACTGATTACAGCTGTTAAAGAAATAGATAAAGCAACATCTCCATTAGCAAATTTTGTTAATATATTAGATGTAACTCCACCTGGTGCAGCAGCGATAATCATAACTCCAATTGCTATTTCAGGTGTTACTTTTAAAATAATAATTAATAAGTAAGCAACTAATGGAAGAATAATTAATTGAGAAAAAAAACCTACAAAAAAATCCTTTGGAGTTTTTAATATTCTCGTAAAATCATCAATCTTTAATCCCAAACCTAAACCCAACATTATTAATGCGAGTATGATAGGTGCTATTTTTGTTACTATTTCCATGACCCCTCAGTGTAATAATATAACGTCTATAATTTATTTAAGATTTATGAAATTACAAGAAGATTTAGAACTTTACGTATAAATTTAGCTTTAAACTTAAAAGCTTCAGTTTGGTATGGTATAATTTTCTTAAAATTAAATGAGGATAAAGTATATTGTTTTTTTTCATTGAGTTTAATTAAATCATTCTTCATCAAATATTTACATTTTCTTATTACTGTTGCTCTTGGTATTAATGTCATGTCTGAAATAGACATTGCGCTTATACCTGAAGTTGAGCCAACATTATCAATCAGTATTTTACTCGCAGCACCATGATCTAGTGGTAATTTTTTTGTTTCTATATTTTTTAAATTTTTGGTTACGTTCAATGATTGATTCATACAAATAGTTCCCCAAACATGAAACGTACTTAGATCTTGCATGAATTTGTGATACCCAATTATTAATGGTATTTGCATTCGATAAAACCACCGCCAACATAATGTAAATTTTTTTTTAATTAAACTTTCAATTAACTTGACATCAACTTTTTTTGAAAAGTGCTTATCTCTATGTAAGGCTTCAGCCACTAATAAGATATATTTTGATGAAAGTTTAATTTGATTTTGAGGTTTCACAAAAGTAAATGCTTTACCATCAATAACAATTTTTTTTTTATCTCTTTTAATTACACCTTCTTTTTCAAGTTCTAAAACTTTTCTTCTTATCGTTTCTTTTGGTAGATCTAATTTCTCACATAATTCAGTAATACTAAACTTATCTATTTGAACATATGATTTAGAATAATATTCATCATAAGTTTGTTGAATATTCATTTGATCATAAAATTGAAGTGTTTTTTCTATAAGTGAAATTATAATCATGTATTTGTAGTGATCATTAAAAGCCCAGTACACATTGTTCATCCAATTCCACTGATGTGATATCCATTCATTAGCTAATTCAGAGTAGTTATTCATTATACTTTCATAAACCTGATCATCGGTTAAGGTTTTACTGAAATCGATTTGTTCTAAACTCATAAATTTGAATTCGAGAATATTGACCCAAATTGAACACATGTCAATCTAATAGTGACCCAAATTGAACTTCAGGAAAATTGTTCGACTGATATTTTAATGTACTAATCCTGCCATGAACAATAAAGGCTTTGCAGAGACACATACTAACATCGAGACCCCAAATGATGTTGATGTTGCTGAAAAGCCTTTAAAAACATCAAAGAAGAGAGTTGATATAAATATCTTAAAGTCAAAGCTAGAAGAAACAGAGGCCAAGGAACTTAAAAAAAATATTTTCATTTTATCATTGCTGATAATGGGTGTGGGAGCCTTTGGAATTTATCTTTCATTATAACGAATTTGCAAAAATCAATTATACGTGATTAAATAATAGTATGAAAAATTCAGGTATCAACGTCAAAGAAAAGCTTATAGCTAGATACCTTGAAAAAGATCCACCATCAACTCAATTAAAAAGCAGCAACATAAACGTTCTTTTAAATAGAATTGCAGTTAATAAAAAAAATGAAAACAGAAAAAAATTATATTTTTCAGCAGCTGCTTCAACAGGGTTGATTTTATTTGGTCTAATCATTTTCTAAGAAAAATTAGTTAATTTTATAACTTTTACTTCATTAATAAATATTGAATCAATTTATTAAACTATTATAAATCTCATCAAAAGGCGGGGTAGCTCAGTTGGTTAGAGCGCGGGACTCATAAGCCCGAGGTCAGTGGTTCGATCCCACTTCCCGCTACCATTCTAGATGATCGTATGCGTTTTGCTCCAATAGTGCACCAATTAAACTTTTAAATTAAATTAGCTTCTGATAATATTTGATTGTGGTGAGAAAAATATTATCAGTTATATTTTTGACAGCAATAATTAGTCCCAATGCATTTGCAAATGATAAAACTCTTGTAAAGTTTCATGAGTGGTTAATTCAAAATAACTCTAAAGAATTCGTAGAAATCAATGAACATTACGAAGAGTGTAAAAAATGCACTAGATGGGATGCAGGACCACAATGCTTTGAAGAAATTGCAAAACCTAAAAAACAATGTGTTTTGGATGGTGATCAAAGTTATGGTGAGAATGGATATAAGTGGTCAAATCGAAAGTATAAAAACAATCTTAAAATAAAGTTTTATGATGGTTGGATACCTGAAAGTTGGGAAAATGTTAAACCAAATTATGGTACTCTAGTTTATGAGCTTTTTAGATTCATTGAAAGACCTTTTAAAATTCAGAGAGTTGATACTTATGAGGTAGAGCCATCTAGTAATCCTTATGAATTTAGATCAAGTTTAAAAGAAGACAAATATATAGATAAGCAATTGAAAAAAACTGCATTGTTAAGTTATCTTCTTTTTGAAGACGGTCAAATCACCATTGACAAAATTAGTCCGAACGATCGATTTGGAAAATTTATAAATAATGAAACAAAGTTAAGATCAATGTCGGTTGGTAGAAGTATGGCTTCATATACATTAGCTCATGCAATTTGTGATGGATATATTGATAGTGTTCACACAAGATTAGACGATTGGCCACTACTTGAAAACACTCTTTATTATAACCAAAAACTCTCAGACATATTAAATATGAATTCTGGTGACCATGAATATATCGAAAAAGGTAAATTTATAAATAGTAAAAACTTAGCTGAAAAATTTAAAGGATCTCTCGATGATCACGCGGTAAGTTTAGAGGAATACTTATTTTATTTAAAGAATATCAAAAGTTCTAAGCGAAGGTTTAACTATCACAGTATTAATTCACATATAGTTTTAAATTATGTTTTGTTTAAAACAGGAGATGATTTTGAAAAAATATTAGAAAAAACTTTTAAGGATAAAGCCAAAATTAAAAATAGTGTCCTTTTTTTTAAAACTGCTGGACCAAAAAAAGAGGGTAATGCAAATATTATGTTTTATGCAACAAGATATGATTATTTAAGAATTGCAAAAGCAATGCTTGAGGACTGGCAAAATGATACTTGTGAGGGTAAGTTTTTAAAGACAATTTTTAATAACAGAATAAGCAAAGAAAATGAAAAAAGAAAAGGAAAAACACAGTGGAAATTTGCCAAAGGTTATGCTGGTCAGTTTCAAACTCATTACACTGGTATAAATAAAGATAGACCCGTAATGGGCATGCATGGCTATGGTGGTCAGCATGTTGTAATTGATTTTGATAACTCTAGAATTGTTGTAGCAAATGCAATTCATGAAAATTTCAATTATCCGAAAATAGTTTATGGCCCAATTAAAAAAGGTAAATAAATTTCTGCTCCATATACGCGTCAATGACATTGGTTCTTGACTAAGATACTATAATTTGTATCAGTATCATTAGAAAGGATAGAGAGCATTTACAGGAGTAATTGCTTTAGAGTGAGTGAGCAGGGTCATGGCGATAGACTCATAAGCCCGAGGTCAGTGGTTCGATCCTACTTCCCGCTACCATATTAATTTTATATGAAAACTTTCGATTTGACGGTCATAATCACTTCATTCCATAGCAGAGATAAAATTTTTAGTTGTATAGAGTCAATTGAAAAAAGTATTAAAATTATCGTTATTGAAAATTCAAATGATGAAAAATTAAAGGAAGAAATTCAATCTAAATATCAAAATGTGGAATGTATTTTGTCAAAAGAAAATTTAGGGTATGGAGCAGGAAACAATCTAGGTCTATCAAGGGTTAAAACTAGTTATGCTTTAATAGTAAACCCTGATGTGACTTTAAATAATGATGCGGTAAATAAATTCTTTTTAAGCATCAATAACTTAGGTGATTTTGGAATTATCGCCCCAATATCTCAAAATGAAAAATACAATAATTTTAATATTAATGAGGATAAAGAAATTAAAGAGGTAGATAATGTCAAAGGTTTTGCAATGTTTTTAAATATGAAAAATCTTAAGCAAATTAATTTTTTTGATGATAATTTTTTCCTTTATTTTGAAGAAATAGACTTATGTAGAAGATTAAAAAAAAATAATTCAAAAATATTTATAGATCCCACAATTAAAGTAAGCCATTTAGGTGGCACATCGCATAATTTAGAAATCGAGAAACCTATGGAGCTTTCTAGAAATTGGCACTGGATGTGGTCAACATTTTATTTTCATAAAAAACATTACGGATACTTAACAGCAATGATAAAGATTCTACCGAAATTATCATCATCTTTAATAAAATTCGTATTTTTTTTTATAACACTTCAAAAGTATAAAAGTGAAATTTATAAATATAGATTATCAGGTATTATTAATTCTGTTTTATTAAAGAAATCATGGTATAGACCTAAACTTTAAATGTATAATAATTTAGATTTTTAATGACAACTAAATACAATATCCTTATAACTGGTGTAGCGGGTTTTTTAGGTTCACATTTATCAGAAAAATTATTAGATCTCGGACATAAAGTTGTTGGTGTAGATAATATGATAGGTGGTTATAAAGATAACATACATAAAGATATAGAGTTTCATAATCTGGATTGTAGCGATTTTTCAAATGTAAGAAAAATAATGAAAAATATTGATGTTGTCTATCATTGTGCAGCAACAGCTCATGAAGGTTTGTCAGTATTTTCACCTTACGAAATTACAAAAAATAATTACCTCGCTTCAGTTTCAATTTTTTCTGCAGCTATAAATGAAAAAGTAAAAAGAATAATTTTTTGTTCTTCTATGGCAAGATATGGAGATCAAAAAACACCCTTTACAGAAGATATGATTCCTAAACCTGTTGATCCTTATGGTATCTCTAAAGTGGCAGCTGAAGATGTATTAAAAAATCTTTGTGATTTAAATAATATAGAGTGGGTAATTGCTGTTCCACATAATATTATAGGGCCTAGACAAATTTACACTGACCCATATAGAAATGTAGTCTCAATATTTTTAAATAGAATGCTACAAGGAAAACCTCCAATAGTTTATGGTGATGGCGAGCAAAAACGATGCTTTTCATATATTGATGATTGTTTAAGCTGCTTAGTTCCCATGTTAGATCAAAAAAATTTAAACAAACAAGTAATCAACATAGGACCCGATGAAGAATTTGTGACTGTTAACAAAGTAGTTGAAATTTGTTCTAACATAACCGGTTCAAACCTTGAGGCGGTTTATAAAGAGGACAGGCCAAGAGAGGTGAAGCATGCTACTTGTTCTGCTGATAAAGCAAGAAAATTATTAAATTACGAGACAAAAGTAAGTTTGAATGAGGGTGTAAAAAAAACTTACGATTATATAAAAAAAAGAGGACCTAAAGATTTCAATTATCGTTTAACTATTGAGATTGATAATGATTTAACTCCAGATACTTGGAAAAACAAAGAAATTTAATATTTCTCTTTTAATTCTTTTACACTTATTACTCTAAGAAACTTTTTATAATTTGCATAGTAATCTTTAAATTTTAAATTTCTCACAGATTTCTTAATTTCTAATATCGATGTATTTTTCTCTTTTTTTATAACTCCTATACCCTGATCCATTTCACATGTAAAAATTTCTAAATCCTCTCTTTGCCGCAACTCAACTATCGCTTTCCAAACATCCCCATTCCATACCATCCTGTATCTAGGAACAGCTTGTTTACTTAGGCTATCGGGCATACAATCATGTACCAAGATTATACCATTTTCTTTTAAACAATTTATTGAATTTAAAATATCTTTTTTTACTTGATCGTAAGTATGTAGGCCGTCGATGAAAACTATGTCAAATTTTTTCTTATTTTCTCTAAAAAATTCATCACTTGTTTTTCTTACATTCCCACCACTACTTGGGTCTACACCAACTTTATTTTGTATCTTAATTTTTGAAAACAACTGATCTTGATCACAGCCTATTTCCAAGTAATCAGAATATCCATATTTACTAATCAAATATTCAATAAGATCCCAACGAAAATAATTTTGTGGGAAATTGTAATGAAGTTTACCTTTAAAATTTTCGACGAAAAGGTTGTAATAGATTTTGTTAAATATTTTAGAAATTTTATTTAATCTTTCCATTTTTAATGACCTGGAAAATCAATTAAGTTTTCAACTTTATAACCTTTTTTTACTAATTTGTCCGTACCATTGAGATCAAACAAATTAATAACAAAAATAAAAGCAGCAACTTTTCCTTTTGAAATTTCAACTAACTTAGCTGCTGCCTCAGCAGTACCACCAGTTGCAATTAAATCATCAATAATTAAAACCTCATCATTTTCATCAATAGAATCTTTATGCACCTCTATTGTTGCAGTACCATATTCGAGTTCAAAATCTATTGAGTGAACATCAGCTGGTAACTTATTTTTCTTTCTAAGCATCACAAATGGTTTTTTTAATATGTATGAAACAGCAGAGGCAAAGACAAAGCCTCTTGATTCAATAGCTGCAATTTTATCAAATTTTACTTTTTTACTTCTCTCAACTATCTGATTAATTGTTTCAGAAAATGCTTTTTCATTTTTAATTAATGTTGTTATATCTCGAAATAATATCCCTTTTTTTGGATAATCTGGAATTGATCTAATAAAATCTTTTAAATTCATATGGTTAAATTATATATTAATAATTAATTAAAATATTTTAAGATGACAATAAATAAATTAGCAATCATTGGTGGAAGTGGTTTATATGATGTTGAGGAATTTGAAAATCGAGAGTTAGTTGATTTACAAACTCCCTGGGGAAAACCCTCAGATCAAATTTTAAAGACAAAATATAAAAATAAAGAGGTTTATTTTTTACCAAGACATGGAAGAGGGCATTTTATTTCACCTTCAAAAATAAATTTTAGAGCTAATATTGATGCGTTAAAACAATTAGGTGTTTCTGACATTGTTTCTGTATCAGCTGTCGGATCTTTAAAAGAAGATTTACCGCCAGGTAAATTTGTAATTGTTGATCAATTTATAGATAGAACTTTCGCAAGAAATAAAACTTTTTTTGATGACGAAATCGTTGCCCATGTTTCTATGGCTCATCCAACATCAAATGGTCTGATGAATGCGTGTGAAGAAGCTATTAAGAAAGAAAAAATAGAATATCAAAGAGGCGGAACTTATGTAGTAATGGAAGGGCCGCAATTTTCAACTTTAGCTGAATCCAATCTTTATAGATCGTGGAAAGCTGATGTAATTGGTATGACTAATATGCCAGAAGCCAAATTAGCTAGAGAAGCAGAAATTAGGTATGCATCTGTTTCAATGGTAACTGATTATGATTGTTGGCATCCAGATCATGAAAATGTAGATGTGCAACAAGTAATAAAAGTTCTTTTAGGAAATGCTGCTAAAGCAAAAAATATGATAAAAAATTTGATAGAAAATTTTGAAAATCATATTGATCCTAAAGATCCAACAAACAATTGCTTGGATGTTGCTATTATTACTGCTCCAGAAAAACGAACTAAAAAAACTATAGATAAGCTAAAAACTATTGCTGGCAGAGTTATAAATAAATGAGAATAGGAGGAAAAGATTATCGTACTATTTGGTTTGAAAATAATGTCGTAAAAATTATTGATCAAACAAAACTACCACATCAATTTATCATAAAGGATCTTAAGACTGTTAAAGATGCAATTAATTCTATAAAAATAATGGAAGTAAGAGGAGCACCTTTGATAGGTGCTACAGCAGCTTATGGATTAGTTTTAGCAATTATTGAAAATAATGATCTATCATTTTTGAAAAAATCTGCAGATGAATTAATTAGTTCAAGACCAACAGCAATAAATTTAAAATGGGCTGTTGATAGAATGATGAATAAATTATCAGGTTTAAATAGTGATAAAATTTTAGAAATAGCTCTTAATGAAGCTAAAGATATATGCGAAGAAGATATAAAATTTTGCGAAAATATAGGATTAAATGGTCTTAAAATAATAGAGGAAATTTATAATAAAAAAAAAGATACAGTTAATATATTAACTCATTGTAATGCAGGTTGGCTTGCAACAATAAATTGGGGAACCGCAACTTCTCCAATCTATCATGCACACAAAAAAGGAATTCCTGTTCATGTATGGGCAGATGAAACTAGACCAAGAAATCAAGGAGCAAATCTTACTTCTTATGAATTAAATGAAGAAGGAATAAAAAACACAATCATTGCAGATAACACAGGTGGAATTTTGATGCAGAGAGGAGAGGTTGATATGTGTATTGTTGGAACAGACAGAACTCTAGCCAATGGAGATGTTTGTAATAAAGTTGGAACTTATCTAAAAGCACTAGCAGCACATGATAACAAAATTCCTTTTTATGTTGCACTACCAAGTTCAACAATTGATTGGAATATAAAAGAACATAAAGATATTCCAATTGAGGAGAGAAATTCAGAGGAATTATCTCATGTGGAAGGTTTAGATGAAAAGGGAAATATAAAGAAAATACAAATTTATCCAAAAAATAGTAAAACCATGAATTTAGCTTTTGATGTAACCCCTGCAAAATACGTTACAGGATTAATTACTGAAAAAGGTATATGTGAAGCATCAGAAAGAGGACTGAAAGAATTATTCAAATGAAGAATTTAGACCAAAGAAATCAAATTATTGAGCATTCTCTAAAATTGAACTCTACAAATCTTTCACCGCTACGATCAGGAAATATCTCTCTGAGAGCAGAACAAGATAATATTCAAGGTTATTTAATTACTCCATCAGGAAAAAAATATGAAACATTAAAGCCAGAAGATATTGTTTTTATGGGTTTAAATGAAGAAGCAGAAAATAACGACTCAGTGAACAAACCCTCCTCCGAATGGAGATTTCATAGAGATATTTATATTAATAAAAAAGATGCCCAAGCAGTTGTTCATGCACATTCTCCACACGCAACAGCTGTATCTTCACACGGAAAATCTATACCTTCGTTTCATTACATGATTGCTCTTGCAGGTGGAGAAGACATTAAATGTGCTGAATACGCTACTTTTGGGACAAAAGAACTTTCACAAAATGTAATTAAAGCTTTAGAAAATAGAAGTGCTTGTTTGATGTCTAATCACGGACAGGTTGCTTTTGGAAAAAATCTAGATGAAGCATTTGAACTCGCACAAGAGATAGAAAATATTTGTCATCAATACACTATTGCACTAAAGTTAGGAGAGCCAAAGATTCTTTCATTAGAAGAAATGAAAAAAGTTTTGGAAAAAGCTAAAGATTATAAAAAAGGGTAATATGACAAAAGTAGGGGAGCACATTACTTTAGATATTATTGGTACCGAGAAAGAATATGATCCATCGGTTTATGAAAGAGTAATCAAAGAGATTGCTAAAGTAGCAAAAGTTACAGTTTTAAATATATCAAAATATAAGTTTGAACCACAGGGCTTTACAATTCTTGCATTATTAGCTGAAAGTCATATCAGTTTTCATACATTTCCTGAAAAAGGAATTATAAGTTTTGATTTCTTTACTTGTGGAAAAATCAGTCCATCAGTAGCGGTTGATATTATTAAAAAAGAATTTAAGCACAAAAGAATAGTCAAAAAAGAATTTAACAGAGATACAAGATCTCTTTATCACGATATTTACAGCTCACCAGGTTTACAAAAATCTTATGTAGTAAATGAAGTTTTGGAAGATTTTAAATCAAAAGTGGGTCAGCATATTGAAATTTTAGAGTTAGAGCAATTCGGTAAATCATTATTTATTGATGGTGAAATTCAAGTAGCTGAGTGTGATGAACATTTGTACAGCTCAACATTTGTAGGTTCAGGGTTAAAGTTAAATAAAAACAATGAAAGAGCTGCAATCATTGGTGGTGGTGATGGCGGCGTTGCGAGAGAATGCATATCTAAAAAATTTAATTTTATCGATTGGTATGAGCTTGATCCTGAAGTAGTTGAAGTTTGTAATAAACATTTAGGGGACATTGGAAAAAAAGCTACAGAGAAAAATTCAGTTAAATGTGTTTGGGGAGATGCGTTTCATAGTATTAAATCAGTAAAAGATGATACGTATGATCATATTTTTGTAGATTTAAATGATGATCAGTTTTGTATAGATTTGGCTGCAAAGAATATGGAATCTTTAGTAAGAATATTAAAACCAAAGGGCGTGATCACAGCACAAGTTGGCAGCCAAGATAAAAAACCTCTTCAAGTTGAAAATTGGATGAATGTTTTTCATCATCATTTTGGAAATACCAAATTATCTAGGGTTTATGTGCCCAGTTTTGATTGTTCTTGGAATTTTTCGTCTTCAATAAACCATTAGTTTTTTCTTTTTAAAGTCTCTGATTTGTGAAATAATATTTTTTTATTAAAGGAGAAAATGATGAATATATTTAAAAAAATTATTTTTTCAGTTTTATTTTCATTTTTAATAATTGGAAATGTTAATGCTGATAAAATTAAAATCGGAACAGAAGGTGCTTATCCCCCGTGGAATTCTAAAGATGCATCAGGAAAATTAATTGGATTTGAAGTCGAATTAGCAAATTGGCTTTGTATCTATATGAAAAGAGATTGCACGATTGTAGAACAAGATTGGGATGGTATGATACCTGCGCTACAAATGAGAAAATTTGATGCGATTATGGCAGGAATGTCAATTACTGATGAAAGAAAAAAAGTGATTACTTTCTCACAAGGTTATGCAGATGAAAAAGCATCTTTAGCAGTTATGAAAGGATCAAGTCTTGAAGGTTTGGATACACCTAAAGTTTTAGATTTAAATAAAAAAGGTGGATCTACAAGTAAGACTCTAAAAACTCTTGCAGATGCACTATCAGGCAAAACAGTTTGTGTACAAACTGGAACAATTCACCAAAGTTTTTTAGACTCAGGTGATGTCGGAAAAGTTAATTTAAGAACTTATAAAACACAAGATGAGGTAAATTTAGATTTAGCATCAGGGAGATGTGATGTTGCTTTAGCAGCTATTTCCTCATTTACTGATTATGCAGAGAAATCTGGAAAGGCAGTTATCGTAGTTGGTCCAGAATTTAGAGGCAGTCATTTTGGTAACGGCGTTGGTGTAGGTATAAGACAAGCATCACAGATGGGAGAGGGCTCTGATCAAGGAAAAAAAGATGCTAAACTTTTAGCAGACTTTAATAAGGCAATAGATATAGCAAGAAAAAACGGAAAGATCAGCGAATTAGCAATTAAATGGTTCGGCTTTGATGCATCTATGTAATTAATTTTAGATTTGGCGACTATAATGTATAGTCGCCAATCTATATGGAACTTCTAGCATTTGGAGATACTGGTTGGGGTGACGAGTTATTTCGAGCCACTCTAATGACTATAGCTGTGTCAATTACAGCGATGATCATTGGTTTTAGTTTTGCTGCAATTTTTACTCCTTTAAAATTATCAAAATATAAGTCATTAAATTTAATCGCTAATATTTACACCACTGTAATTCGAGGCGTGCCTGAGCTTTTAGTAATCTACCTTTTCTTTTTTGGGGGAAGTGGAGCGATAATGTTTGTAGCTTCAATGTTTGGTTATAATGAGTATATAGAGATAAATGCATTCGTTACTGGATCATTTGCAATTGGTATAATTTCTGGTGCTTATTCAACTGAAGTTTTTAGAGGTGCAATTCAATCTATTGATCAAGGTCAATTTGAAGCTGCTAAAGTTCTAGGATTTAATAAATTTAAACAATTTTATAAAATAATCCTTCCCCAAATGCTCAGACTTGCAATTCCAAATTTAAGTAATGTTTGGCAAATTACACTAAAGGATACCTCCTTAATTTCTGTAACTGGTTTAGTGGAAATAATGAGGCAATCTTATATTGCTGCTGGATCAACGAGAGATCCATTGTTCTTTTATTCATTTGCCGCAGTTTTGTATTTACTACTTACTTTTGTGAGCATGAAATTAATTAACAGATTAGAAGTTAAATATAGTAGGGGGCATTGATGGACTTGGAATTGATGATGAATAGTTTCCCAAAGTTACTAAATGCTGCTGTTATAACTTTAAAACTTCTTTCAGTTTCTTTAATAATTGGGTTGTTCATTGGATTATTTTTCGCAATTTTAAGATTAAATAAAAATATATTTATCAATAGATTTGCTTATGGATATTCTTATGTTTTTAGAGGTACACCGCTTTTAGTACAGATATTCATTATTTATTTTGGATTAGGTCAGATTGAATATTTAAGATCGACAGTTTTATGGATAATTTTAAAAGAACCATATTGGTGTGCAATAATTGCTTTTGCTCTAAACACGGGTGCTTACACTTCAGAGATATTGAGATCAGCATTTCAAACCATTAAACCTGGAATAATAGAGGCAGGTAAAAGTTTGGGTATTTCAAATAAATTAATCTTTTATAAAATTCAAATTCCTATCGCTATTAGACAATCTTTACCAGCTTATGGAAATGAAATTATCCTAATGATGAAAGGAACTTCTTTAGCAAGTACTGTCACTATAATGGACCTTACAGGTGTTGCAAAATATATAATTTCAACAACTTTTAAACCAATTGAGGTATTTATTGTTGCTGGTGGTATTTATCTATTTATGACCTTTATAATTCATAATGTGATTAAGTTTTTAGAAAAGAAATACAGCTTTAATTAAAGCACAACTAAATCAATTTTTTGTTTACCAAGTCTTTCGTTACCTTGTTCAGTGACTAAATAAGTTTCACCTAAGTTCATTGCTAATTGATTTTCTGAGTCCATTAATATCATATGCATAAAAAAAACATTTCCAGGCTCAATCACGTATGGATTCCCTGTGTACAACATTGGCCAATCCATCCAATTTGGAGCGAAAGTAGTACCTAAAGAATATCCACATGCATTCATTCTTGCTTTATTAAAACCAAGATCATCAAAAGTTTTTGCGTGAATATCAAAAACCTCTCCAATTTTATTTCCAGGTTTTAATTTATTCTCGCAACTCTTTAACGCTTCAACACACGCCTCATGCATTTTATGATGTTTAGGATCTGCTTTACCTATAGGAATAGTTCTAAACATTGCTGAATGGTAATGTCTATAAGTACCAGCCCATTCTATAGTTAATTGATCTTGATCATTTAAAGTTTGTTTTTCTGATTGATAACGGCAAAGAAGAGCATTTTTTCCTGAACCAATAATAAATTCATTTGCAGGATAATCTCCGCCTCCTTCAAATATAACTTTATTCATTTCAGCTAAAATCTTAGACTCATTCACACCCGCTTTGGCATATTTCCAAACTTCATCCAAAGCTTGATCAGCTAGTTCTGCAGCTTTTTTTACATAAACAATTTCCTCTTTGGATTTTACTACTCTTAACTTTGTTATTAAGTCTGACTTATCTTCAACAGAGCAATAATTCTCTAAAGACTTATTGAGCTTTAATGTATTTTTTCCAGTTAATCCATAAGCCTCATATTCAATTCCTAATTTTTTTCCTTTAAGATTTAGCTCGTCCAAAATAACTTTAAGATCATCGGTTGGGTTTGATCCATCTTTATCAACCCAAATTCTAATGTCCTTTATATTTGATGTATTTTGTGCCTGTCTTAAATCTGGAGCTCTAGTTAGTAATATCGTGTTTCCTTTTTTATCTAAAATTAATGTTTGGAAGAAAACATATCCGAATGTGTCATAACCAGTTAACCAATACATAGACTCTTGTCTAAACATTAATAAAGCATCTATGTTTTGATCTCTCATGGAATCTAAAACTTTGGATTTTCTAGTTCTAAATTCTTCTTTTGAAAAATGAAGTCCCATTAATGATTTAATAACTAGTGTATTCTTTTATTTCTTTGATAGATGATCCAGTGTGATTGTTAATCTCTAATTTAATTTTAGCGCGATCATCATTTAGAAAATGAACATCTCTTGAAAGCTTAATAAATTTTTCCCCGAAATCCTTTTCTTTCTCACATTGTCTTTTATCATCCTCGATAACCCAAAGTTTTGAATTAATTACTTTAAGAGATTGATAAAGATTATTTAACTTTTCATCAGATTTGACATTTTTTTCTAACTGATTTTTAAGAATAGAGTGTTCGTTATTAATGAATTTTATTTTTTCAGCATCTTTTATCTTTTCTTTTTTAATCTCCAAAATTGAAATTTTATCTAAAAGTTCTCCAACTGAAACTTCTACTATAATTTTATTCATAAAATTTAATACTATGTTATCTTGTTATAAATATGTCTAATATACTAATTATCAAACACGGATCTTTAGGAGATATATCTCAAGCTAGTGGTGCTATTCAAGACATATCTGAAAATCATAAAAATGATCAAATTCATCTTCTTACTACAAAACCATTTATTGATTTATTCAAAAAAAATCCATTTATTCATAATGTTATTTTAGACAAAAGACTACCTAGGTTTAATTTAATATATTTGTATTTTTTAATGCGTGAAATAAAAAAACATAACTTTTCTAAAGTTTTTGACTTGCAAAATTCATCTAGAACTAATTTTTATAAGAATATTCTTTTTCCAAAAGCAGGTAAGGAAATATGGTCAAGCTCTGCAACGACTTTACCAGCAGGAAAAAATAAAAGTGAATTTGACAAAAATTCTGTTCTCGAAAGATTTGAATATCAATTGAAAGATTCTGGCTTAATTCCATTTAATACATTAAGACCAGACTTTAATTGGGCTGCTACAGACATAAGTGAAATTAAAAACTTTTATAAAATAACAAAATATATTTTATTATTTCCTTTCTGTTCACCTCATTTAACGATTAAAAAATGGCCTTATTACAACAAGCTTATTGATTTAATATCGAGTAAGTATGGTGAAGAATATAAAGTTATTACAGCTCCTGGACCAACTGAAATCAGTGAAGCAAAAAATATTAATGCATTAGCTTTACTGGATAATGGAAGAGCGCTAGATATTTCTCAACTTACTGCCCTGATAAAAGATAGTTCATTTGTTGTTGCAAATGATACTGGTCCTGCGCACATAGCTGCTCATGTAGGGGCCAAAGGTCTTACATTATTCGGCAAACATACAACAGCGTACAAAGTAAGTATTGAAAGAGAAAATTTTAAACCAATTGAAGTTACGGATCTAAAAAACTTAAGTGCTGAAAGAGTTTTTGAAAGATTATCTAATTCTTTAACCTAGTTTTTTCAATTATCCTTAAAATCACTGGCACGACAAAGAGTATGAATAACAATCTTATGATATGATGAAAAGCAACAAAATCTGGTTCAAGGTCAAAAGCGATTGCTATTACTGCCACCTCATAAATACCTCCGGGGCAAAAAGATAGTATTAATGATAAAATATTATTATCTACAAAAAATGTTGCAAAATATGCTGCAATAAGACCTAATAAAACTAAAAGTATAGTTGCAACTAATCCATGAAAAGAATTATTTGCAACTTCTTTAAATGTTTTATTTGCAAACCTACATCCGACAGAAGCTCCCAAAATTAATAAACAAAAATTTATTGATGCATCAGGTAATTTGTATGACGCGATGTCGGATATTTGTAAAACCCCACTTGCAACCAACGTTCCAGATAAGAGAGCAGCTGGAACTTTAAATTTATCAAAGAAAAATATGAACACTAGCGAGACAATAATTAATATAATTAATTCCCAATGGTTTTGAGACATGTAATCAAATTTTTCTAATTCCAAAGCTTCAGCTGGGTAGAGACTAACTATTATAAAAGGAAATAAAGTTATTATAATTATTAATCGAATTAAATGAGCTGTAGCTACTTGAGATAAATCTGATTTTTCATACTCTGCTAAAATCATTAATGGTCCTAAAGCACCTGGGGCTGCAGAAAATATAGATGTTTTTTCTTTGTAATTAGAAAATTTTTGTAAATATTTAGAAACAATTAGAATGCTAATAACAATATAAAAAAACATTATAATTGTGGTCCAAATCCAATTAACCATCTGATTAAGTAAATTTTGATCAATATAGTTTCCAATATGTAATCCTAAGATAATTAAGATTGAGCTTAGGGCTAGTCTTGGCATTATTACTTGAAAACCTTTTAGGGCAATCAAAGAGGTTGCTATCATTGGACCAATCATCCAGGCAAGTGGGACCTTAAAAAAGTCAGCGATAATCGCACTAGGAATAGAGATCACAATAACTAATAAAAATTTTTTTGATAATAATTGCCCAAAACTTTCTCGGTCTAAGGGAATCACGTTCTGCATGTGCTCTATCTTTGGTTGTTGACTAGATTACTAAAAGTATGTTTAATCTATGCAATTAACTATAACAACGAGAGGAAATAATGAAACTAATTAAATCTTTTTTTTCAGTTTTATTCTCTGCCGCTCTTTTATTATCGACAACTACAGTCAACTCAATTGCAATTGATAAACTACACTTTGTAATTGGTGGTGGTGCTGGTGGTGGTTGGGATGGAACTGCTAGAGGTACTGGAGAAGCTTTGACAAAAGCTGGATTTTTAAAAAGCGCATCATTTGAAAATATGTCAGGTGGTGGTGGTGGAAAAGCTCTGGCTTACATGATTAATACTAAGCCGGAAAATACGATTCTAGTTCAATCAACACCATTAGTTTTGAGATCAATTACAAGACATAAAGGTTATGTCAGTGGAAGTGGAACTTTATCTTATAAAGATGTTGTGCCAATTGCTGGAGTAATTGGTGATTATGGTGCAATTGCAGTTGCAAAAGACTCACCTTTCAAAAACTTTAAAGATGTTGTTGATGCATATAAAGCAAACCCTAGTTCAATAAAAATGGCTGGTGGTTCTGTTAGAGGAAGTATGGACCACTTAATTGGTGCTTTAGCATTCCAAGCTGCTGGTGCAGATCCAAATGCTGTAGCTTATATTCCTTATGATGCAGGTGGAAAAGCATTAGCTGGACTTTTATCTGGAGAAACTCAAATTATATCTACAGGTTTAGGTGAATTAATGGGAGCAAGAGACCAAGTAAGAATCATTGGTATAACTGCGCCTGATAGAGTTGGTGATGCACCTGATGCACCTACACTTAAAGAGCAAGGATATGATGTACAATTCGTAAACTGGAGAGGATTTTTTGGTCCTCCAGGCATGAGTAGCAAAGATAAAAAAGCTATTGCTAAAATGTTAGGCGATGTACAAAAAACTCCTGAATGGGAAGCGGTAAGAGCAAGAAATGCTTGGGTAAATATTTATAACCCAGACAAAAAGTTTGTTAAGTTTTTAAAAACTCAAACAAAAGAAATGACAGCTCTTATGAAGAAACTAGGAGTTATTTAATCCTCTGGATTAATTAATTTAAAGAGCAGTGAATATAAATACGACAAAAATTATATCACTGCTCTTTTTTATTTTCTCAGCATTCTATTTATATACAGCTTATCAAATACAAGTTTTTGCGTTCGATGAAAATGCACCATTTAATGCAAGAACATTTCCAATTTATTTAGGATATGCTGGTTTATTTTTTTCTGGTTTAAAATTAATCTTACCAGATCCAAATACTATAAAAGTTGAACATAGAACATTAGAGTACAAAAAAACGGCATTACTAATTGTTATTGCAATTATCTATGGGGCAACAATTTTAAAAGTGGGTTACTTTTTAACTACATCTTTGTTTTTATTTGCATCTTATTACTTTTTAGGTGAGAGAAGATGGATCTTGATGTTTTTACTTTCTTTTCCATTTGTTGCTGGATTTATGTATTTACTTCACGGAGTTCTTGAAATTTATTTAAGGGATCCCTTTTTAAAATCTATTGGAGTGATGGGATGACAGAAGGAATATTAATTGGTTTAACTACAGCATTATCATTTCAAAATATTTTTATGGTGATGATTGGTTGTTTCTTTGGAACAATTATTGGAATGTTACCTGGTTTAGGTCCCATGACAGCGATTGCTTTAATGATACCAATTACTTATGGTTTTGATCCTGCAACAGGCTTGATTTTAATGGCTGGAGTTTATTATGGGGCAGTATTTGGTGGTTCTACTTCCTCCATTTTGTTAAATGCACCAGGAGTTCCAGGAACTGTCGCAACTTCTTTCGATGGATATCCAATGGCACAACAAGGTAAAGCCGGTAAAGCATTAGCTATCGCCGCCTGGAGTTCATTTGCAGGTGGAACACTATCAGCAATTTATTTATTGTTTATGGCTCCAAGTTTATCAAAAGTAAGTTTATCTTTTAGATCGCCAGATTATTTCGCATTAATGATCTTAGGGCTAACGGCAATAGCAGCTTTTTCATCTAAAGGACAATTCTTAAAAGCGATGATGATGGTTGTACTTGGTTTGATGTTAGCATCTGTTGGTCAAGACTCTCTGTCTGATATTACAAGATTTACTTTTGATAATATGAATTTAACAGATGGAATAAGCTTTGTTTTAGTAGTTATGTCAACTTTTGCTATGAGTGAGGCTTTAACAATCATATTAAAGCGAAATGATCCAACAGCGGCAGCAAAACAAGTTTCACTAACGGAACTTGGATCAATAAGAATTAATAAAGAAGAACGAGGTAAAATGTATCGAACTATTCCAAGATCCTCAGTTATTGGTTTCTTGATTGGTGTATTACCTGGTGCGGGTGCTACTATTGCATCATTCTTAGCATATGGAATGGAAAGAAATTTAGTAAAGGATGAAGAAAAAGAAAAATTTGGAAAAGGAAGTGTGAATGGATTGTCTGCACCTGAAACAGCTAATAACGCAGCATGCTCTGGTTCTTTTGTACCCATGTTAACTTTAGGTATACCTGGAAGTGGTACTACAGCCGTAATGCTTGGCGCACTTTTGGGATTTGGTATTCAGCCAGGTCCAAGACTTTATATGACTAATCCTGAAATTTTTTGGTCAGTGATAATGTCGATGTATATTGGAATGGTAATATTATTAATATTAAATTTACCATTAATTCCCTACATCGCTAGAATTCTTGCGGTACCAAAAAATTATTTGATTCCATTAATCTTATTTTTTTCTATTACAGGAATTTATGTGATGTCATTTAATAATTTCGATATTTATTTAATGATTGGCATAGCAGTTGTTGCAACATTTTTACGACTTTATGATTTTCCCATGCCACCTTTAATATTAGCGTTCGTTCTTGGGGGGTTGATGGAGGAAAATCTAAGAAGATCATTACTTTTAAGTAATGGATCTTGGGAGTTTCTATGGGACAGAACTCTTACAGTTTGTATATTGGTTACAACAATTCTAATTGTTCTTTGGCATATTTATAAAACTTTTACAAAAAAATAATTTTTTAAGTAAATTATGGTATAAATAGTTGTCCTGATTTAGAAAAAACTCTACTTGCTGGGACTTTAAACACAACGCTAAAGGAGAAACATGAAGCTAAAAATACAATCAATAAAAAACTATTTTAAATCAAAGAAGGATAGGGGATTAGAACCTGTATTTTTTGAAAAGATAGGTGATCAAAAAACATCAAGAGATCAGATGCGTGAAAACTTGATTAAAGCATTAAAAAAAAATGGTTGGACAATAAAAAAATAAATTTTAAGTTAATATTTTTTTATATTGTTCGATGGTATTAGACCAATCGAATTTAGATGATAACTCTTTTGCATTTTTACCAAAATGCAAATATTTTTTATTTTCAATCATAGAATTTAATGATGAATAAATTTCATCTAGATTATTTCCATCACATATTAATCCTGTTTTATCATGTTGAATTGCATCTGCTGCACCTCCGTCAGCTCCACCTAAAGAGGGAACTCCGTATTGTGCAGCCTCTATATAAGCTATACCAAAACCTTCAACTGAGCTTTTATATTTTACTGATGGCATCACAAATATATTTGATTTTGCCACTAAAGCATTTTTAAGTTCATCAGTTATTTCTTTAAAAAACATAACTTGACCATTTAAATCGAGTTCATTTACTAAATCTTTTAAATTTTGTTCTTCCTCTCCATAGCCAATACAAATGTAAACAATATTTGGATAAATTTGTTTTAAGTTTCTTAGAGCCATTAACACTTTTTCATGATTTTTTCTTTTATCAAATCTTGAAACTGTAATTAAACGTGGTGATTTTGTTTTAAGTAAGCTTTCAACTTTAGTTAACGATGTCTTATTTAATTCTTGGGCAGGGTTAATTCCTGGATTTATCACAACAACTTTTTCTTGTTCCACACCATTTTGAATGGCTAAATTTTTTGTATATTCAGAATTTGCTATTACTTTTTCAACACTATTTAAAATTTTGTTTGCTCTTTTATTTAAAGAGCTTCCTTTAGCGTGATTGATTTCTTTTCCGTGAATTAAACAATATTTTTTTTTATCAGTTACTATTAATTCTAAACTTTTCCAATGATCAGCTATAATACCTTGAGCTTTACTTTCTTTTAAATATTCATTAATTAGCTGCGCTTTTCTTATTTTTCTTAGGAATTTAATTCCACCAACTCTTTCTATTGAAAAATTTACTTTTTTATCAAATTCTTTATGATTTTCGTAGTGATCTGCAAAAACTTTGATCATAAAGTTTTTGGACATTTCTTTTGCCAAACCCCACATTAAACTTTGCATCCCACCCACCTCTGGGGGAAAAGATCTCGTAACGATTAAATACATTAACTATTTTTCCACTTAATACTACAGCCAGCACTCGGAGTTTGATTTTCAGGTCCTTTACCAGTTTCAGCAATTTGTTTCATTGCATTAAATAAATCACTATCACCATCCCTTACAGGAACTAAATTTTTTAATTCTCTTAATCTACCTCGATATTGAAGCTCTAAATTTTTGTTGTATCCAAAAAAATCTGGAGTACATACCGCATCATAAGTTCTGGCTATCTCTTGTGTTTCATCAACTAAATATGGAAAACTGAATTGATGTTTTTTTGCAAATTCAATCATATTTTCAAACGAGTCTTCTGGATAATTCTCAGCATCATTGGCACAGATTGCTACAGCGTTAATTCCTAAATCTTTCAATTTTTTAGTATCCTCAGCAATATCTTTTGTAACTGCTTTAACATAGGGGCAATGGTTGCAAATAAACATTATTAAGGTTCCATTTTCACCTTTAATATCCTCTAAAGTTAAAATTTTATTATCAGTTGATTTAAGCTTAAAGTCATGAGCCTTTTGACCAAAATCACATATTGGAGTTTGTATTGGCATAATGTAATAATATATAAATTATGTTTTACGATTTAAAAGATAAAAAACCAAAAAACTCTGGCGAAAATTGGGTAGCACCCAATGCGGTTGTGATTGGCGATGTTACTTTAGAAAAAAATACAAGTGTTTGGTTTAATGCAACCCTAAGAGGAGATATTGAAAATATTCATATAGGTGAGGGATCAAATGTTCAAGATGGATGTGTTTTGCATACCGATCCAGGATATCCCATTAAAGTTGGCAAAGATGTAACTGTAGGTCATATGGTTATGCTTCATGGATGCACAATAGGGGACAATAGTTTAATTGGAATTGGTGCAGTGATTCTCAATAACGCTAAAATTGGAAAAAATTGCATCATAGGTGCAAAAGCTTTAATTACTGAAAACAAAGAGATACCAGATAACTCTTTAGTAATAGGTTCACCTGGTAAAGTTGTAAGAGAGGTCACTGAAGAAGAAAAGAAAGCAGTTTTTGAAAACACAAAGCACTATCAAGATAATTGGAAAAAATATTCTAAATCAATTTTTTAAGGAACCATCCAAGCATTTTTATTAGTTTCTAAATCAAATTTTGCTCTTCGATGTCCTTTTGCTGCAAGATATAACCATTCAATAGACTTTATTTTACACTTTATAACTGTAAAGTTTTTGTAACCTTCTTCGCTTTGTTCCATTGTATAATCAAAATCCTCTAATTTAGATATCATGCCAGATGTTGGATTTTCTGATGCAGTTCCTGGAGGACTATCAGTTAGATAACATCTTCTACTGATATGTTGAGTTTTTTTCCAAGATTTTTCTGTTGTAGAATTTTGATTATTTATTTCACACTCAACTTTTACTCTTAATTGAATCTTTTCCTCTTTATCGTAGAAAACTAGAGAGGCGTTATTATTTTTCTTAAGAATTTCTACTTTTGGTGATCTTAAATCAGTATGAAATTGTAATAGATTGTTTGCTCTATCTGATTTTCTTAGAACAACTATTCTTCCATCTACCTCATCTTGGTGGGCACAGATAAAGACGGGAATTCTAAAAGGAGAACCTCTATTAGTCACAGCATCATCGAGCATAGACCAATACTTATTTTGAATTTCCTCAAAATTTTCATAGTATGCTGGTTGCATACATTACTTTCTGAATCTTTTAATTAAGCTTGAAGTGTCCCAACGATTACCTCCTAATCCTTGTACTTCTCCATAAAACTTATCTACTAGTTCTGTTACAGGTAACAATGAACCATTATTTTTTGCCTCATCCATTGCAATCTTTAAATCTTTTCTCATCCAGTCAACTGCAAAACCAAAATCAAACTTATCATCAATCATCGTTTTGTATCTATTTTCCATTTGCCAAGACTGAGCTGCACCTTTAGAAATAACTTCGATTACATCCTCCATATTTAATCCAGCTTTCATTCCAAAGTTTATTCCTTCAGATAGACCTTGAACAAGTCCCGCTATACAAATTTGGTTAACCATCTTAGCTAATTGTCCACACCCAGCTTTACCAAGCAATTTCATTTTTTTACTATAACAATCAATTTTGTCTTTTGCTTTATCAAAGTTAGCTTGATCGCCACCGATCATAACTGTTAGTGCACCATTCTCTGCTCCAGCTTGTCCACCAGATACAGGAGCATCTAATGCGCCAAATCCATTTTTCTTTGCATAATCATAAATCTCTCTAGCAATTGTTGCTGAGGCTGTAGTGTTATCAATATAGACCGCGCCCTTATTAATTGTTTTGAAAGCTCCTTTGTCACCAAAAGTTACTTCTCTTAAATCATTATCATTACCAACACAGGTAAAAATATATTCAGCATCTTTAGCTGCATCCGCTGGAGTTTCAGCCATTTTACCTTTGTATTCTCCAATCCATTTTTCTGCTTTTGATTTTGTACGATTAAAAACAGTTACATTGTGACCACCTTTTGATATATATCCTGCCATTGGATAGCCCATTACACCAAGACCTATGAAAGCAACATTACAGCTCATAATTTTTTATGTTTAAAAGTTTAAGTTTAAAAGTAATTATATTTGGATTTATCTTTACATTTTTTTCTAGTTTTGGACAGAGTTTTTTTCTTGGTTTATTTAATTCAAGTATTAGAGAAACACTTTCAATAACTCATGGACAATTTGGCTCAATTTATGCTTCGGCAACATTATTAAGTAGTTTTCTTTTAATTTGGGTTGGTAAAAAAATTGATGACATAAATATTTTTAGATTTGCTTTATATGTAATTCTTTTGTTAGCTTTTTCTTGTTTTTTCTTTTCGAAGATTTCATCAATAGTTTTTTTATTTATTGCTGTTTTTCTAATGAGGTTTTCTGGTCAAGGATTAATGTCTCACACAGCAACTACAACAATTTCAAGATTTTTTACTAAATCAAGGGGGAAAGCTCTAAGTATCGGTTGGTTTGGATTATCAACTGCAGAATTTATTTTACCAGTTTTAATTGTCTATTTACTTACTTTAACTGCGTGGCAAAACATTTGGCTGTTTATTTCTGTATTAATTCTATTTTTTTTACCATTTATTTCTTTTGCGTTAATCAAAAACCTGAACTTTGACTCAAGAGAAGATATAAATGATCAAAATTTTGTTGAAAAAGAAATTAAAAATTGGACACGTGTTGAGGTTTTAAAAGATTATAGATTTTATATAGTTTGTTTGAACATGCTAGCAATGCCTTGGATTGCTACTGGTGTATTTGTTTATCAGTCATATATTACAGAGTCAAAAGAGTGGGGTGAATTTGTCATAGCACAATCATTTATGGCTTATTCTGTCTTATCGGTAATTACTTTGTTGGGTTCTGGTTTTTTAATCGATAAATTTACTAGTAGAAAATTATTGATCTTTATGAATATACCTTTGTTGATTTCAATGTTGGTTTTGTTTTATTTAGATATTTCCATATCAGCTTTTATATTCCTTGGTTTAATTGGAATTTCAAATGGGCTTGCCAATGTCTTGGGGTCTTCGACTTGGGCTGAGATTTATGGCGTAAAATACATTGGATCAATTAAAGCATTAACAACAGCATTGATGGTATTTTCTACTGCTTTTGGTACAGCTTTATTTGGATTGCTAATTGATAAAGGCTTTACTATTGAGCAAATAGCAGTGATTTCATTTGTATATATTTTCTTATCTTTAATTGCTCTATTCGTGGTTAGAAATAGGTTAAATCCTAATTATATTTAAATAATCCTTGCTTTTTTTAATCACAGCTTATAGATAACCGGCATGGCAAGAGTTACAGTAGAAGATTGTATTGATAAAGTAGATAGTCCATATGAATTAGTTTTGGTTGCAAAAGAAAGAGCAACTCAGCTAAATACCGGGATAGAACCAACTTTAGATCGTGATAACGATAAAAATACAGTTATCGCATTAAGAGAAATAGCTGAAGAAAATATCAAAGTAGATGATTTAACCGAAAGCGCTGTCTATAAATTAAGAAAACATGTAGAACAAGTTGATGATGGTGCCGAAGCTGATGAGGATGTTGGTGACGATTTTGAAAGTTTATATAAAGGTGAGATCTCAAAAAGTGGAACACCTATTTTACCATCTAAAAGAGCACGAAAAGCTCCTGAAAAAATTCAGGTTTCCAAAGATGATTTAGCAGAATTATCTGAAACAGCTAAGCCTGAAGTGCCAGAAGCTCCTGTATCCGATGATGCTGAAGTAGATCAGGGAGACGTTTCTTTAGATCAAGTATCTGAAAGTGAAGATCAAGCAGCAGATGACACTGACACTTCAAACTCCTAAAATTTATTAGTTACAAAATTCCTTTATAATTTTTTGTCGATGTTCATCTAAATCAGGTATGTCACCTCTTGTTTTTTCATCTTTATAAGATGACATTTTTATTGGGTTACCAGCCAGTTTAAAATCACCAACAACTTTATGAAATGCTTTGACAATCATGTTTCTAGACTCTATTTGTGGGTTTTCAACAGCCTCTTTAATATTGAAAATTGGTCCACATGGAATTTTATCATTTTCCATTTCACTAACCCAATCACTTGTTTTTTTACTCAATAATTTTTCCTCTAAAATTTTTTTAAGCTCATCGATATTTTTTGCTCTAGATGAATTATCTGAAAATTTTTGATCTTTAATTACCTCTGGGATTTGAAGAAGATTACAAAGTTTTTCAAAAAGTTTATCATTTCCAGCTGCAATGATTATGTAACTATCTTTTGTCTTAAAGGCTTCAAAAGGTGCAATTGATGGGTGTCTTGATCCCATTGGTTTTGGAATTTCATCTTTAGATAGATAACGTGCTATAGCGTTTTCTAATATAGCTATTTGACAATCAAGCATAGAAACATCTATAAACATTCCTTTTCCAGTTTTTTGTCTATCATACAATGCTGCATTAATACCTATCGCGGTAAAAAGCCCAGCAGTAATATCTCCAATTGATGTTCCAACTCTAGTAGGTTCAGAGTTTGGTTGCCCAGTAACACTCATTAAACCGCCCATACCTTGAACTACCATGTCGTAAGCCGGTAATTCTTTAAGTGGACCAGTTTGACCAAAGCCTGATGCTGAGGCGTAAATTAGTTTTGGATATTTCTTGTTAACATCTTTCCAGCCAAACCCCCATTTTTCTAAAGTTCCAGGTTTAAAATTTTCAACTAAAATATCTGCTTTGGATAAAATTTTCTCAAAAATTTTTTTATCTTCATCATTCTTTAAATTAAGTGCAATACTTTCCTTTCCTCTATTAAGAGACATGAAATAAGCAGAATAATCTTTTATGAATGGTCCAAATTTTCTTGAGTCATCTCCAATTTCAGGTGCTTCAACTTTAATTACTCTAGCCCCTAAATCAGATAATATCATAGTGCAGTAAGGACCAACTAATACTCTTGTTAAATCAACTATCAGTAGGTTTTTTAAAGGTCCATCCATATTACTTCATCTTACATGATTTTTTGTCGACTTGACTCTTATTAATAAGTTCACTTTAATTGAATTATTAAAAATAACAATAGAGGGAAAAAATAATGTTAAAAAGAATATCTTTATATTTAACTTCATTAGTTTTTGTTTTTACTACTATTGGTTCTGCTTATGCAATTACGCTAAAAGCAAGTCACCAATGGCCTGGTACTCCAAGAGCTGATGGATCTTATGATCCACGTCATGAAATGGTTCAAATCATTGCTGACGAGGTTAAAAAAGCAAACGTTGGAATAGATATCAGAATTTATCCAGCTAAATCATTATACAAACCAAAAGAACAGTGGAAACCTATGACAACTGGTCAGTTAGATATTTCTGCTTTTCCTTTAGCATACGCATCTAAGTTTCATCCAGAATTTGATGCAACGTTAATGCCAGGAACTGTAAAAAATCATGATCACGCATTAAGATTTAATAAAGGTCCAATGATGACTGAAATTAAAAAAATCATTAATGATGCTGGTGTTGTAGTTTTATCTGATGCTTGGTTAGGTGGTGGTTTTGCTTCAAAAACAAAATGTATTAAAAACCCTAGCGACGCAAAAGGACAAGTGATGAGAGCTGCTGGTAAAGCATTTAACCAAATGTTAGAAGCTGCAGGAGCAGGTATACAAAGTATGCCATCATCTGAAATTTATACTGGTTTACAAACAGGTGTATTAACAGGTGCAAATACTAGCTCAGGAAGTTTTGTGAGTTACAAAATTTATGAACAAGTTTCATGCGCAACACCTCCGGGAAAATTTGGATTATGGTTTATGTATGAGCCAATTCTGATGTCTAAAAAGTCTTTTGATGCTTTAAATTCTAAGCAGCAAAAAGCTTTAATGAAAGCAGGAAAAGTTGCTGAAAAATACATGACAGCTCAAGTTGAAAACTTAGATAAAAAGTTTGAGGAAGCTTATAAAGCTGCAGGTGTTAAATTAGTATACATGAACGAAAAAGATCATGCTGCGTGGGTAGAGATTGCAAAAAAATCATCTCACAAGGCATTTGCTGATAAAGTTCCAGGTGGCGATAAGCTGATGGAAATGGCTTTAGCAGTTAAATAAAATAATATATAAAGAACCCCTATTTATTCTTATTAAATAGGGGTTTTTTTATGAAAAAAAAATATCTTAAATTTTGTGATTTTATAGCAAAAGCTTGTGGTGCTTTTGCAGTTTTAGCTTTGCTATTATCAATTTTAGTAATTGTAGAACTAGTTTTTGAGAGATATTTTTTTCAAAGAGCAATTACTTGGCAAACAGAATTAGTTACCATGTTATTAGTTGCATCAACTTTCATAGGAAGTGTGTTTGTGCTTAGTGAAAAAGCTCACGTTAGTATGGAATGGATTTATGATTTTCTATCTAAAAAAAATATCATTCGCTTAAAAATTTTTACTTCCTTATTAAGTTTATTATTTTTTCTAATTTTATTTTATTTTGGATTTTTAATGGTTGAAGAAGCATTTACAAAAAATTATTCGACTGGAACAGTTTGGGATCCACCTTTATGGATACCATATTCTTCAATGGCTTTAGGTGCTATACTAATGATTCTTCAATATATAGCTGAAATTATAAAACTTACTGACGACAAGGATTATAATTAATGGACCCATTAATAATAGCTTTAATCGTTGCAGTTTTTACTTTGTTGGTGCTTTTTTCTGGAATTCCAATTGCTTTTGGTTTGAGTTTTGTGTCGATAGTTCTTTTAGTATCATTTGAAGGTTTTCAAATGCTTGATGTCTTTGCTGAAACATTCTTTGCTGGTTTAAATTCATTTGTTTTACTTTCAATACCAATGTTTATTTTAATGGGAATGGCAGTTGCTAATTCTCCTGCAGGTAAAGATTTATACACAGGATTAGATAGATGGCTTTGGAGAGTACCAGGTGGACTAGTTATTTCTAATATAGGAGCATGTTCAATTTTTGCTGCATTAAGTGGATCAAGTCCTGCAACTTGTGCAGCTATTGGAACTATGGGAATACCCGAAATGAGGAAAAGGGGCTACTCAGATCAAATAGCTACTGGAACTATAGCAGCAGGTGGAACATTAGGAGTTTTAATTCCTCCAAGCATTGTTTTAATTGTTTATGGAATTGCAACCGGAACATCAATTGGAAGATTGTTTTTATGTGGATTGGTGCCAGGTTTCATGTTGGCAGGAATGTTTGCAATTTGGGCACTTATCCATAGTTATTTTATAGATAAAGATGCTGCAAAAGCTTTACGAAACAGGGTAAAGCCAACATTGAAAGAAAAACTTGAAGTATTACCTAGAATCCTTCCATTCCTAGCAATTATTGCTGGAGTTTTATATGTTTTATATGGTGGGGTTGCAACTCCGTCGGAAGCATCTGGTGTTGGAGCGTTCTTAGTTTTTGTCTTAATAGCCGTTGTTTACAAAATTTATCAACCAAAAAAGATTTGGAATATTGTTAAAGTATCAATGAAGGAAAGTGTAATGATAATGTTTATTATTGCAGCTTCTTATCTTTTTGCATTCACTCTTTCACAATTGTACGTAACTCAATCTTTAGCCCAAAGTATGGTTGAGTTAAGTTCAAATAAGTGGGTTGTATTTATTTTAATTAATATATTTCTTTTGATCGCTGGTTTTTTTTTACCTCCTGTTGCAGTGATTGTTATGACCTCTGCAATTTTGTTGCCTGTAATAACAACTTTAGGATTTGATCCTTATTGGTTTGCAATTGTATTCACTATCAATATGGAAATAGGATTAATAACACCTCCTGTAGGATTAAATCTTTATATTATAAAGGGCATTACCCCAGATGTAAGTTTGTCTGAAATTTTAAAAGGCTCTATTCCTTTCATGATAATTATGGCATTGGCTATTTTAATTCTATGTATTTTTCCTGAAATCGTTACATGGTTACCTGATAAAATCATGGGTAAAGCACTTGGATACTAAACAAAAAATTAATAGAAAAGTTTCAGTCGCTCCAATGATGGATTGTACTGATAGGCACGATCGTTTTTTTCTCAGATTAATGAGTAAAAATGTAATGCTCTATACTGAGATGGTCGCCACTAAATCAGCAATTCATGGAGATAGAAATAAAATTTTATCATTTAGTCCAGAGGAAAAACCTTTAGCTTTACAGGTTGGTGGATCTGATAAAAATGAATTAGCGGAGGTTGCAAAAATTGCAGAGGACATGGGTTATGATGAAATAAATATTAATCTTGGGTGTCCAAGTAAAAAGGTTCAAAAAAATAAGTTTGGCGCATGTCTAATGAAGGAACCAGACTTAGTAGCGGAATGTATTCATTCTATGGTCAAAGTATGTAAAATTCCTGTAACAGCTAAAACTCGTATAGGTTTTGATGATGTCGAAGATTTTGAATATCTTAATAATTTTATTCACAAATTAAGAGACGTAGGTACAAAAACATTTATTTTACATGCAAGAAAAGCAATGCTTTCTGGATTATCACCAAAGCAGAATTTGAATATTCCAAAATTAAATTACAACATGGTTTATGAGATTAAAAAAGCAAATCCAGATTTAGAAATAATTATAAATGGTGGTATAACCAAACTAAGCGAAATAAATAATCACATGAAATTTTGTGACGGAGTAATGATTGGAAGGTCCATCTACCAAAATCCATATTCGCTGGTTGAAATTGAAAAAGAGATATTCAAAACAAATGATAATCCTTCAAGAGAAGAAGTGGTTAAAAAACTTTTAGAATATTTGGATGATGAAGTAAAGAAGGGAACTAAAGTAAATCATATAATGAGACACACAGTTGGTTTATACCATGGTCAGGTAGGTTCCAAAGATTGGAAAAGATATTTAAGTGATAATATGATGGCGAGAGATTCTGATTTTCAAAAGGCAAAACATATTATGACTATTGTTCAAAATAATGAAAAAGCCAATCAAGTAAGTTCCTAATGGAAACAATTGCTAATGCTGAATTAATAAATTTATTATTTGTTTTAGCAGTTGCGGCTGCGGGAGCAGGTTTTATGGCTGGATTGTTGGGAGTAGGTGGTGGTATTGTAATGGTTCCAGCGCTTTATTATGCTTTTACTGTTTTGGATTTTGATATCGTTACGAGGATGCATCTTTCGGTTGGAACATCACTTGCAATAATTATTCCTACTTCAATCATTTCAACAATGACCCATAAAGAGTATGATGCTGTTGATTTTAAAATGGTAAGATCATTTGGTGTTTTTATTTTAGCCGGTGTTATTGGTGGAACTTTCTTAGCTGTGAATTTAAGAACTCCTGCATTAGTTTTATTTTTTTCAATCTTTGCCCTTATAGTTGGATTGTTTTTTATTTTTTTAAGAGAAAAATTAGTAGATAACCCAAAAAAAATTTCAGCTATTGTAAAAAATATTTCTGGCGTAATTATTGGATTTATATCTGTGCCTTTAGGTATTGGAGGTGGATCTTTAATGGTTCCTTTTATGAGAACTTTTGGATATGACATTAGAAAATCAATTGGTACAGCAGCAGCAGTTGGATTTTTGATTGCTGTAACAGGAACTATTACAATGATAACAGGTGGTAAAATAATTGATAATGTAAGAACACCCTATAGTGTTGGTTACATAAATCTACTAGGGTTTGCAGTATTTGTCCCTGTTACGATGGTTATGGCTCGAATAGGAGCTAAAGTTGTTCATAAAATTGATAAAAAATTACTTAGTAAAATTTTTGGAATATTTTTAATTTTAGTATCAATACGATCTTTTATCGAGTATTTAAGTATAAATTAAAAATATAAAAATTGACCGACTCCCTTACAAATCTCAATTACTTTTATTTGATTATTTTAATGGTCATGGCTGCTATACCTGTTGGTTTTTTTGCAGGACTTTTTGGGATCGGAGGTGGTTTAATATCAGTTCCATTTCTTTTTTTTATATTCGATTTTTTAAATCTTACAGAGGATTACACAATGCATTTAGCTGTTGGAACTGCATTTTTCATTACTATTTTTACCTCAACAGCTTCCGTTCTTACTCATAGAAAGCATAATGCAGTAGACTTTGGTGTTTTAAAAATTTTTGGATTATTTGTTATTTTAGGAGTATTTTTTGGATCTTTTTTAGCAGCTTTTTTAAAGACGAAATATTTAGTTCTTTTTTTTTCAATTGTTGTTTTCATATTTGGTGCTTATTTGCTTTTACAACAAGAAAATTCAAATAAAATTAAACCTAGATTTAGTTTTTTTCCCAAAGCTGTTTTAGGCTTTATATCTGGTTCAATTTCCGCACCTATGGGCATTACAGGGGCAATGATGAATGTTCCTATATTAAGATTTTTTGGATATCCAATTACAAAAGCTATTGGTAGTGCCGCTGCTATCGGTTGGATTATTTCTATTTCAGGAACGATAGGGTTCTTCTCAACTGGACTTTATTTAGATGTTAGTCTGCCTTTAAGCATTGGTTTTGTAAATATACCAGCGTTTTTAATATTTATTCCGATAACAACAATAATGGCAAGAATAGGAGTAAATACAGTTCATAAAATGAGTAAAATTAAAGCTCAAAGAATGTTTGGAGTTTTTCTCTATGTTATTGGGACAATTTTTATATTTAGATATTTTAGTTTATAACTAATCTAAAATTATGAGAGAAATTATTAAAGTTGTTAAAGAAAAACTTGTAGCAAAATATTTGAAAGATGGTTCTATTAAAAACTATTCAAAGAGAGCTAAAAAATTTAAGCCAAGAATAAAAGCAAGACTTAGAAAAAATAAACAAATTATTGGTAAAAATATTGGTAATTTTTTTGATTGGATTAAAGGTGCAGAGTTAGTTGAGTTGAAAGAATGTAATACTAAAGAAGATCCTGTAAGACCAGAACTTGATAATACTTTTAGAAGAAGTTATGGAAGAAAAATTTTTGGGGTTAAGTATAAAGGAGAAATCCATGCCGTCATGTGTTTTGCTTATACGAATGAAATACCAAAGTCTGTTGAGGAGCTAGATATTATGAGTCAAGACGCTCACTTACAAAGTACTTTAAGAGGACAGAATGTAGGTAAAATTGCTATTGCATATACTGTTTGGTCTAAAAAAAAGGGGGGTGGTAAATTAATTGTCAAAGAAGTATTTAATAAAATAAAAAAATCAAATCATCTAAACAGACTAGTTACTTTGTCTCCTTTAACAGACATGGCTTATAAATTTCATATTAAAAACGGCGCTAAACTTATTAGTGTAAATGAAACGACTCAAAATTTTGAATATAAAGTTATTAAGAATAAGAAGTACTAAAAAAAAAGGGTGGCTTCAGTCTCCCTCTACCACCCATATCTAAAAATTATTCGATTCTGCTTGCGAATCAAAATATTTTTTTAAAAAAAATTATCCTATTGTGCACGTAAAAATTGAAATAATCAAAAAACCTCAATTTAAACACATGGTTTATATTTAAAATAATTTAAATAGTGTTACCTTTTAATATGGCTCAAAAAAAAAGAGATAACAGTAAATCTGATAGTCGAGATAGTAAAAAGGGTAAATTTGATATGAACCCATTTAATTTCATTGAACAAGCTAAAAATAAATTGCAGAAATTTTATACAAAGCTCCAAAAAGAAAGAAAAATAAATAAAGAGAGGTCAGAAAAGCAGAGGATTATTAACGAAAAAAGAGAACTTGAGAACCAAAAAAAACAAGCTCAAAGAGAAAAAGAAGAAAGAATAAAAGAGGAAAAAAAACAAATTTTTGAACAAAGAAGACTGATTAATGAAAATGAAAAGCAAATTAAAAAGAATGAGGAAATAAGAAAAAAAATTGAAGCTAAAAGGATATTTATTGAACAACAAAAGATTAAAGATGAGGAGGCCCGAAAAATAAGAGAAGATGCCAGAAAGATTAAAGAAGAAGAACTTAGATTAAGAATGTTAGAGAGACAAAGGGAAAGAGAAGAAAAAATAAGAGCAAAAGAGCAGGCTTTAAAAGAAAAGGAAATTAAGTCACAACAGTTAAGAGAAGAGAAAGAGAGAAAAAGGCAAGAACAAATTAGACTTAATGAAATACAAAGACAAAAAAGATTAGATGAAGAACAAAAAACAAGAGAAGCCGCTAAAAAATTAAAATATGAGGAGGAAAAACTCAAAGAATCAGAGTTAAGATTAAAAGAGATCGAAAATGAGAGACAAAAAGAGATAGAAAGACAAATCTTGAAAGAGCAAGCAGAACAGAGAGTTAAAGAGGAAGAATTGAGACTCAAAGAGGAGAAAATTAAAGCTGAAGAAGAAGAGAGATTTGCACGACAAAAAGAAGAATATGAAAGAACAGAAAAATTAAGAAAAGAAGAAGAGGAGCAGAAAAGAATAGAAGAAGAAAAAGAACGAGAAATTCAACAAAAATTAGAAGAGGAACAAAGAATTCAAGAGGAAGAGAGAAGATTGAAGGAGTGGGAAGAAAAATTTGACATAGAGCAAAAAAAGAAGGAAGAAGAATTAATTAAGAAGTTTTATAATCAAAGCTCATCAAATAAAAATGAACCAGAAGATAAGAGTGATTAATTAAATTTTTTGATCATATTCACCAATTTTACCTGTCTTTTGAAGTAAAGAGTCTATAAATCTAAATATTTTTAACTTTCTATCATCGGATGTGGGACTTTCTGTTACAATTACTAATGAAGGTTTATTAGAGGAAGCTCTAATCAAACCCCATGAGCCATCTTTAAATGAAAATCTAACTCCATTTATAGTCAAAATTTCATCTATTTCCTGTTCATCTATTTTAATTTTCTCATTTTTCAGTTTTTCAATATCTTTAACAATTTTATTAACTAAAGCATATTTGTCCTCATCCTTACAATAAGGAGCCATAGTGGGTGTTTGAAATGTTTTTGGAATTTCCTCAATGATTTCACTCATTTTTTTGCTCTGATTATCTAATAAATGACAAACTTGAATTGCTGAATTAATACCATCGTCATATCCATACCCTAAAGGTTTATTGAAAAAAAAGTGTCCACTTTTTTCAAATCCAGCCAAGGCGTTTTCATTGTTAACTTTTCTTTTAATATGTGAATGCCCAGTTTTCCAATAAATTGTTTTACATTTATTAGAATTTAATAACTTATCATTTGTATACAATCCCGTTGACTTTACATCTACTACGAAAACCGAATTTTTATATTTATTTGACAAACTTCTTGCAATCAATAATCCAATTTTATCTGAAAATATTTCATTCCCTTCATTGTCAATTACTCCTACTCTGTCACCATCACCATCAAATCCAAACCCGATGTCAGCATTATTTTTTTTAACAGCTTCGGAAATTGCATGTAACATTTGTAAGTCTTCTGGATTAGGATTATATTTAGGGAAGGTCCAATCTAAATTACAATCAAGCTCTATTACATCACAACCAATTCCACGTAAAATGTCAGGAGCAAAAATTCCCGCAGTTCCATTACCGCAAGCTACCACTGCTTTAATTTTTTTTTTGATTTTATTATTATCTATTAAGCTTTGTTTATATACATCTTGAAAATTTTTTATTTTTTTTTCCTGACCTTGTCCGTTTACAAAGTTTTCACTTAATGTTATTTCTTTTAATTCTTTCATTTCCTCAGGGGCATGTGTTAATCCTTTCCTAATACCCATTTTTACACCTGTCCAACCATTATCGTTATGGCTTGCAGTTATCATTGCAACTGCATCAGAATTAAAATGGAATTGTGCAAAATAAACCATTGGAGACAAAGACAAACCTACATCCTCAACATAGCAACCTGTTGAAACTAAACCCTTTTTAAGCGCTGCTTTTATATTTTCACTATATGATCTATAGTCATGACCAACAATTACTTTTGGATTAGTTTTATTTGTATGATTTATAATTTGTGTACCTAATCCTTTACCAAGATTCGTTATACCTTGGAGATTTATGTCTTTTTCATACAACCATCGAGCGTCATACTCTCTAAAACCATAGGGGTCGATTTTTAAATTTACTGACATTATTGTTAATTACTTACATTTTTTTTAATTTTTTTATTGATTTTTTTTCCTTGTGTTCTATAAATGTTCTATTGATTTGTTGTTTATATAGTGTATTAACGCTAAACGCACACAACATATAGTTGTTTTCGTACTAATAACAAAATATAATACAAAAATATGAATAAAATTCTATCGCAGGCCCTAAAGAAAGCTGTCTCTGAATATAGCCCACGAGTTAAAGAGGTCGAAAAAAATAACAGACCGGACCTTTTTTCGCTTAACAACGAAACTGAACTTTTTCAGAATGATAAAGGTATCATAATCAAAATAGATCGTTCTCGAGATGCAAACTTAACTGATTTTGGTAAGGCAACTTTGAAAGATAGATATCTTGGTCACAATGAGTCTTACCAAGACTTGTTTGCTAGAGTAGCAAGCACATATGCTGATGATAATTTGCACGCTCAAAGAATTTACAATTACATTAGCAATCTTTGGTTCATGCCAGCAACCCCAGTTTTGTCGAATGGTGGAACCAAAAGAGGATTACCCATTTCTTGTTTTTTAAACGAAGCCTCAGATAGTCTAGGTGGTATTTTAGATCTTTGGAGTGAGAATGTTTGGCTAGCTGCGAAAGGTGGAGGTATAGGAAGTTACTGGGGAAACCTAAGATCAATTGGTGAAAAGATTGGTAAAGTAGGAAAAACTTCTGGGATTATTCCTTTTATTAAAGTTATGGATTCTTTAACTATGGCAATCAGTCAAGGATCTTTAAGAAGGGGTTCAGCTGCTTGTTATCTTCCTATTGATCATCCTGAAATAGAAGAGTTTATTGAAATGCGAAGACCAACTGGAGGTGATCCAAATAGAAAAGCTTTAAATTTACATCACGGAGTTTTAGTTTCCGATGCATTTATGCGTGCTGTTGAAACTGATGATCAGTGGGCACTTAAAAGTCCAGCTGATGGATCTATTCAACAAACCATATCTGCAAGAAATTTATGGATTAGATTGTTAACTGCTAGAATTGAAACTGGTGAGCCGTACATTATTTATATTGATACAGTTAATAGACAAATTCCACAACATCACAAACTTGCAAACTTAACAGTAAAAACTTCTAATCTTTGTAGTGAAATAACTCTTCCTACAGGTATTGATAAAGATGGAAGAGATAGAACAGCTGTTTGTTGCTTATCATCCTTAAATCTTGAAAAATATGATGAATGGAAAGATGATCCAAACATGATTAGTGATGTAATGAGATTTTTAGATAATGTCTTATCAGACTTTATTAATAAGGCTCCAGATCAATTTAAAGATGCGAAATACTCTGCAGAGAGAGAAAGAAGTGTTGGTCTTGGAGTTATGGGTTTTCATTCCTTTTTGCAAAAACATAGAATTCCACTTGAATCTGTAATGGCTAAATCTTGGAATAAAAAAATATTCAAACAAATTGATGAACAAGTTAATAAAGCATCGAAACAATTAGCTGAAGAGCGAGGTGCATGTCCAGATGCAGCAGAATATGGATTTAATGAAAGATTTTCTAACAAGACAGCAATTGCGCCAACGGCTTCCATCTCCATTATTTGTGGAGGAGCCTCTCCTGGTGTTGAACCAATTGCAGCTAATAGTTATACGCATAAAACTTTATCGGGGTCATTTAATGTTAGAAATAGATATTTAGAAGAAATTTTAGAAAGTCACGGAAAAAACGATGACGAAACTTGGTCAACAATTACAACAAATCAAGGATCGGTATCTCATTTAGATTTTTTAACCGATTTAGAAAAGGATGTTTTTAAAACTGCCTTTGAATTAAATCAAAAATGGATTGTTGAACTGAGTGGAGACAGAACTCAATATATCTCTCAAGCACAATCGGTAAATTTATTTTTACCAGCCGATGTTCACAAAAAAGAATTACATAGAATTCATTTTGATGCATGGAAAAAAGGTTTAAAAAGCCTTTACTATTGTAGATCAAAATCAATTCAAAGAGCTGAAAATATCAATAATGCTAAATCAACTGATGTTACAGCCAATGTATATAAATCAAAAAACCAACAAACTAACGATCAACCAGAATATGAGGAGTGTTTATCATGTCAGTAGCAGATAAAATTAAGACTGAAAATAAAGAAATAATTCAACCAAAAAAGATGGGTCTATTAGTTGAGAACCCTGTATATAAACCATTCAGATATCCATGGTGTTATGATGCTTGGTTAACACAACAAAGAATACATTGGTTACCAGAAGAAGTCCCTCTTGGAGATGATGTAAGAGATTGGCAAAAAAACTTATCTCAACCAGAAAAAAATCTTTTAACTCAAATTTTTAGATTTTTTACACAAGCGGATGTTGAAGTAAACAACTGCTATTTAAGACATTATACAACAGTATTTAAGCCAACAGAAGTTTTAATGATGATGACCGCTTTTGCGTCTATGGAGACAGTTCATGTAGCAGCTTATTCTCATTTACTTGATACAATCGGAATGCCTGAGTCAGAATATTCAGCTTTCATGAAGTACAAAGAGATGAAAGATAAATATGACTACATGCAAGGATTTAATGTAAACTCAAAAGAAGATATTGCTAAAACTGTTGCTGTATTCAGTGCTTTTACAGAAGGACTTCAGTTATTTGCAAGTTTTGCAATCCTGTTAAATTTTCCAAGGCACAATAAAATGAAAGGTATGGGCCAAATAGTAACTTGGTCGGTTAGAGACGAAACTCTTCATTGTAATTCTATGATAAGAATTTTTAAAGAGTTTATAAAAGAAAATCCAGAAATCTGGACGCCAAAATTAAAAAAAGAACTTTATGAAGCTTGCAGAACAATAGTTGAGCATGAGGATTCTTTTATTGATTTGGCCTTTGAGATGGGTCCAATGGAAGGCTTAACTGCACAAGAGGTTAAAGATTATATTAGATTTATTGGTAATAGAAGATTAGTTCAACTTGGTCTTGAACCAATTTATGATGTAGAAAAAAATCCTCTAGGATGGCTTGATACTATGTTAAATGCTGTTGAGCATATGAACTTTTTTGAAGGTCGTGCAACAGAGTATTCTAAAGCATCAACTCAAGGTACTTGGGTAGAAGCATTTAGTTAATTCATTTGAAATATAAAAAATATTTTAGAAAAACCAGTCTAAAGCAAAAAGGTGCTGGGGATTTTTTTTTAAGTGAAGTAAAATCGAAAAATCCAAAAACTTTTTTAGAAGTTGGTGTTTTCCATGGAGTAACAGCAAGAAATATTTGTGAATTGCTTTACACAATTCATAAAGATGAGTTTAAATATATTGGTCTAGATTTGTTTGAAAAAAATGATGAAAATGAGTCAGAAGTAATACCAAATACATACTTTTCCAACCCATTTAAAAAAATATACTTTAAATATATAAAAAAACAAAATCCATATAGCAAAGAAGCAGTGGAAGATCTTTTAAAAAAGTTCAAAGATAATATTACGTTAATTAAAGGCAATTCTAATTTGGTTTTAAAAAAAATTGACATGTCGAAAATTGATTATGTGTTTTTAGACGGTGGACATACTTATGAAACTGTTAAAAATGACTTAGAGTGTTGTCTAGAAGTTGTTAAATATAATGGAACAATAATGTGTGACGATTATAATTTTGGTCATTTACCAGATGTAAAAAAAGCAATAGATGAATTTGTTAAAAACAACAAATTGAAATGTGAGATCTTATTTGATGGTAGATTTGCAAAAATAGAGAAGTAACTATCTTTGGTTTAGCTGAACGACTTTTCTGTGTTGATTTCCTTTATAACTAGCTAACGGCCTAATTAATTTATTAGCAGCATGCTGTTCCATTATATGGGCTGACCATCCTGTAATTCTCGAAATAACAAATATTGGTGTAAAAAAATCAGTATCAAAACCCATTAAATGGTAAGTAGGACCAGTAGGATAATCGACATTTGGATGAATGTTTTTTCTATCTATCATTACTTTTTCAATAATATCGTAAATTTTTTCAAATTTTTTATCCTTTTTTATTTTTGCAACTTTAGCAAAATATTTTCTCATGGTTGGAACCCTTGAATCACCTGATTTATAAACTCTATGGCCAAAACCCATCACCACCTCTTTATTATCCAATGCATTATTTATCCACTTTAGGGCATTATTAGGAGATTTAATTTTATTCATCATGTGCATTACTTCTTCATTAGCTCCACCATGAAGAGGACCTTTTAAACTAGCTATTGCTCCAGTTATTGCTCCATGGATATCAGATAAACTGCTGGTAATAGTTCTTGCGGTAAATGTTGATACGTTAAAACTATGTTCTGCGTATAAAATCAGAGAAACATCAAATGCTTTTACAATTTCTTTTTGCGGGACCTTACCAAAACACATATAAAAAAAGTTCTCTGCAATGTTCAAATTTTTCTTTGGTTTAATAATCTTTTTCCCTTTTCTTACTCTATAAAAAGCGGCTAGTGCAGTTGGAGTTTTTGCCAAAATTCTTATAGCTTTTCTCATATTTGCCTCTTGAGAAGAGTCAGTTGTCTCTTTATCTTCAAGTCCCATTATACTTACAGCAGTCCTAGCAACATCCATCGGATGAGATTTTTTTGGCATTTTTTTTATTATTGAATAAAGATCTTTGGACAAGTCTCTATTATTCTTTTCCTCTTTTTCAAATTTTCGAAGTTGTATTGTATTTGGTAAATCCTTATTTAAAATTAAATAAGCCACTTCTTCAAATCTACAATATTCACATAAATCTTGAGCTGCATAACCTCTATATGTAAGAGAGTTGATTTCGGGCATAACTTTAGAAACCTCTGTTTCATCAACAACTATTCCTAGTAAACCTTTTTTAATATCATCACTCATTATTCATGTCCTTTGGTACTGAAGTTATAAATTTTTTCATCTAAACTATTGTACTTTTCATAATCAACAAGCTCATAAAGTCTTTTTCTCGTTTGCATTTTATCTATGATATTATTTTGATGTCCATTTGCATAAATGTCTCGCAATCCATCTTCTACATTTTTCATAGCTAGTCTTTGTGTGGTAACAGGATAAATTACAATATTGTAACCAAGTTTTTCCAATTCTTTATAATTAAATAACTTTGATTTACCAAATTCGGTCATATTGGCTAATAAGTAACAAGAAAGTTCTTTTCTTACTTTCTCAAAATCTTTTTCATCGTTTAAAGCCTCTGGGAAAATTATCTCCGCTCCAGCATCTACATAAGCTTTACATCTTTCTATCATCTTATCTATTCCTTCTACACTTTTTGCATCAGATCTTGCTATAATTTTAAAATTTTCATCTTTTTTTGCCGATACACACTCTTTAATTTTTTTAACCATTGCCTCAGTTGATATCAATTCTTTGTTATCTAAATGCCCACATCTTTTTCTCTCAATTTGATCTTCTAAATGAACAGATGTAATTCCAAATTCTTCAAAGGTTTCAATCGTTTCTTTACAAGATTTAAATCCAGTATCAATATCAACAATAGTAGGAAGGTTGGTTACTCTTGAAATGAGGTAAGATCTTGTGCTTACGTCTTGCAAAGTTGTTAAACCAATATCAGGAAAACCAAGATCATTTGCCATAACTCCACCAGACACGTAAACTGCATCATACCCAATTTCTTCAATTAACTTTGCAGTTAAAGGATTGTATGCACCAGGAACTCTTAAAATTTTGTTAGATTTTAACTTATTAACAAAATCTTTCCTTTTTTGTATTGGCTCTTTCTCAATAAAATGCATTAAAAAATACCTTTTTTCAAATTTCTTTTAAGTTTACTATTTTTTACTTCAATATTTAATTTATCTAATTGACCTGGCTTCAATTTTTTTAAATTTTGTACTATCTTTAAAAATCTATCACTTTCTTTTTTATCTAAGATATTTTCTGTTAAAGTTAGGAACTTTTTAATGTAATTTTCTCTTTTAAAAGGTCGTGATCCATAAGGATGAGCATCTGCTACACCTTGCTCCTCAGAAATTTTTTTACCATTATTTAGAGTTATTACTACTTTTGCACCAAATGCTTTCTTTCGAGGATTAGGATCATGATATTTTTTAGTCCATTTTTTATCTTCGTGAGTTTTTATAGATTTCCATATTTTAATTGTACTTTTTCTTTTAGCTCTTGCTTTTGTATATGATTTTACATGATGCCAAGTACCATCCTCAAGTGCAACAGCAAATATATACATTATTGAGTGATCTAATGTTTCTCTACTAGCATTAGGATCCATTTTTTGTGGATCATTTGCACCTGTCCCTATTACGTAATGAGTATGGTGGCTTGTAAAAATATCTATTTTTTTGATCTGATTAAGATTTTGAACTTTCTTTTTTAGTTTTTTTGCTAAGTCAATTAAAGCTTGAGATTGATATTCAGCAGAATATTCTTTTGTGTAAGTTTCAAGAATTGCTTTTTTTGTTTCACCTTTTTTTGGTAATGGAACTTTATATAAAGCCTTATTACCATCAAGAATTCTTGCTATCACACTATCCTCACCTTCATAAATTGGACTAGGCGCTCCTTCACCACGCATAACTCTATCAACAGCCTCTATAGCAAGTTTTCCAGCATGTGCTGGAGCATAAGCTTTCCAACTTGAAATTTCTCCTTTTCTAGATTGTCTTGTAGAAATTGTTGTATGTAATGCTTGTTGAATAGCTTGATAAATCGTTTCAGCTTTTAATTTTAACATTGAGCCAATCCCAGCTGCAACACTTGGACCAAGATGAGCTATATGGTCTACTTTATGTTTATGTAGACATATACCTTTAACTAAATTTACTTGTACTTCATAAGCAGTTATTATTCCTCTTAAAAGATCTAAACCACTTTTTTTATTTTGTTGAGCAACACTTATTAGAGGAGGAATGTTATCTCCTGGATGACTATAATCAGCGGCTAAAAAAGTATCATGAAAATCCAATTCTCTTACAGCAGTTCCGTTCGACCAAGCTGCCCACTCACAATCAAATCTTAATTTACTATTAACACCGAATAATGTTGCACCATTTTTTCTTGAATGTTTTAGAGCCATTTCTCTAGATGAAACAACAGGCCTTCTGTTAAGTGATGCTATTGCAACCGATGCATTGTCTATTATTCTATTTATTGACATTTCAATTGCATCTTTACTTAACTTAGAATTATCACAGGCAATTTCTGCAATTTTCCATGCAAGCTGATTTTTTTTTGGTAGATGAATCTTAGATGGGTAAACTTTAATTTTATGAACTATCAAAATAACTCCTAATTAACGAAGTTGTTTTAATAGTTAAAAAAAAATAATCAATATTAAAGATATTTTGATACTATTTTTTCGATACCAATAAAGTCTTTTACCAAGTGATTATGGTAAATTTCATTTGTTTTTTTTTCAGTATATCCATCTTCCATTAAGATAACTGGTATACCAGCATCTTTTGCTGCATTTGCGTCAGTTTCACTATCTCCAATCATTAACGATTTTTTTATATCACCTTGCAATATTTCAATTACAGATGTTAAATGCCTTGGATCAGGCTTACAATAATCAAATGTGTTATGTCCAGCAACGTATTCAAAAAAATCATAAATCCCAATTTTTTTTAAAAGATCGACGGCCAAGTAATCAGTTTTATTTGTGCAAACAGCCATAGAAATATTATTTTTTTTCGACCATATTAAAAAATCTTTGACACCATTTATCAAAGTACTTTCGTTAACAATGTTTTTTCCATAGAAGTCAATAAAATCTTTTATCATCTCTTTTTTAATTTTTTCATCTTGCACTTTTCCAAATTCCTTTTTAGCTTGTCCCCAAATTGATCGTCCAAGCATTGCACCTGCACCTTGCCCTACAAGACTCCTTATTTCCTCTGTAGACTTTGTGGGATAACCAAATTTTTTCATTACATGATTATGGGCACGCATTAAATCTGGTGCTGTATCAACTAAAGTTCCATCTAAATCAAAAAGAATTGTAAAATTTTGCTGCATAATTAAAAGTTTTTTTAAGAAATATTATGTGAATTAAGAAACATGTATACTTAATATAAAGGATTTTATAGATGAAACAATTAAATTTACAAAAGCTTCAATATAATCTTCGAAAAAAATTTTTAAAAGTTGGTGTAAAAATGATTAGTCCTGAAACGATTTTTTTTTCGAAAGATACAAAGATAGGTAAGAATGTGATTATCGAACCTTATGTAGTAATTGGCCAAAGAGTTAAAATTGGAAACAATGTTACAATAAAATCTTTTTCACATTTAGAAGATTGTAAAATAGAAAATAAAGTTGATGTTGGCCCATATGCTAGAATAAGACCGGGTGTAATTTTAAAAAGTGGTTCAAAAATTGGAAATTTTGTTGAAATTAAAAAAAGTACTTTGGGTATAAATTCAAAAGTAAACCACTTAACATACATTGGTGATAGCGAAATTGGTAAATCGGTTAACATTGGTGCTGGAACAATTACTTGTAATTATAATGGGGTAAAAAAAAGCAAAACTAAGATAAAAGACAATGTATTTATTGGTTCAAATTCATCATTAGTAGCACCACTTACTATTGAAGAGAATAGTGTGGTTGGAGCTGGATCAGTTATAACGAAAAATGTAAAGAAAAAATCATTAGCATTAACGAGAAGTTTACAGACGGAAATTAAAAATTATAAAAGAAAATCAAAATAGTTATGTGTGGAATAATTGGAATTAATAGCAATAAACCTGTATCAGCAACTATAATTAATTCTCTAAAAAAATTAGAGTATAGAGGTTATGACTCAGCTGGTATGGCAACTCTCTATAATGGATTAATAAATGAGTTAAAATCTGAGGGGAGAGTAGAAAATTTGGAGAAAAATTCCTTAGTTCAAAGTATGGAGGGAACTATTGGTATTGGTCATGTAAGATGGGCAACACACGGGCTCCCAAATAGTATTAATGCTCATCCACATTCTTCCAAGAATGTTTCTGTTGTTCATAATGGAATTATTGAAAACTCAACAATATTAAAAAAATATTTAATTGGAAAAGGTCACAAATTTAAATCTCAAACTGATACAGAGGTAATAGTACATTTAATTACTGAAAATCTTAAAACAGAAAACATTGTTAATTCAATTCAAAAAACTTTGAAGTCGTTACATGGAAGTTTTGCATTGGGTATAATTTTTAAAGATCAACCAGATTTAATCGTTGGTGCAAGAAGGGGTTCACCATTAGCTGTTGGTTATGGTCCTAATGAAAATTATCTAGGCTCTGACTCCTATGCCCTTAAATCAATGACAAATAAAATTACATATTTAAATGATGGTGAATTCTGTATTATTAAAAAAGATTATGTGGAATTTTTTAATGAGGAAGGAACTAAAATTAATAAAAAAATTTTAGAATTATCCTCTGAAGAAGAAAAATATGACAAAGGTGATTACAAACATTTTATGGCTAAAGAAATTGAAGAACAACCAAACACAATTAGAAATGGAATTAATGAGTATATAGATATGTCTAATAAAGATGTTAATATTTATAACTTTCCTTGGAAAAGTGATGAGATTACATCAATAACCTTGATTGGATGTGGGACAGCGTATCATTCATGTTTAATGGCAAAATATTGGTTTGAAGAAATAACATCATTAGATGTAAATATAGATATTGCATCAGAGTTCAGATACAGAAAAAACAGATTTAAAAAAGAGACACTTTATGTATTTGTCTCACAATCTGGAGAAACAGCAGATACTTATGCTGCTTTAGATCTTTGTAAACAAAATGGCGTTAAAACTTGTGCAGTTGTAAATGTAGTAGAAAGCTCAATTGCAAGAGACTCTGAATTTGTATTACCAATACATTGTGGAACTGAAATAGGTGTTGCTTCAACTAAAGCATTTCTTGGACAAATATTAGTTTTATATATTTTAGCCTTGAAACTTGGTTTATTAAGAAAGGATATTGAAAAAGCTCATTTTGATAAAAAAATTGACGATCTTAAAAATTTACCAAAACTTGTTGAGCAAACATTATTGATTGACAATAAAATACAAGCAATTTCAAATACTTTTAATGAGGCAAAGGGTTCTATGTTTTTGGGACGTGGATTTTCTTATCCAATCGCTCTAGAAGGTGCCTTAAAACTAAAAGAATTATCATACATTCATGCCGAAGGTTATCCTGCAGGAGAGATGAAACACGGACCTCTTGCATTAATAGAGGAGGGTATGCCAGTTGTAGTTTTAGCTCCACGAGACAATTATTATAAAAAAACAATTTCAAATATGCAGGAGGTGATTGCAAGGGGGGCTAAAGTTTTATTAATAACAAATAAAAGTAAAGATGAGGTAATTTCAGAAAATATTTGGGAGAAAATCGAAGTTGAAAGCACTAATGAAGATTTACTACCTTTTCTTTTGACAATTCCTTTGCAAAAATTAGCTTATTATTCAGCGTTAAAAAAAGGTTATGACATTGATAAACCTAGAAATTTAGCAAAGTCAGTAACCGTTGAATAATAAAAAATTTCTGATACAACAATCTTGAGTTGAAAATGAAAAATTGGAAAGTTAATAGCTGGAGAAAATATCCTGTAAAACATATTCCGGAATATCCGGATAAAAAAGAATTGGATCAAGTTTTGAATAAAATCAAAACCTTTCCACCTTTGGTTTTTGCTGGAGAAACAAGACATTTGAAACAACAACTTGCTGAAGTTGTGGATGGAAAAGCCTTTTTATTACAAGGTGGTGATTGTGCAGAAAGTTTTGCAGAATTTCATCCTGACAATATTCGAGATACATTTAAAGTTATTCTTCAAATGTCGTTAGTTTTGACTTACTCAGCATCTTTACCAGTTGTAAAACTTGGAAGAATAGCTGGTCAATTTTCAAAACCAAGAAGTGCCCCTACTGAAATACAGGGCGGCAAAGAATTACCAAGTTATTTAGGCGATAATATAAATGCGATTGATTTTACAGAAAAAGCGCGAAGACCTGATCCAAAAAGGATGTTCAAAGCTTATTCACAATCTGCTTCAACCTTAAATATCTTAAGAGCATTTTCAAAAGGAGGTTTTGCAGATTTAAATAAAGTTCACTTGTGGAACTTAGATTATATTAAGAAAAGCCCTCAAGCTAAAAAATTTAAAGAGTTGGAGGATAAAATTGCTGATGCTTTAGCTTTTATGGAAGCTTGTGGAATAACTTCCGACTTTAATAATAGATTGTACACAGTGAATTTTTGGACTTCTCATGAAGCATTACATTTACCTTTTGAGGAAAGTATGACTAGAATTGACTCTACTACAGGAGAATATCATGATACATCTGCTCATTTTGTTTGGATTGGAGATAGAACAAGACAAATTGATGGTGGTCATGTAGAGTTTTGTAAGGGTATCGAAAACCCAATAGGAATTAAATGCGGACCAACCTCAAAGCCAGATGAAATTGCAAAAATTTGTGAATTGATAAACCCAAACAATGAAAAAGGTAAAATTACTTTGATCTCTAGGTTTGGTCATAAAAATGTTGAGAAATTTTTACCTAAATTAATTAGAGGAATAAAAAAAGAGGGTTTAAATGTGGTTTGGTCGTGCGATCCAATGCATGGAAATACAATTAAATCGACAACAGGTTTCAAAACAAGACCTTTTAATGATGTTGTTAGTGAGGTTAAAAATGTATTTGCTGTGCATCAGTCTGAAGGGTCTTATGCTGGTGGTTTACATGTTGAAATGACTGGACAAGATGTGACAGAGTGTACGGGTGGTGCAAGAAAAATATCAGATGCTGACCTGTCTAGCAGATATCATACTCATTGCGATCCTCGTTTAAACTCCGATCAAGCAATTGAGCTAGCATTTTTAATTTCTGATGAGATTAAAAAGAATAGCAGCTATTCGAAAAATGCTATTCAAGCGGCATCTTAGACTGTTGTTTTTAAATCAATTTTGATTAAATAGTATGTTATGAATCCTACTGAAAAAGTAAAATACATATCAAATTGGATTAAGAGTTACGTTGATCAAATGCCAAGTAAAGCTCAATCTTTAGTGATTGGTATTTCTGGCGGTATTGACTCATCTGTTTCAAGTACCTTGAGTGCGATGACAGGTTTAAAAACAATTGTTTTAACTATGCCAATAAAACAAAAGGAAAATCAGCATGATTTAAGTTTAAAGCACCAGGAATGGTTAACAAAAAAATTTAAAAATGTTGAAGCTCATACTATTAGTTTAGATAAATTATTTGAAACATTTTCATCTACATTAAATAAATTTGATAACGAACATGGATACGCGAATTCTAGAGCCAGGTTAAGAATGGCAACTCTTTACCAAGTAGCTGCAGCTAACAAAGGTATTGTTGTTGGAACTGGTAATAAAGTTGAAGATTTTGGTGTTGGTTTTTATACAAAATATGGTGATGGCGGTGTTGATATTTCTCCAATAGCAGATTGTAACAAAACAGAAGTATGGGAATTAGGAAAAGAACTTGGAATATTAAAAGAGATTATTGATGCTCCCCCTACTGATGGCTTGTGGGATGATGGCAGAACAGATGAAGGTCAGTTAGGATTCAATTATAGTGAGTTGGAGGATGCAATGAGTAACCCAAATTCTCCTCATAGAAGCCAATACGAAAAAATTAGAAATCAAAACTTGCATAAAATGGAGCCTATTCCAGTTTGCAAGATTCCTAGTTAATCAATTAGATTAACAAATCATCAAATAAGGTATATTTCTTAATCATCAATGATGGATATTTTTTTAACAAATAATTTAACAAATAAAAAAGAGCAATTCATTCCAAAAAATAAAGAGAAAATAGGAATGTATGTTTGTGGACCCACTGTTTATGATGATCCACATATTGGTAATGCAAGACCTTTGGTTGTTTTTGACATTCTTTATAGGCTACTTAAAGATAACTTTTCAAATGTAACCTATGTTAGGAATATAACTGATATTGATGATAAAATTATCAAATCGTCTAGAGAACAAAAAATTTCCACAAAAGAACTTACAGAAAAAGTAACCTCAGGTTTTTTAAAAGATTGTGAATTTTTAAATTGTGAAAATCCAACTCATCAACCTAAAGCGACAGAACATATAGATCTTATGATTGAGATGATTACTGAATTGATTAAAAAGGGTTTTGCTTATGAAAATCAAAAACACGTATATTTTGAAGTAAAAAAATTTTTAGATTATGGAAAATTATCGAATAAAAATTTAGATGACTTGATTGCAGGATCAAGAATAGAAATTAGTGAAAATAAAAAAAATTCTGAGGATTTTGTTTTATGGAAACCATCAATTAATGATGAACCTTATTGGGACTCTCCCTGGGGAAAAGGTAGACCTGGTTGGCATTTAGAATGTTCTGCAATGTCCAAAAAATTTTTGGGCAATGAATTTGATATTCACGGGGGCGGTATAGATTTAATTTTTCCACATCACGAAAATGAAATTGCTCAATCTAGATGTGCAAATGAAACAAAAGTTTTTGCAAAATATTGGATCCATAACGCCTTTATCACAATGTCTAATGAGAAAATGGCTAAGTCCCAAGGAAATATCTTAAAGATTAAAGATTTTAGAAATAAGATTAGTGGTCAGATTATTAGATTGGCTCTAATGAGTACACATTACAAACAGCCACTTGATTGGAATGATAAGTTATTAAGTGATTGTGAAAATACTTTAGATAAATGGTACAAAGTCTATTCATCTGATTTAAAATCAATTAAAGTTCCAGATAAAATTTTAAAGCCATTATATGAAGATTTGAACACACCTGGTTATATTGCAAACCTTCACAATTTATTTGAAAAAGCCACTAAAGGTGAAGGTATAGACTTATTCATATCAGCATGCCAATTTATAGGTTTGATGAATGAAAGTACTGAGCAATGGAATGACTTTAAAAAGAATAAAGCATCTATTAGTGAGTCTGAAATTAAAAATATGCTTAGTTTAAGAGATAAAGCTAGAGAAAATAAGAATTATAAAGAAGCAGATAGAATTAGAGATGAACTTTATGACAAAGGTGTTTTAATAGAAGACAAAGATGGTAAAACACTCTGGAAATTTAAATGAGCAAAGAAAGATTATACATATTTGATACAACTCTAAGAGATGGAGCTCAAACTCAGGGTGTTGATTTTTCTTTGGAAGATAAAGAAAAAATTGCCTCAGCTTTAGATAATTTAGGTGTTGATTATATTGAAGCAGGATGGCCTGGTGCTAATCCAACAGATACAGAATTTTTTCAAAAGAAACATAATTTTAAAAACTCAAAGCTAACATCTTTTGGGATGACTAAAAGATCTGGAAGAAGTGCAGAAAATGATACTGGTTTATCAGCACTCATGAATTCAAATACCTCTGCTGTTTGTTTGGTAGGAAAGTCCTGGGATTTTCATGTTGATGTAGCTTTAGGAATAACAAATGAGGAAAATTTAGAAAATATTTCTGAAAGCGCTAAACATTTTGTAAAAGCAAAAAAAGAGTTCATGTTTGATGCAGAGCATTTTTTTGATGGTTACAAAGCAAATCCAAAATATGCATTGTCTTGTATAAAAGCTGCATATGATCAAGGTGCAAGGTGGATCGTTTTATGTGATACGAATGGAGGAACATTGCCTCACGAAGTTACACAAATAATTACCGAAGTTTCTAAAGTTGTTCCAGGAAAGAACCTGGGAATCCATGCACATAACGATACTGGCAATGCAGTTGCAAATTCATTAGCAGCAGTATTATCTGGAGTGAGACAAATCCAAGGAACAATCAATGGTTTAGGTGAAAGATGTGGTAATGCAAATTTAATGTCATTAATTCCAACTTTTTTTTTGAAAAAAGATTTTTCATCGCAATTTGAAATCAGTATCAAATCAGAAAACATTAAAAATTTAACTGAATGTTCAAGATTATTAGATGAAATTTTAAATAGAAAACCTAATCAACATTTACCTTATGTTGGTGCTGCAGCATTTTCACATAAAGGAGGATTGCATGTATCAGCTGTACAAAAAGATCCAAAAACTTATGAACATATCGATCCAGAAAAGGTTGGTAATACAAGAAATATTGTTGTTTCAGATCAATCTGGAAAATCAAATATTATATCTAGACTAAAAAGTATCAAAATTAATATTGAGGAAAGTGATCCAAAAATTAAAAAATTGTTGGACGAAGTTAAAGATAGGGAATTTATTGGTTATAGTTATGATGGGGCTGACGCCTCTTTTGAATTACTAGCTAGAAGAATTATTGGAGAAATACCAAGATATATTTCAATTAATGAATATGACGTGTCTGTTAAAAAAAATAAGTCTGGAGAAATAGTTTCCTCTGCAAAAGCTCAATTAGAAGTTGATGGAGAAAAAATTATATGTGAGGGAGAGGGGAATGGACCAGTAAATGCATTAGATAATGCTATTAGACAAAACGTTGATAGACTTGCAAAATATTCAAAATATCTAAAAGATTTAAAACTTGTTGATTACAAAGTAAGAATTTTAAATACAGGAACAGAGGCAGTTACTAGAGTGTCTATTGAAAGCACAGATTCAAAAGGAAAGAATTGGTTTACTATTGGTGTATCTACAAACATTATCGATGCTTCGTTCAAAGCATTAATTGATAGCTTAGATTATAAACTATTTAAGGATAATGCTCCTGCTAGTAAATAATGAGTGAAAAAAACGTCACTTTTATTTTACATAAACCTCAATTATCAGAAAACATTGGTGCATGTGCTAGGGCTATAAAAAATTTTAATTTTAAAAAATTAGTTTTAATTAATCCAAAACCCATCTTCCCTAATGATAAAATCTTAGCAACATCTGTCGGAGCAAAAGACATCATTAATCAAAGTAAAAAACATGATAATTTAGAAAAAGCTTTAGGAAAGATTGATATTTTAATTGCCACTTCGGCAAGATTTAGAAATAAGAATATAAAACATATTAATTTAGAAGATTTAAAAAAGATTAATTTTAAGAAGAGAGTTGGGTTTTTATTTGGGTCAGAAGCATCAGGCTTATCAAATGAGGAGGTGAGTTATGCAAATTACACTTTGCAAATACCTACTAATCCTGATTTCAAATCTTTAAATTTATCTCATAGCTTGATCATAATTGCTCAATATGTAGCCAGTCTTATCAAATTAAAAAATATTCCGTTCAAAAAATCAAAAAAGGTTAAATCAGCGAGCAAAAAAGAAATTCAATTAATGTTAGGCCTTTGCATTAAAAATTTAGATGAAATAAATTTTTTTAGACCTAAAGAGAAGAGGCCAAAAATGTTAGAAAACCTAAGAAACATTTTTTATAAAATGGACTTATCTGATAAAGAAACACGTATATTATCTGGTGTATTTGCAAGTTTGGGTAAAAAACGTTGATTGACAAAATAATGAGTAAGTTTATAAAGCCCTCTATTAAATGACAAAAAGATTAAACTCTAAACATAAAGTTGACAGAAGATTAAAAGTAAATCTTTGGGGAAGACCTAAAAGTCCGTTTAATACAAGAGCATATGGACCCGGCCAACATGGTCAGACCAAAACCTCAAAACCATCAGATTATGGAATTCAGTTACAAGCAAAACAAAAATTAAAAGCTTATTACGGAAATATTAATGAAAGACAATTTAGAAATATTTATAAAAAAGCTAGCATGCTCAAAGGTGATACAAGTGAGAACTTAATTGGATTATTGGAAAGAAGATTGGATGCAGTGATATATAGAGCAAAGTTTGCAACTACAATTTTTTCTGCAAGACAATTAATCAACCATGGACATGTAAAAGTAAATGGAAAAAAAGTAAATATTTCTAGTTTTTCTGTTAGAGAAGAAGATACTATAGAAATTAGAGATAAGTCAAAACAACTTGCGATAATCGATATTGCTCTAGCTAGCAAAGAAAGAGAAGCTCCAGAATATATTCAAATGGATGAAAAAAATAAAAAATTTAAGTTTGTTAGAATTCCAAAATTTGAGGAAGTACCATACCCAATTGTTATGGAGCCAAATTTAGTAATTGAGTATTACTCTAGATAATAATTATTTTTTATAGTTAATACCTTTATCATCAAATAATTTTTTTAATTCTCCGCTCTCATACATTTCTTTAATGATATCACATCCACCTATAAATTCTTTTTTGATATAAAGTTGAGGTATTGTTGGCCAATCACTAAAGACTTTAATTCCATCTCTCAAAGATTGATCTTCTAATACATTTACACCCTTAAAATTTATTTCTAACATTTTAAGTATGTTTGAGACAGTCATTGAAAAACCACATTGTGGTTGGTCTGGAGTACCTTTCATAAAAAGGCACACATCATTAGCACTAATATGATTTTGAATTAAAATTTTTGTTTGATCATCCATTATTGTTCCTTTGTTTTAATTGCTAAAGCGTGTAGTTCATTTCCCATCTTACCTTTTAATGAATTGTAAACCATTTTATGTTGTTCAATTTTACTCTTACCTGCAAATTGAGAAGAGGTTATAGTTGCTGAATAATGATTACCATCTCCAGCTAGATCTTGAATATCTATTACAGCATCCGGCATTGCTTCTTTAATATATTTTTCGATTTCTTTTAAATCCATTGCCATTTTTTAACTCATATACTTTGATAACCAATTTGTATAATAAGACTTCAATTCGTCAATTGTAACTTTTGTCTTTTCATTAATAATCATATCGTTTTGTGTGATAATACCTAATTCCTCATGATGTACTGAGTTTTTGTTTAAAATTTTCGTAACTTCTTTTAAATCTTCTTTATTCACTTCAATTAAGTATCTACCTTGGTCTTCTGAAAAAAAATACTCAATTTCATTAATTAAACTCTTTGGCTTGTTAATTTGAATTCCTTTATTACCTTTGATGCACATTTTACTTATTGCAACCAATAAACCTCCTAAAGATATGTCATGAGCACTTTTCACATATCCTTTATCAATTAAGTTTAAAATTGACTCTCCATTATTTTTTTCATTAAAAAGATTTACCTCTGGTGGAGGACCATTTTTTTCATCTAAAATAGTTCTAGCAAATAAACTTTGGTCAATATGCCCTTCAGTCTTACCAATGATTAAAACTAAATTATCAATTTCTTTCAAATCCATTGAAATCATTTTTTCATAATCTTTGATGAGACCCACACCACCAATTGATGGAGTTGGTTTGATACCAACTTCTTTGGTTTGGTTGTAAAAAGATACATTACCAGATACCACTGGAAAATTTAAATATTTACTTGCTTCACCTATACCTTGAACACATTCAACAAACTCACCCATATTCTCCTCTTTTTCAGGGCTTCCAAAGTTTAAGCAATTTGTAATAGCGATTGGCTTTGCCCCAACTGAAATTAAATTTCTCCAACTTTCAGCGACAACTTGTTTACCTCCTGTTAATGGGTGAGCCCAACAATATACTGCTGAGGAATCCACTGATGCTGCTACAGCTTTATTTGTTCCATGTACTCTTACAACACCAGAGTCTCCACCTGGTTTTTGAATAGTGTCACCCATAACTGTATGATCATATTGTTGCCAGATCCATTCCTTACTACATATATTCTCATTAGATAAAACCTTTTTAAGTACATCTTTTATTTTTAATTTATTCAAAGCTTCATTTCTAATTTTATTTTTTTTAGGTAACTTTGATTTTTTCCATTTGCGATCATACATTGGAGAATTTTCAACGAGTAAATTAACTGGTATTTTTGCTACTTGATCTTGGTTAAAAAATAATTCGATGTTTTTTGAGTTTGTGGTTTTTCCAATAATTGCAAAGTCTAAATTCCATTTATCAAATATTTTCTTAGCAGTTTCCTCTTTACCATTTTCTAATACTATCAACATACGCTCTTGACTTTCAGACAACATGATTTCGTAAGGAGTCATTTTAGTCTCTCTGCAGGGGACTTTATTTAAATCAATTTCAATGCCTAAATTTCCTTTTGATGCCATTTCAATACTCGATGAAGTAAGACCAGCAGCTCCCATATCTTGAATGGCAATAATTGAATCACCAGCCATTAATTCTAAACATGCCTCTAACAAAAGTTTTTCAGTAAAAGGGTCACCAACTTGTACAGTTGGTTTTTTTTCTTCAATCTTCTCATCAAAACTAGCTGAAGCCATACTTGCACCATGAATTCCATCTCTACCAGTTTTAGAACCTACATATATTACAGGTTTGTTCAAACCAGCAGCCTTTGAGTAAAAAATTTTATTTTTTTTAACCAGGCCAAGCGTCATTGCGTTTACTAAAATGTTTCCATTATAAGAACTATCAAATGAGGTCTGTCCTGCTATGGTTGGCACACCCATACAATTCCCGTACCCACCAATACCATGTACAACTCCTCGTAAGAGATTTTTTGTTTTTTTATTTTGTGGAGATCCAAAATGTATAGAATTCAAATTAGCTATCGGTCTTGCCCCCATTGTAAATACATCTCTCATAATTCCACCTACACCCGTTGCAGCTCCTTGATATGGTTCAATAAAAGATGGATGATTATGACTTTCGATTTTAAAGACAATTGCATCGCCATCCTCAATATCAATAACACCTGCATTTTCTCCTGGACCCTGAATTACTTTTTTTCCTTTGGTTGGTAGTTTTTTAAGGTGAAGTCGTGATGACTTATATGAACAATGCTCATTCCACATTGCAGAAAAAATTCCAAGTTCAGTAATATTTGGCGTTCTCTTAAGTAACAGACAAATTTTTTTATATTCGTCAGATTTGAGACCATGATCTATAGCAATTTGTTCATTAACTTCCATTATTTAATATTATTAATAAGGTTTTTGAAAAAAATTGAGCCATCTTCCCCAGATAAACTTTGGTCAATCATTCTCTCAGGATGGGGCATCATTCCTAATACATTTTTTTCTTTATTAAAAATACCTGCAATATTTTTAATTGAACCATTTGGGTTATGTTGGTCTTCTATCTTACCTTCTTTATTACAATAATAAATTGCAATTTGATTATTATCCTCAATTTCTTTCAATTGATCTTTGGTACAAAAATAATTTCCTTCATTATGAGCAATATGAAATTCTAGAATATCTTTATTAAGATTTTTAAAATATGTATTTTCTTTGTTATCCAATTTCACGAAGACATTTTTACATATAAACTCCAAATATTTATTTCTTAACAACACTCCTGGCACTAAACCTGTTTCAACCAGTATTTGAAATCCATTACAAATTCCCATGACCAATCCCCCAGATTTTGCAAAATTTATAACTGATTGCATTATTTTAGATTTAGATGCCATACTTCCACATCGCAAGTAATCCCCGTATGAAAAACCACCTGGAAGAACGACCAAATCACTTTTTGGGAGTTCACTTTCATCATGCCAAACCATTTTATTGTTAAAACCAAATTTCTTGAGTGCAACATCCATGTCTCTATCGCAATTTGAGCCAGGAAAAGTTATTACAGATGACCTCATTAATTATTGTGTTTCAATAATTTTAAAGTTTTCGATTACAAGATTAGCTAAAAGTTTTTTACACATATCCTCAACAACAGCTTTTGCTTTGTTTGGATCGTTTTCATTTACATCTATTTCAAAATATTTACCTTGTCTTACTTCACTTATATTTTCAAAACCCATTCCATCCAGGGCTTGATGGATGACTTTTCCCTGTGGATCTAAAACATCCTTTTTTAAAGTTATTATTGCTGAAACTTTCATTTACTCTTTTTTTTAATTGAAGAGAGGTTTGTTACGTTAACTGCAGATACATTTGATTGTTCATGAAGAATACCAAGTCGTTTTGCAACTTCAGTATAAGCTGGTATCAAATCTCCCAAATCTTTTCTAAATCTATCTTTATCAAGTTTTTTATCAGTAATTGTGTCCCACAATCTACAGGTATCAGGGCTAATTTCATCTGCTAAAATAATTGTATTTTTTCCACTTTCATGAGTGAATCCAAACTCTACTTTAAAATCAACTAGTTTAATTCCGACACCTCGAAATAAACCAAGTAAAAAATCATTCAATCGTTTTAAATTTTCATCAATTAAATCAAGCTGAATAGCTTTAAGCCAATTAAATGCTAGAATGTGTTCTCTACTTATGTTTGGATCACCCAATTTATCATCTTTGAGACAATATTCTATTAATGGATATTCAAGTACAGTACCATCCTCAATACCCAATCGTTTTGTGAGAGAACCGGTTGCAATATTTCTTACAATGAACTCAATAGGAATAATATCTACAAGTTTTACAAGTTGTTCTCTCATATTAAGTCTTTTTACTAAATGATTTTTAATTCCAATTTGATTTAGGTTTGAAAGTATATGTTCTGAAATTCTATTATTAAGGACACCTTTGCCCTCAATAGTACTTTTTTTTTGATTATTAAATGCTGTTGCATCATCTTTAAAATATTGAATAACTAAATTTTTATCAGAAGTTGCATAAATAATTTTAGCTTTTCCTTCATATATTTTTTTTCCTTTTTTCATTAGTTTTTTTCTAATTTACACTTTTCTCTTTGAGTTTGTTTGGCACCATTCCATTTAAAATTTGAAGATCTTTTGAGTTTTTTAAAATCTGTAACAGAAGTTGAGTCGGTTCCTATTCCTCCATTAAGAAATGTAGCTTTTTTTGTGAAACAAATGGCCTGGTAATCAGAAATAATTAATTCAACACCTTCAACTGATTTTAAAAAATGCTTGTTACTTTTATTAATTTCAGCAGGACAAAATTTATGGTAGTTTTTTTTATCTTTTTTAATATTTGCACTATATATGGTTACCCCTGAATCATCTGATACATACTTATATCTATATTTTTTACATTTTATAATAATAGTTTCAGCAACTAAGCTTGTAGAAAAAAAAGTTAAAACAAAGATAACAAAAATTTTTTTCATCATTTAAACACTCTTCTAAAGATTAAATTTACATTTTTGAGATGCTTGGCATAACTAAAAATAGTTCTTAATTTTTTAAGTGATATATTGTTCATTATATATTTATCAGATTGCGCTACATCAAATAAATTCAAATTTTCAGCAAAACACTTTTTCGAGAAATTTTGAACCATTCTATATGATTTTTCTCTAGTTAATCCAGTTTTTGTAAGCTCAAGCATCAACTCTTGTGAAAAAATTAAACCTTTCGTTATGTTTAAATTCTCTAACATTTTTTTTGGATAAACAATCATATTGTCCAAAATATTGGTTAATCTTACTAAAGCAAAATCAATAGTTATATTAGCATCTGGGCCAATGTTTCTCTCTACACTTGAATGTGAAATATCTCTTTCGTGCCATAAGGCTATATTTTCAAGTGCAGGAATTACACTACTTCTAACCATTCTTGAAAGACCTGTTAAATTTTCACTCAAGATAGGATTTCTTTTATGCGGCATGGCAGATGAACCTTTTTGTTTTTTTGAAAAAAATTCTTGTAGTTCGTAAACTTCAGTTCGTTGTAAATGCCTGATTTCTGTAGCTACTCTTTCTATAGAACCCGCAATAATTCCTAGAACTGAGAAATAAAAAGCGTGTCTATCCCTTGGAATAATTTGAGTTGAAATCGGTTCAACTTTTAAGCCAAGTTTTTTAGCTACATGTTTTTCCACATTTGGATTTATGTTGGCAAAAGTTCCAACTGCACCTGAAATAGCACATGTAGAGACCTCATCTATAGCATCGACTAATCTTTTTCTATTTCTTTTAAATTCTGCGTAAAAAGAAGCAAGTTTTAAACCAAAGGTAATGGGTTCAGCATGTATGCCATGACTTCTTCCCATGCATGGTGTAAATTTATATTTGTTTGCTTGTTTTTTTAATATTTTTAAAATTTGGTCAAGATCTTTGAGAATAATTTTTCCTGACTGAATCAACTGAACATTAAAACTTGTATCTACAACATCTGATGATGTCATTCCTTGATGAAGATATCTTGATTTAATCCCAGCTTTCTCTGTAACAGAAGTTAAAAAAGCTATGATATCATGTTTAACTTGAGACTCGATTTGATGAATTCTTTTTACATTAATTCTTGCTTTTTTTCTAACAATTGAGGAAACTCCTTTAGGAATTTGATTTAATTTTTCCATTGCTTGTGCTGCAGCTATCTCTACATCTAACCAAACTTTGTATTTATTTTCTTCTGACCAAATATCAGTAAGTTCTTTTCTCGAGTATCTTTTAATCATCAATTATAAATATGGAGGCTTTGAATAACCTTTAGCAGATTCTGTAAAAATTTCATAACCATTTTCTGTAATTCCAACTGTATGCTCAAATTGTGCAGACAAAGATTTATCTTTTGTAACTGCTGTCCAACCATCATTAAGCATTTTTGTAGCAAATTTACCTGCATTAATCATAGGCTCAATCGTAAATGTCATTCCTGGTTTTAGTTCCATTCCTGTATTTTTAGTTCCATAATGTAAAATATTTGGCGATTCATGAAAAGTTGTGCCTATACCATGTCCGCAAAAATCTCTGACAACTGAAAAGCCTTTTTTTTCTACATATGTTTGAATTTCATGACCAATATCTCCAAGTTTTTTTCCAGGTTTTAAGATTTTTATGGCCCTCATCATTGACTCGTGTGTCGCATCTATAAGATTATTCAATTTGACAGAAGTTTTACCTATACAAAACATTCTACTTGTATCTCCGTAGTGGTTATCAATGATTGCTGTGACATCTACATTGACTGCATCCCCTTCTTCTAAAATTTTTTCTTCAGAGGGAATTCCATGACAAACAACATGGTTTAATGATGTACACAATGATTTATTAAAGCCTCTGTAATAAAGTGGAGCAGAGTAACCTCCGTTGTCTCTAATAAATTCGTAACCAAGCTTATCAATTTGTGCAGTCGAAATACCTTCTTTAATATTTTCAGTAAGCATATCTAAGGTCTGAGCTGCAAGTTTTCCTGCAATTCTCATTTTTTCAAATTTTTCTGAATAATTATTCATTAATAATATTTAACTTTTTTTCTATTTTAATTTCTTTTGAATTTAGTTTGCATCTATAAGCAAGAAAATTAACACCAGCTTTTTTGGCAATAAGGTAGTTTTTATAGTACTCTTCATCAATATCTTTCGCAATTTTAAAATTTTCCATATTTTGTATCTGAACCAAGAAGATCAAGTATGATTTATAACCTTTTTTTATGGCATCAATAAGGGTAAGAAGATGTTTTGAACCCCTTGTAGTAATTGCATCAGGAAATTCAGCAGTTTTTTTCTGTCTAAAAAGAGTTACATTTTTAACTTCAATAAAAATTTTTTGCTTTTTTTTCTCTATTAAAAAATCAAATCTGGTTTCTTTGTTGTAAAAAACTTCTGACTTAATAGTATCATTGTTTTTTAATTCAGTTATTAAATTAGCTTTTAGACCATGTTCAACAATTTTATTTGCCATGTGAGTATTTACACCAACTAGATTATTATTGGCTTTAATCAATTCTAAACCATATTTCAGTTTTCTTTTTGGATTATCATTTTTGAGTAAGTATACATCATTTCCCGCATCAAGTAGACCTTTCATGGAGCCTGTATTTGGACAATGAGCTGTGACAACTTCTTTATTTATTTTTACATCTACAAAAAAACGTTTATATCTTTTGATTAATTTGCCTTTTATTAAAGACTTGGTAAATTCCATATTCAAATTATAGATAATATGAAAAAAAATACAAAAGTTAATGCTGCTATATTAATAATTGGAAATGAAATTCTTTCAGGCCGAACTCAAGATACAAATACGAGCACCTTGGCTGTATGGCTGAATTCACTTGGAGTTCAGGTAAATGAAGTAAGAGTAATACCAGATACAAAAAAAATTATAATTGAAAATTTAAATGTCTTAAGAAAAAATAATGATTATGTATTTACAACTGGTGGTATTGGTCCAACACATGATGATATTACAGCAGAGTCTGTTTCAGAAGCCTTTGGATTAAAATATGAAATTCATCCAGAAGCTTTTAAAATATTAGAAAGTTATTATAAACCAGGAGAATTCAATGAAGGGAGACAGAAAATGGTCTGGATGCCACATAATGCAAAATTAATTTTAAATCCGACGAGTGGGGCACCAGGATTTAGTGTTGAGAATGTGTTTTGTTTACCAGGTGTCCCATCGATATTAAAATCAATGTTAGGTAGTTTGAAACAAAAAATTGTAGGCGGTGATCCAATACTGAGCCATACAATAAGCTTAAGAACTGTAGAAAGTGAAATTGCAAATTCTTTATCAAAAGTTCAAGATCAGAATAAAGATGTTGAAATTGGAAGCTATCCCTTTTTCCATGCAGGAAAACTTGGAGTCTCCATAGTTCTTCGATCTGAGCAGCAATCAAAAATTGATACTTGTAATGCTCAGATTTTAGATTTTATAAAAGAAAAAAAAATTGAAATAGTAGATCGATAAATGCTTTATTTTGCTTATGGTAGTAACTTGCATCATTTTCAAATGAAAAGAAGATGCAAAGATAGTTTTTTCTTAAAAAAAATAAATCTAAAAAATTTTAAACTAACATTTAGAAGTAAATATAGAGCTGCAGACATAGAGCCCAAAAAAAATTCAATTGTTCCTGGTGGACTTTTTGAAATATCTAAAAGTGATGAAAAAAAACTTGATATTTATGAAGACTTTCCAATTTTATATAAGAAGTATTATTTTTCATATTATGGGAAAAAAGTTATGACATATACAATGACTAACAAAACACCTTTTAGATTTCCAACTGAAAGATACCTTAATGTTGTAAAAAGAGGTTATAAAGATTGTAAGCTTGATCATAAATATTTGTTAAAAGCTTTGTCAAATTGATGATAATTCATTAATTAAGAAATGAATCTTTTTTGCATCAAAAAAATTTGGTTTTAACAACTTTTTTTCATTAATACTTTTTCGAAAAATTTTAAGATTTGCCAAGACTGGATAAAATCTAAAATCTTTTTTATCATTTATTGGTTTAAAAATAACTTTATTTGATTTTTTTAATATAAATTGATCACTTAAACTTTCCGCTTGTGAAAATAATTCAAAATTATTCTTTTCACTAAAAATCTTAATTCGATGAATAGGTTTTTGCCTAGATTTTAAAGATAAAATTTTAAAATTTAGGTAAATAATAAAATTTTTTTTAACATTTCTTAATCTAATTTTTATAGTTGTGGGATTTTTTTTTCTATTTTTATTTAGCTTTTCAATTACAAAATCACCGAATAAGTCCTCTAAATAATATATGCTATGACATATATAATTATAGAAAATACCACCACCTCTATTATGAAAATTTTTCCATGAAGATCTTTTTTGTTGAGAAATTTTGATTGTCCAATTTATTTGAATTTTTTTGATATAAATTTTTTTTAAAATTTTTTTTTTAAAAAATTTAAAAGCTGCTATTTCTGGGAATTCATAGTTCACAATATGGAATAATTTTTTATTTTTTAATAAATTAGTAACTTGCATGACTTGTTTATAAGATTTAGTTACTGGTTTTTCGCAAAAAATGTGAATTTTTTTTTTAATAGCTGTTTTAATTATTTCTAGATGTGTTTCTGGTGGAGAAGATATTATTACTGCATTGATTTTTTTGTTACTCAGCATTTTTTTCCAGTCTGTATATATCCTAATTTTATTTACAGTATTGAAATTACTAGGATTTTTGAAACAAAAAGCAATTGTGTTAAATTCTTTTACTCTTTGAATTACTGTGAAAATAAGTTTATAACCGAAATTTTTTCCAATTATTCCTACATTAATTTTTTTCATTTTTTAAAAGTAGACATTAAAATGTATAAGTACCATCTAAAATAAAATGGAATTGTATAATAACTGAATTTACTTTCACCACTTGTTCTTACTGGCCATTTTTCAGGCAGTTCTGTAATTTTATAATTATTTCTATGTGCTTTTGCTAATAATTCTATACTAAAAGTAAAGCCTTTCTTCGATTCAATTGGGAACTTTTCAACAATTGATTTTGAAAATAATCTAAAGCCATTGGTTGCATCTTTTGTGGGTAAAGATGTAAAATTAGTTAATGTGAAAGACACAAACTTCACAATTAATCTTTTTATTAGTGGTGCCCCCTCATAACTTCCACCATCAATAAATCTACTTGCACAAACTATGTCATAACCTTCATTAAACTTATTAAACATTTTAGATATTAAATTAAAATTTTTGTGATCATCTGCTGGGTAAAGCAACGTTGCCTTAGATTGAATATTCTCAAAGCCTGTCTTTATAGCTCCATTAAACCCCTCGTATTTATTTTTTAAACAGATTACTTCAGATCTATTAAATCTTTCACTAATTACACTAAGTGTAGGATCTTCATCGAAATCATAAATAACTAATATTCTATAATTTATTTCTGAAATTTTAGAAATTTCTTGTAACGTTTTTGAGATATTGCCTTCCTCCCTGAAAACTGGCACTATGATATCTAAATCATATTTCATTTTAATTTAAATGACTTGTTATTATCTTATATAAAGGTATTTATTATTCAATAGATATGAGTGTTTCTGATTTAAAACCTGGTGTTATTAATGAATGTCAGATTTGCAAGTCAAAAAAAATATATGAAATTTTAGATCTTGGACATTCTGGTCTGTGCGACAGCTTACTCAGAAAAGATGATTTAAATAAATACGAAAAAAGCTATCCACTAAAACTTTTAAAATGTAAAAATTGTCATTTACTTCAAATAAATTACGTTGTGGATAATAAAGAGGTCTTTCATTTAGATTATCCATATAAAAGTGGTATAACAAAAACCCTTAAAGACTTATTACATAGCACTAGCAAATATACAGTTAAAAATTTTGAATTTTCAAAAAATCCCCTGGCTATAGATATAGGATCGAATGATGGTACTCTTCTTGAAGGTTTTAAAAACCAAGGGTTTAAAGTCTTGGGTATTGAACCAACAAATATAGCTAAATTAGCAAATAAAAAGGGAATTAAAACAATTCAAAAATTTTTTGATAATAAAACTGCTCAATTTATAAGAAAAAGATTTCAGAAAGCTGAGGTAATTACTGGGACAAATATTTTTGCCCACATCAATAAACTTGATAGTTTGATGAAAGGAGTAAAGAGTATAATAAATATAAAAAATGGAATTTTCGTCACCGAATCTCATTATGCAGTGAATATTTTAGACGAAATGCAATTTGACTCAATTTATCATGAGCATTTAAGATTTTACTTGTTAAGGCCTTTAATTTTTTTATTAAATAAATATGGTTTTAAAGTAATAGATGCATCCAGAATACCAAATTATGCAGGCTCTATAAGAGTCACAGCAACTCTTAATAAAAACATAAAAGCAAAAAAGAGCGTAAAAAAGTTAATTAATCAAGAAAAAAAGAGGGGATTTTATTCTGAAAAAAAATATAAACAATATGCAAACAAAGTAATTAAGGTCAAAAAAGATTTAACTGAATTACTTTGGAAATTGAGATTAAAAAGAAAAAAAATTGTTGGAGTTGGATGCCCGGGAAGAAGTATAACTTTATTAGCTTATTGTAATATAACTAATCAATTAATTGATTATATTGCTGAGCAAAGTAGTTCATTAAAGTTAAATATGTTTACCCCAAGTACACATATAAAAATTATAGATGAAAAATATATGATAAAGCATCAACCTGATTATGCACTTATTTTATCTTGGCATTATGGAAAAAATGTAATGAAAAATTTAAGAAATAAAGGTTATAAAGGTAAGTTTATTATGCCGTTACCAAAACCTCAAATTATTAATTAAATAAATTATAAATTTTATTTCGAAAATAATGGAATTAAGCAAAAAAAAAGAGATCATTTTATATATTATACTTAGCTTTTTTTTTGCAATAACAATTCAGCAATTTCCACTTTTTAAAGGTAACTCATTGCATTTGCTTCATGCAATAAAAGATTTTGAGTTTAATAAGTTGCAAAATGATTGGATAGCCAATCAAACTAATCATTTGCCATTTTTCACCATGTTTAATCATTTTTTGATTAAATTTTTTTCACTTAAAATATTATATTTTGTTCATTTTATATTGTTATCATTATGTTCCTTTTTTTTATTTTTAATTTGTAAAACTCAATTCAAAAACCTTGCAAATATTTATTTATCTATAATTTGGTTTGCATTATTTTTAATCATTTATCACGAAAATAGTTTGTTCGGTGGTGTTGCGGGTCAAGATATTATCAATGAGGGTTATCAACCTGCAAGCTTTGGTGTACTTTTTTTTATTGGTATTTATTTTTTTCTAAAAAAGAAAAATTTATTTGCAGTTTTTTTTATTTGTCTGGCGGCAACTTTTCACCCAACTTATACACTACATTCAGGATTTTTGATTAGTGGAATTTTAATTTATCTTATTTTTAGAAAAGAATTTAAAGAATTTTTAAAAGTATTAATCTTTTATATTATTTTAATTTTACCAATTACGATCTATGTGATTTATAATTTCTTACTCATAGAAAGTAACATACTTTTAGAAGGTCAAAAAATTTTATTAAATAGAATTCCTCATCATGCCAATATAAATCATTGGTTTTCATATAAAGATCTATTATCCCTTATTACTTATTCAATTTCGTTGCTTATTGTCTATAGAAACAAACGTATATTTTTACCACTTTTTATTTTTGGCTTTGTTGCTATTTTTTTATCTGTTGTTGATTATTTTATTTCAAATAATACCCTATCTCTTACTTTTCCATGGAGAAGCTCAGTTATTTTAATCCCGTTATCAACAACTATTATTTTATCTTTTTTATTATCAAAAATTTCATTAGAAAATAAAACTCTCAAATTAGTAAGTATTATTTTATTTGTTTTTTCTTGTTTTTTCTTTTTTATAAAAAATCATCATATTAAAAATTCTAATAAAGATTTTTATAAAAAACTAGAGTTGGTGAAAAAAATAAATAAGAATTATGACTCTATAGATAGAATTTTGATCCCTGATAATTTGACGTATATAAGAATGAATACAGGTTTACCGATATTTATTGATTGGAAACACCATGCTTTTAAATACGATGAAATTATTCTTTGGAAAGAAAGATTAGATCTGACAAAAAGCTTTTATAATTCAAAAGGTTTTGATGATAAAAAATTAATTTTAAAGAACATTAATAAAATCGAAAAAGTCACGCACATTCTTTTTTACAAAAAAAATTTTTCTCTAAATTGTGAAAATTTGATTGATGATAAAAACTTTATATTTGTCGATACAAATAGCTGTTTTGGTATTAATTAGCTTTATATAATTATTTATAATAAATCTATATATTAGATATCCATAGAGTTTCAAAAGGTTTCAAAACTACAAATTGGTTATTTTTAATTTGTATCTTTGATCCCATTAAATTTCTCATTTTTTGATTGTTTATATTAATCTTTATTTTTTGGGTCACTGAACTCAAATTTGTAACACATGTTATTGATTGTTTTTTATCTCTACTTATCCTTTTAAATCCAAATATTTTTGGTCCAAAATTCATATTTATTCTTATTGCATTTGGATGAAAAGCTTTTTGTCTTCTTCTAATGTCCAATAGACTACATATGCTATTATAAAATATACTTTGTTTAGTTTTATGGTTTCTAAGTTTATTAGAAATATTTTTTAAATTCCATCTATATCTATTTACATCTCTGTTATTACCAGTGATGATAAATTTATTTTCGTCATTAGAGGTACCAAAAATAGAATTAAAATATATCGCTGGTATTCCCTCAAAAGAGATCATTATAGCATGAGCTGAAATATATCTTTCTTGATAAAATTCACCTTTTTTATCATAATCAGATTTTTTTAAAGCATCAAAGACAGTAATATTTGCTTCATAAACTTTTTTAGTTTTATTTTGAACTCTTCTATAAGAGAATTTTGAACCATTTTTTTTTAGCCTCTTTAAAAAATTATTTAATGCTTTTTCATTTAATAATCCCTCTGTAGGTCTTATTCCTATTCCATCGTGTGAAGCAATAAAGTTTAAATAACAATTTCCTTTTTCTGTACTTGGAAGATTTCTGCTCCATTTATTTAGATATGAGCTATTTTCAAATAAAAAAGCATGAATTAATAATGGTGGTAAAGAAAAATTATAAATCCAATTTGCCTCGTCCTTTTTACCAAAATAGCTTAAATTCTCTTTTTCAGGCAAATTTGTTTCTGTAATTATTGTAGTTTGTACGTTAAGCAGATCAATTATATTTCTTAAAAGTTTAATAATTTCATGAGTTTGTTTTAAATTAATACACTTACTTCCATTTTCCTTCCAAAGATATGCAATAGCATCTAATCTAAAAATAGTAACACCATTATTAATGAGATGAATCATTATTTTGATGAATTGAATTAATACAGAAGGATTTTTAAAATTTAAATCGATTTGATCTGGGCTAAATGTTCGCCAAAGATAATCAGATTTTTTAAAAATGTTTATTTTTTTCAGTAATTTATGATCTCTTGGTCTAACCACCTTAGAAGTATTAAATTTAGAGTCGACTGTTAAAAAATAATCTTTTCCAGGTTCTTTTTTCTTAAGAAAATTTTTAAACCACAAACCTCTTGCTGATGAATGATTAATAACTATATCGGCCATAACATCACTTGATTTTGAAACATTCTTGATATCTGACCAATTCCCAAGTTTATTCTCAACTTTATAATGATCTTTTACAGCAAAGCCACTATCGCTACTTGAGGGATAGAATGGTAAAAAGTGAATAATATTGAAGTAATTTTTTAATTTTTTCTGAAAGAAGTTTAGAAATACTCTAATTGATTTCTTTTTTTTGGAATATATGCTGTCACCATAACAGATTACCAAAGTAGTTTTTTCAGAAATATTTTTCTTCTTTTTTGGATTTTTTTTATTAAAATTTTTGATTATTTGAACAATTTCATACTCAAAATAATCAATATCTTTTTTAGATAAGATTATTTTAAAAATATTGTCTAGTCTAGATCTTATAATTCTCTGATCTTTTTGAGTTAACATTAATAATATTTTTTATTATCATCATTAACTACTTTTTCAAGTCTTCCAAGGAAATCTGGTATGGCGCTTTTTACCCTGCTCCATGTGGGAATAAAAGGGGTATCCATTGGATTAAGAATAAAAGCCTCTCCAGCTTTCATTATGTTTATTGCAAATAATTCGACTGCTTTTTCCTCAGTGTGAGAATCAAATTTTAGACCATTCATTACTGCATCATTCCTATATATATCAATTAAATCTAGGGCACATCTATAATAAGTTGCTTTTAATGATCTAAACTTTTCCCTGCTAAAAGTGTTTCCTTGAGTTGCTAACTTTTTGATAAATGTTTTAATGATATCAATAGACATTCTTGATAGTCCTTTTGTTTCATCATCAATTGATAGTACCTGATGTTTATGCTCATAAGTATCTGCTAAATCCACTTGACATATATTTTGAGGAGAAAAACTTCTTTGCATTTCAGATAAAATTCCAACTTCTATTCCCCAGTCTGAAGAAATTCTCAATTCAGGTAAAACATTTCGCCTAAATGAAAACTCACCCGCTAAAGGATATTTAAATGATTTCATAAAGTCTAAATAATCACTTTTACCAATAGTTTTTTCTAACGCCGTTAATAAAGGAAAAACTAATAATCTTGCAACTCTTCCATTCATTTTTTCATTAGCTACTCTTGGATAATAACCTTTACAAAATTCAAAGTTGAAAAGGGGATTTACTACTGGATAAAATAACTTTGCAAGCATTCTTCTATCATAAGTTTTAATATCACAATCATGTAAGGCAACTGATCGCGCACTATCTCTTGCTATACACATGCCTATACAATACCAAACATTTCTACCTTTACCCAGTTCACTTGGTGCAAGATTATTTTTTTTTAATTCTTCATCAAGTTTTTTCAAACCAGCACCATCATTCCATAGAATTGAAAATGGTGATTTTAATTTCTTGAAAAATTTCCAAGCTTTTTTAGCTTGCGTTTCGTTTGCCTTATCTAATCCGATAATGATGTGATCTAAATATTTTGTTTTACTTATTTCCTCAACTATCTTTGGCAAAGCCGTTCCCTCTAATTCAGAGTAAAGACATGGTAAAATTAATTCCATTTTTCTTTGCTTTGAAAATTTTGATAGCTCATTTTCAATGACTGATGTAGACTTTGTTTTAAAGTCGTGCAAAGTTGAGACTACTCCATTTTGAGAAAAATCACTCATGCCGGGTTTTTAATATTAATAGTCTAGTTTAACTAGTGCCGTTTTAATCACATCAGCCCAGCCCTCAGGTGATGGCTTGTTCGAAACTATTAAATTATCTATGTTTATTTGATCCTGTTTAAATTGATCATTAAAGACTAAACATGGAATATCACAATTTCTCAACATATCTAAATCATTGAAATTATCTCCTACAGCTATGACCTTAATTTTACTTTCTACTTTTTTATAAATTTTAAGAACTTGATTCATTGATTTAACTTTATCTGTTTTATCACCTAAATTTAGAACACGACCACCTTCTTGCATAGTTAATGAAGAAGATCTTAATATATTGAATAATTTATTTTTTTCTTTTTTGTCACCCTCAAATAAAAAGGGAATTGTATATTTCCGATTTAAAGCATTTTTTAAATTATTTTCTTCAAGACCAAAAATATTGGTTTGTTCTTTTGAATTCATTTTTGAAATAAATTTACATTTAGCTTTAAGATTTTCAGGAACTTTAGAATCAAAAATTTTAATTAATTCCTCTTTATCTCTGCTCAAAACTATTTTGTTTGGAAAATTATTATTAATTAAATTTAATCCATGAATTGAAGATCCATTTTCAGATATATAAGGAAGATTTGAACCAAGTTCCGCTATAAATCCCTCTATCTCTTTTTCAGTTTTACTAGTATTAGGAATAATAATGATCCCCTCAACAATAAGACTTTTTAAATAATCCTTTATCTCATCAAATTTGAAATTATCTCTATGTAATAATGAACCATCTAAATCAGTAAATATAATTATTGAAAATTTTTTACTCAAAGAAATCTATCTTATCCTGTTTTTATTTTTATCAAAAAATAAAACCTTGTCTTTAGAAAATGATATTTTAAGTGGCTGATTATTTATATTTTCTGACGATTTTATAATAATTTGGGTATCTGATAACTTAGCATAAATAATTTTTTCGAAGCCTAAATTTTCAATAAGGTCTACTTTAACGTCTAATTTAATTTCATGATCACTTTTGATACTGATATCTTCAGGTCTAATACCTAAATAAATCTCATCTTTAAAATCAAAATTTTCAAAGGTTATTTTATTTTTAAACAATTCTATTGTGTTCGAATTAACAATTTGATCTCTATTGATTTTAATAATATTCATTTTTGGGGAACCAATAAATTCTGCAACAAAAATGTTATTTGGATCAGTGTAAATCTCATTAGGAGTTCCAAACTGTTCAACAATTCCTTTATTAAGAACTACAATTCTATCAGCTAATGTCATCGCCTCTATTTGATCGTGTGTTACATAAATAATATTTGTTTTTAATTTTTTGTGTAGTTTAGAAATTTCAACTCTCATTTCAGATCTTAAAGCTGCATCTAAATTAGATAATGGTTCATCGAATAAAAATACTTTTGGATTTCTTGTAATTGCTCTACCAATTGCAACTCTTTGTCTTTGTCCACCTGAAAGTTGTTTGGGCTTTCGTTTTAATAAATCTTCAATTTGAAGTGTAGAAGCTGCATGATTAACTTTTTCATTAATTTCATTTTTTGAAATTTTTTCCATTTTCAAACCAAATGACATATTTTCAAAAACATTCATGTGTGGATATAAAGCATACGATTGAAAGACCATTGCAATTTCACGTTTAGAAGGAATTAAATTATTAATTAGCTTTGTATCTAAAAAGATTTCTCCTTGATCGATACTTTCTAATCCTGAGACCATTCTTAATAAAGTTGATTTTCCACAACCTGAAGGACCTACTAAAACTATGAATTCCCCATCCTTTATGTCTATGTTAAAATTGTTGATAACTTTATTTTCGCCAAATGATTTTTCGAGATTTTTAATAACAATTTTTGACATTTATTTGATTTAAAGGGATTTTAACTAACCATTAAATGTTGTTAAAAATTTATTACACTGCTAGATTTATCGCAATGAAAAAATCGCGAACATCAGAGAAAACTAAATACCAGAGAGGAACAATATAAGAGGGGGAATACATGATTAGAAAAATCATAATTAATATATTTGCTCTAGTATTTCTAATTACTAATACTAGTTTTGCGGATATTAAATTTTGGACGACAGAGGTCCAACCTGCAAGAATGGCAAAACAAGAGGAGATGGCTAAAGCGTTTGAAGCTAAAACTGGCATCAAAGTTGAAGTCATACCAATTGAAGAAAAAGATCTTGGTACAAGAGCTACTGCAGCAGCAGCAGCAGGAGATCTTCCAGATGTGATTTATCACACTCTTCAATATGTTTTACCATGGGCTGAGGCAGGCATATTAGATGTTGATGCAAATAACGCTGTAGTTAAGTCGTTAGGTAAGAAAACATTTGCACCGGGCGCATTAAATATGGCTAAGAAGGGTGGAAAAATTGCAGCTGTTCCAGTTGATGGCTGGACGCAAATGGTTGTTTATAGAAAAGATCTATTTGCTGCAGCTGGCTTAGAGCCACCAACTTCATATGCAAACATCGTAAAAGCAGTTAATGCATTATCAAGCAATGATATGTTTGGCTTTGTAGCTGCCACAAAAACAGATGAAAACTTTATGAGTCAAGTACTTGAACATGTACTTTTAGCTAATGGAGTAAATTTTGTTAAAAAAGGTGGAACTAAAAAGCAAGGGAAAGCTTTAAAGAATTCTTTAGAATTTTATAAAGTAATTGCTAAAGCAAGCCCTCCAGGAGAATTATTCTGGAAACAATCAAGAGCTTTATACTTTGCTGGAAAAACACCAATGATTATTTGGTCACCATTTATTATGGATGAGTTAGCAGGATTAAGAGACTCTGCTCCGCCAACAATTAATAGTGACCCAACATCACCAGAGTTAGCTTCTAAAACTGGTTTCATTACTAATTTTAGTGGACCGAATAATAAAAAAGGAGCTGCTTGGGCTGATGTAAGATACTTTGGTATTACTGCGGATGCAGATACTGATGAAGCTAAAAAATTCATCGAGTACTCTATGAGTGAAGGTTATACAGCTACATTAGGAATTGCTCCGGAAGGAAAATTTCCAGTAAGAAGAGGAAATAAGAGTGATCCTGGTGCTTACACAAAAGCTTGGAGTAAATTACCAGTGGGTGTTGATAGAAAAGCTCCTTTAACAGATCTTTATTCTGCAGATGTTATTGATAACATCGTTGCAGGTTTAGATACTGCAAACAGATGGGGTGTTAAAGAGGGTGAACTATCTCGAGCATCAAAAATCATCAATTCTCAATTCTTAAATAGAATCACGAGAGAATATATTGATGATCAAATCTCAGTTGATGAAGCGGTTAAGAAAATTAACGCTGAATTAGCTAAGTTTTAAATAATAAATTTATAAAAAGCGGATAATATTTTATTATCCGCTTTTTATTATGAGTGATTCATTATCAAAATTAGAAAAAAGAACTGCTTACACTTTAGTTTTACCTGCAGTCCTATTAGTTTTTGCTATCGTATTATTTCCTATATTTGCAAATGTTTGGATCAGTTTTAAGGACATTGAATTAAAAGATATTAGAATTCCTGAACCAAGGGCAAAGAAAATTGTTAAATCAATTTCAGAAAATCAATCAGAATTAAAAATTATTTATAAATTACGAAATAGTTCTTTAATTCAAGAAATAAGAAATGTTAAATTTCAAGATAAATTTCCAACAAATGTCTCACCGATCAATTTAGATCCAAGATGCAATTTTCAATCTAAAAAAGTTGTTTGCGATTTTGGAAATTGGCAGGCAAAATTTAGAGAAAATTTTGAGATAACTATACAGAATAACAATGGTGAAATAATTGACAGAAAAATAATCAAATCCCAAAAACCAATTTTAAGTGGAAAAGCAGATAATCCATTATTGACTACAAATTTCACTTTAGAAAATTTTAAAAAAGTTTTTTATGAAAATAATTTTGTTGAATTACTTTTAACGACATTTTACTTCACTTTTTTTGGCACAGTTGGTGCAATTATCTTTGGAATTTTAGCAGCACAATTAGTTAATCAAAATATTCAAGGACGAACATATATGCGAGGTATTTTACTTTTTCCGTATGTGGGCCCTGTAGTTGCTTTAGCTTATACTTGGACTTTATTACTAGATCCAAATAGTGGAACTTTAAACGCATTATTGGTTAATTTTAACATCATAGAGAAACCAATAAATTTATTAGGCCAAAAATACATAACCATGAGTATTTTAGGATTTGAATTTAAATTAAGGTTGGCTTTAACCACAATTATCTTTTTTGAAATTTGGCGCTATTTTCCACTCGCCTTTCTATTTATTTTAGCAAGATTACAAGCAATACCACAAAGTTTGTATGAAGCAGCGGAGGTAGATGGAGCAAGTCCTATTCAAAAATTTATCCATATTACACTGCCTCAAATTACAGCGATTATCTCAATTTTATTTATGATTAGGTTTATTTGGAACTTTAATAAATTTGAGGATATCTTTTTGTTAACGGGTGGGGCATCAGGTACAAGAACTTTACCTATTAATGTTTATCAACAAGGTTTTGCAGTATCAGATATTGGGATGGGCTCTGCTGTTTCGATAGTCATTGTGATGTTACTTCTTAGTTTCATGATTATTTATTTTAGATTAATTGGAAAGAGGGCTAATGAAGTTTAAGTCTCTTGCAATATTTTTAATAATTTCATCTTTTTTTCTAACATGTATTTTATCAATTTGGAAAATCATGGCTACATTACAAGGCGTAAGCTTTACTAATTTAAACATCACACCTGTTTTCTTAATTGGTATTTTATTATCTTTAACATTTGTCTTAATCGGTAATAAACTTAACCACTTAATAAAGATTCTTTTATTATCTTTTATATTTTCAATTTCATATTTTTACTTAAATGAGGCATCTCCATATTGGTATATATTTGGAGTTTTCTTAATTACTTTATTTTTTACGAACAAACTCAAAAAATACAATATGCAATCTTTACAGGAAGATTTCATATCTGAAAAAATTATTTTTGATTTTATTACCTTATTTGGCATTGTTTTCTTTGCATTTGTAATCTTATTCCCGTTTTACATTATGCTGGTTACAAGTTTTAAAACACAGATCGTTTTATTAGTTAATCCTTTAGACTTTAGTCTTGATTTCACCAAAAGCTTAACTGAGTTGTTTAAGTCTTATTTTGTTATCTTTGAAACTTATAATTTTGGTAGGTATATCTTAATAAGCTCAGCAGTTTCTATCGGAACTGTTATTGTCACATTGTTATTTGCCATCCCTGCAGCCTATGCTGTTGCTAGATTAAATTTCTTTGGCAAAAACTTTTTATCAACCTCAATTTTAATTATCTATATGTTTCCAGCTATAGTATTAGTCATCCCTTTATATACTGTGTTTAGTCAACTGGGATTAAGAAACTCAATCTTTGGTTTATTGATTGTTTATACAGCGACTACTTTGCCAGTCGCAATATACATGCTGCAAGGATATTTTAAAAGTATTCCAAAAGAAATTGAAGATGCTGGTATCATGGATGGTCAAAATTGGTTTGGTATAATTTTAAAGATTATTATTCCTTTAAGTTTGCCAGCTATTGCATCCGTTGCACTCTATGTTTTTATGATTGCTTGGAATGAATTCCTTTTTTCATTGATGTTTTTAGATAGTCCCAAGTCCTTTACTTTATCACGAGCCATTCAATATCTAAGTGGGGACGCTGAAACACCACGCCAATACTTAATGGCAGGCTCAGTAATAGTTACATTGCCAGTACTATTTATATTCATTTATTTTGAAAAATATTTAGTCAGCGGTCTAACAGCTGGTAGTGTAAAAGAGTAATTTTTAGTACTATGAAATTAAAGAGTTGTTTAAGATCTTTTATATTTCTAATTCCTTTGACTCTGGTTTTTTCTAAAGCTATAGCGGAGCCAACCTTTGTGCAAAGCAAATCACTTGATAACGCCTTTTATTTGGGACTTAACTTTAATAATGATGGTACAAAAATGTATACTGTAAATGCTGGAGCATCGGATGCAGTTATCGAACATATATTAACTACCCCATATGACATTTCAACTGCAATCGTAAATAACACTTTTGGAGTAAGTAGAGGTGGTGATACACAAGCAACACAAGTAGTGTTCAATAACGATGGAACAAAAATGTTTATTGTTAACCATGCTGGTAGAAAGTCAGTAGATTACTACTCACTAAGCACTGCATTTGATGTTTCAACTGCTACATTTGATGGCGAATATTTTATCTCTGGTCAAGAAAAGAGAGCAAATTCAATTGCATTTAATAATGATGGTACCAGAATGGTTGTTGCTGGTGTAGGAAATAATTCACAAGTGCAAATTCATGAATATTCACTAAGCACAGGATTTGATCTTAGCTCCACAGTTACTCATCTTAATACTCAAGACCTAATTTCTTTTCAAAATCACATAGATGGAGTTACTTTTAATTACGATGGTACTAAAATGTATACCATTACACTTATGAATAAAGATGGAACAGAAGCACAAGATTTGATGAGTCAGTTTAAATTAACTACACCTTATGATGTTTCTACTTTATCACTTGAAGGCACTTATACTGTAAGTTCTGTTAGTGGAGATTCAAGAGAAGTTGTGTTTAGTAATGATGGAAGTAAAATGTTTATCATTGATGATGATAATGATAAAGTTCATGAATTTAACTTAAGTTGTAATTGGAGCGTAGTTGATGGTGCTTGTGATGATCCAATAACTACCTCTGATGGGGGTAAAGATATTTTAAGCTCAATCGAGTCTCAAACTGCAACCGCGAAACAAATTGCTATACACGCAAGTACTCCAGTTCTTAACCGTATGTATTGGTTAAGAAGACATAGAACTAATGACCAATTAAGTGATCAAAATATTAGATTAAATTTTTCTAATTCAATGATGGCATCGCTTTCTAACATTATTCCTATATCAAATAAAACAAATGAAGTTCTAGACAAATTATCAGATGATTGGTCATTTTGGAGTGAGGGTAGTGTAAGTATTGGTAGAACTGGAGACACATCTACTTCATCATCTAAAAAAATTAATACCAAGGGCATTACACTTGGCATGGATAAAAAGATAAGCAAAAATAGATTATATGGTTATGCTCTTAGATTTGGTAATGATGATGTTGATGTCGGTACATCTGGGACTAATTTAGACACTGAGTCTTTTAGTTTATCTGTTTATGGAACTTTTCCTCATAATGATGAAAAATTTACTGAAGGTATCATTGGAGTGAGCACTTTAAAGACTGATCATATTAGGAAAGGGGGAGGAAGCACTAGAACAGGAGAGAGAGATGGTGCACAAATATTTGGTTCACTTAACTACTTAACAACATATAAAAAAGAGGATTTTAATATTACTCCTAATTTAAGAGTTGATTTAAGCTATACAGAATTATCCGAATATAGAGAAAATGGTCCTGCAGCCTTAGTTTACAAAGCTCAAACAATTGAAACTGGAATGATATCTGCTGGTTTTACCATAAGTGATATTTTAGATTATAATTCTTTCACGTTTAAACCAAATGGTGGATTAGAACTTGGAGTAGATTTTAGTCCGTCTTCAGATGCAACATATCGTTATCTATCGGAAACTACAGAATATACAAAATCAATTGATCAAGATTCTAAAAATTTAAGAGCAAATATTGGATTTGATTTATTAACCGATAATGGTTTTTCCATAATGTCTATCTATGAAAGAAATCAAAGTGATAATTCTCATAGCGATACTTTATATTTAGGATTTGGTTATATAAGAACAGATGACACCGAATATGCTATGAAATTAGATAATAATGAAGCAACTTTAGATTATAAAAGAAATTTAAGTGGTTTTGATATCAACATAAGTTCTAACTATAGTTTGATGAGTGAATTTCTCGAATATGGAACAAATATTGAATTAAGAAATACATTCTGATTAATATCTAATGTTTTAAAAATTTAAGATATTTTTGAAATTTCACCTTTTTCAAAAGAAATAATTTTATTGCAAATTTTTTTCAACCTTTCTGAATTGTGTGAAGCAATTAAAGTAATTTTTGATTTTGCAATTCTTTCAAAAATTAGTTGATCAACTTTATCTCTTAAATTTTGATCAGCCACTCCAATCCATTCATCTAATAATAAAATATCACTCTCGATATGTAATGATGTAAAAAAAGCTAATCTAAATCTCATTCCCGTAGAGTAAGTTTTTATTGGTAAATAAAGATAATCACCAAGCTCAGTTTCATTTTTGATTTTTTCTAATAAATTATTTCTTTGATTTTTTTTTATACCCTCAATAATTAATCTAAATTCTATATTATCAACACCAGTAAGTTCTGGATTAAACCCAAAATTGATATCGATCATAGAACTTATTGAACCAGAAATTTCAATCTTTCCTGAAGAAGGTTGAAAAATCCCTGCAACCAGTTTTAATAATGAGGTTTTTCCAGACCCGTTAGCTCCAGAGAGTCCGTAAATGCCATTATCAAATTTTAGATTTATATTTCTTAAGGCCTCTATATAGTTATTTTTAATATTTGAACCAAAAATACCATTAACTATACTTCTTCTCAAAGATAAGTTTTTATTTGAAATGGGATAATTTAAACTAACATTTTCTAATATAATCATAAATACAATATAGTTTTATTTTCCAAATGTTTATTTATTTTTAGATTAATTAAAAAAATTGTTAACATTATTATCAATGAGATAAAAAAACTTTGATAAAACTTTTCATCAAAATCATTCATTAATGGGTTTCTAAATAAAACTAAAAAATGATAAAAAGGATTAAAAATAAGAATTTTTTGAATTTTAGCTGAAACCATATTTTCACTCCATATAATTGGAGTTGCAAAAAAGAAAGCATAAACAAGATTTTCTACAATTTTTTTGACATCTTTATATATCGCTGACATGATTGTAATTAGATAACCTATCATAATTAAGTTGATTAATACTATAAGTAATCCAAGAAGAGCGAAGAACAAACTAAATTGAAATTTAAAATCAGAAAAAAATAATAATACGAAAATTATAGGGAAGCTATGTAAAAAAATAATAAAGTTTGTGTAAATATTTTCACATACAAAATTTTTAATATCTATTTTTTTTTCATTCAATAAGTTTTTCTTATCTTCTAATAATGATGTAAATCCATTTAAACAACTTGAAATAAATAACCATAAAAATACTGATATAGATAATCTATAAACAAAATTATTAAAATTATCAGGATTTAAAAATAAAAAGTAACTTAACGATAATACTGAAATTAGAAAAATGCTATTAATTACGTTCCAGAACGGTCCTAAAATAGTATCTTTATATTTTAAAACTATATTTTTATGTGAATAAAAAATCCATATATCTGAATAAGAAAAGCACTTAAAAAATTCTTTTAAAAAATTCATTATAATAATATACACAAGATAATAAATAAGATGAATAATATTTACCTCTCAATAGTTGCTGCAAGTAGAAACGATAACCATGGAGATAAATTAGATGAAAGAACTAATTTATTTATTAAAAGTTTAGCTGAAAATTGTAAAAAATATCAAATTCATTCAGAATTAATCCTTGTAGAGTGGAATCAAATACCTAATAAAAAAACTTTATCCGATCGATTAAGTTTAATTACAAATGATTATCTAGAAATTAAGATCATACCTGTAAACCAAGATCATCATTTAAAATTACCAAATAGTGATCGTTTAGAATTTTTTCAAATGATTGCTAAAAATGTTGGTATTAGAAGAGCAGTAGGTAAGTTTATCCTAGCAACAAATATTGATGTAATTATGAATCAAAAACTTTTTAAATTTATTTCAAAAAAAAAATTAAAAGAAAAAATAATTTATAGATGTGATCGTCATTGTGTTGAATATGATTATTCAGGAAATATTGAGGATAGTCACCTTGATCAATTTACAAATTTTATTGATAGAAAATACTATTCTTTAGATGTTAAAACAAATGAGAAATATTATGTTTATTCTACCTTTTTAAATCAATTAAAAAATTTTTTTAAAAGTTTAAGAAGTATTTTTGAAATACAAAAAAATAAAAAAAATTTATTTCAAAAAATCACTATCAAAAACCTTATAAGTATTAGTAAAAAGATTATTTTTTTTCTTAAAAATTATAAATTTTTCCAAAAAAAAATATTTACAAATGCTTGTGGTGATTTTACTCTTTTAGATAGAAATTCTTGGATTGCACTTAAAGGTTATTGTGAGCTGCCAATATATTCTTGGCATTTAGACTCGCTTTTTTTGTGGGAGGCAAGATTTAAAAACTATAAATTTCATGATTTTGACAAAAATTATTATATTTTTCATATGAATCATCAAAAAAGTGGTGTGATATCTGTTAAAGAAAAATTGTTTGAAAATTTAGATAAAAATAAGATACCTTATTTAACTAATGAAGAATTTCTAGATATAGCTATCAAATTAAGTAAAAATCCAGATTATTTAAAAACCAACGAATTATGGGGTTTACATAATAAAAATTTAAATTAAACCTCTTTATATGTTTAGAAACATATCAGTCATTGGCCTTGGAAAACTTGGTTACCCAATGGCACAGTTTTTGTCGAGTTCTGGTGCAAAAATCAGTTGTTATGATAAAGATGAAAAACTTGTTGATGATTTAAAAAAAAATCATGGTGAACATTTGCATGAAATAGGTTTGAACAATCTGGTCAATAATAATAATGATTTAATTTATCATAATAATATCCGTAGTTGTATTAGTGAGGCTGAAATCATTTATATCACTGTTCCTACCCCCTCTAAGTTGGATGGATCTTTTTCAAATGAGGTAATAATTGAAATATTAGATGAGGTTGCAGATGTAATAATAAAAAATAAGAAATCTTATATTATAAATATCAATTCAACAGTTCAACCTGGGTCAACAGAAAACGAGATAATACCTTTTTTAGAAAGTAAAGGTTTAAAAACTAACGATGATTTTTATCTTATATATAATCCTTATTTTGTTGCGCTGGGTTCGGTTATTAGAAATCTTGAAGAGCCTGATTATTTATTGGTTGGATCTTCAAGCATATATGCTGCAAAAAAAATTACAAAATTTTACAATTCTTTGTATAAAAACCCAAAAATAAGACTTTTGAAATTTAAAGAAGCAGAACTTACAAAACTATTAGTTAATACTTATTTGACAACAAAAATTTCTTACTCAAACTTTGTAAAAAATATTTGCAAAAACTTTGATGATATAAGTGATCTAAGAGTTTTAGAGTCAGTTGGTTTGGATGCAAGAATAGGTACTAAATTTATGTTACCGGGTGGCCCTTACTCAGGCCCATGTTTGCCAAGAGATAATTTATCTCTTAAAAAATTTTGTTCAGATAACAATATTCAAAACTCTTTTTCAGATGAAGTTCAAAAAATTAATAATGAAACGATCGAAAGCTTGTATAAAGTCATATCCACTCTTAAAAATCAATATGGGATTAAATCTTTTGGTTTTTTAGGCCTTGGCTATAAATCTAATACGCAATGCTTTGAAGAAAGTTATTCAATCAAAATGATGAAATTTTTAGAAAGTTTAAAAATAAAAGTATATTACTATGACCCTTATTTAACTGAGAAATTTTCTGCCACAAAAGTAAATAGTTTTGAGGAATTATGTTTAAATAGTGAGATTATTTTCCTGTCTTATATTGATCAACATTTTAACCCTATTGTACAAGTAAAACATGAAAAAAATATTTGGGATTTGTGGTATCATTTTTCTGATTCTAAATTTAACAGAGTTTTTCATAAAGTATCTGACTTCAAAAAATTTGTAACCAAAATATCTAACAAAAACCAAAAAATTATTCAGTTTAATAAAAAGATTGGTTAAACTCGAAATTTTTTTTAATACCAATATTTACGACAAAATATATTTCAGATACTCTGATCAGGCTAAGAAATATAACAAATAATTTTGAATTTAAAGTTGATTTTAAATATACAAAAAAAATCAATCAAAATTTAAAATTATTTGAAGTAAAATATTGAACTATTATGAAAAAAATTTTAGTAACCGGTGGTTTAGGCTTTATTGGTAGTAATTTAATAAGATTATTATTATTAAAAAAATTTAAAGTCGTAAATATAGATAATAAGAGTTATTCATCAAGTAGTTACAATACAAAAAATTTTAAAGACAATAAAAATTATCAATTTATAAAAGCAGACATTAATAATAAAAAAAAATTAATACAGATATTTAAAAAATTCAAACCGGATGGAATTTTTAATTTAGCTGCATCGACTCATGTTGATAGATCTATCGAAAATCAAGTTAGTTTTATCAATAGTAATATTTTGGGTACATATAATCTTTTAGAAGCGCTAAGAGATTATTCTAAAATAAACAAAAATTACAAATTAATTCATGTTTCAACAGATGAAATTTACGGCGATATATTAAAAGGAAGTGTTAAAGAAAATTTTCAAGTGAAACCTAGTTCTCCTTATGCAGCAACTAAAGCTGCTGCAAATCATTTAGTAAGTTCTTATATTAAAACATTTAAATTAAAAGCGCTAATCGTAAATCCTACAAATAATTATGGTCCGAATCAACATCCCGAGAAACTTATCCCAAAAATTATATATAATATCTTAAATAATAAAAGATTACCTATTTATGGAAAAGGCAAAAACAAAAGAGAATGGATTTTTGTTTCAGATAATTGTGAAGCATTATTTGCAGTTTATAAAAATGGAATAATTGGTGAGTCATATAATATTGGTTCAGGAAAAATAATTTCAAATTTAGCAATTTGTAAATTATTAATGAGTATTGCAAAAAAAAATAAAGTTTTAGGACAAAATGTCAAAATCCAATTTATAAAAGATAGACCTGGACATGATTTTAGATATTCAGTTAATAGCTCAAAAATTAAAAAAAAGATTAAATGGAAACCAAAAGTAAAATTATTGGAGGGTCTTGAATATACTTTTAATTGGTATGTAGAGAATAAAAATTATTTTAATTCGTTTAATAAAAAAGATTTCACAAGAAGAATTGGATGAAGACAAGAGGTATTATTATGCTTGGAGGTAGAGGAATTAGATTAAAACCAATGACAGAATATATATCTAAACACTTATTACCTGTTTATAATAAGCCCATGGTTTATTACTCCCTGTCATCTTTAATTTACTCAAATATAAGAGAAATTTTAATTATATGTAATAAGCATGATTTAAACATTTACAAAAAATTACTCAAACCAATAGCTAAAAAATATAAAATCAAATTTAGTTTTGAGTTCCAAAAAAAAATAGGTGGAGGAATAGCTGAAAGTTTACTAATAGGAGCAAAGTTCATAAATGGTTGTAAAAAAGTTGTATTGATTTTGGGTGACAATTTTTTTTATGGAAGAGAATTTCCAAGATTATTGAAAAAAACAATTTCAAAAAAAAACAAATCTTTTGTATTTTTATCACCAGTTAAAAATGTTAAGAACTTTGGTATTGCATACTTGGATAAAAGAAAAAAATTAAAAAAAATAATTGAAAAGCCCTCTAATTCCAAAAGTAATTTGGCTGTTACAGGACTCTACGTTTATTCCACCAGCCATATAAACAATTTGCATAAACTCAAAAGATCTAGAAGAGGTGAACTAGAAATAACAAGTTTCAATAACAGATTATTAAAAAATGATAAACTAGACTACATAAATTTAGGTCAAGGAATTACTTGGTTTGATCTTGGAAGTTTTAATAATTTATATCAATGCTCTGAATTTGTAAAAGTTGTTGAAAATAGACAAGGAAAAAAAATTTCTGGTTTACTTTGATGAAAAATAAGAGAATAACATTTAATAAGCCTTTTTTTTTTGAAAATGAATTTAAAAAAAATTTATCAATCTTAAAACAAAAATCCCATTTTTCTTCATTAGGTTATTTTACTGAAAAATGTAAAAACTGGCTATCGCTAAACTTAAATTGTAAAAATGTTTTTCTTGTTCATTCTTGTACTGCGGCCCTTGAGATGACTGCTTTATTGTTAAATATTAAAAAAGGTGATGAGATTATTATGCCCTCATACGCTTTTGTATCTTCAGCAAATGCTTTTGTGCTTAGAGGTGGAAAGCCTGTTTTTGTAGATACGGGCTCAAATAATTGCAACATAGATCCAAACAAGGTTGAGGCAGCAATAACAAAAAGAACCAAGGCAATATTAGTAGTTCATTATTCAGGTTTTAGTTGCGATTTGGATAAAATTTTAAAAATTGCAAAAAAACATAATTTATTTGTTATAGAGGATGCTGCCCAATCAATTTTATCAACATACAAAAATAAAAAATTAGGCTCTATAGGAGATATTGCCACTATTTCTTTTCACGAAACTAAAAATATTCATTGTGGTCAAGGTGGGGCGTTATTAGTTAATAATGAACGATTTGTGAAAAGAGCAAACATATTACTTGAGAAAGGAACTAATAGATATCTTCACAGAAATAATTTAATAAAAAAATACACATGGATTGATCTTGGCTCTTCATTTGCTTTAAATGAAATAAGCGCTGCATATTTGTATACACAATTGGTTAAAGCAAAAGAGATAACTAATCAGAGAAAAAGAATATATAATTACTATAATAAAAAATTTGAAATTCTTGAAAAAAAAGGTTTTCTTTTAAGACCGCAAATACCGAGACATTCAAAAACTAACTATCATATTTATTATATTCTGATTTTAAAAAAAAAAAGAGATGATTTAATAAGTTATCTTAAAAGTAAAAAAATTTCAGCATTATTTCACTACATACCTCTGCATAAATCAAAGTATGGAAAACAAAATGGAATTGCTAAATTCAGTATGAAAAACACTGATTGGATTTCAAATAGATTATTAAGACTCCCCCTTCATCATCGAATAAAAAAAAAAGATATAAATAGAATATGTAATGAAATTCTTTTATTTTGTAAAAGATAAACTAAAAATTTGTATAGTACTTTGATTATGATAATTTTTATATCTTAAAACAAATAAAATTTTTTAAGTTTTAAATCGATATAAATTAAGTTAAATTAAATTTGATCTTATGACACAAAATTTAATGTATGATGAAAATTTTCATAAAGAGTTAATAAAATTAGAAGATAATAACTTTTGGTTTATCTCTAGAAATAAAAGGATAGAACACATTTTAGATAAATATGTAAAAAGCCAATTTGATAATTTTTTAGAAATTGGTTGTGGCACGGGGTATGTAACTAAAATGATTGCAAAAAAATTTCCTGATAAAAAGATATATGCCTCAGAATATTTATTGTCAGGCTTAAATGAAGCAAAAGAAAGACTTAAAAATTTAAATAACGTTTCTCTTATTAGTTTAGACGCGAGGAAAATTCAGAGTAAAAATAAATATGATATAATTGGTGCATTTGATGTTATCGAACATATATCTGAAGAAGATATTGTACTAAAAGAAATCAATAATAGTTTAAAAAAAAATGGAAAGTTTATATTTTCAGTCCCACAACATCAATTTTTATGGAGTATATATGATGACTTAGGGTTTCATAAAAGAAGATATTCAAGAAAATACTTATTACAAAAGTTAAAAGAAAATAATTTTGAAATTATCTACATAAATTCATTTAATTCACTTTTATTACCAGCAATGTACGTTTCAAGATTTTTAAACAAATTTAAAAAAAAAGAAGAATTTGATATAATGGATGAATTAAAAATAAGTAATTTTTTAAATGGTGTTTTAAAAAAAATTTTAAATTTTGAATATTTTTTGTCTAAAATTGGTATTAATTTTCGATTTGGGGGTTCTTTAATTGGTATCGCAAAAAAAAAAACCTAATTTTATAATTATTGGATCTTGTGCAGGTGGAACATCTTTTTTATCCTCTATTTTAGCTTATCATAAAGAAATTTATCTTCCGAAAATTAAAAGACCAGAACCTAATTTTTTTCATTATACACATAAATATAAAAAAGGAATAAGTTCTTATCTAGATGAATGGTTTTCGGACGTTAAAGATGAGAAAGCAATAGGAGAAAGATCTTCTTTACTTTTAACAAGCAAATTAGCTCCAAAAAGACTTTACAAACATTTTCCAAAAATTAAAATTATAGCAACTCTTCGTAATCCAATTGAAAGAGCGTGGGCAAATTATAGATTTACATGCTTAGAGGGCTTAGAAACTTATAAATTTCTTAACTCTTTGAAAAAAAAATATAAATACAAGAATAAATTTTGGAGTGAAGTTGCTCCCAACAACTATATTCAAAGAAGTCTTTATGCGGATAGTATTAAAGCATTTATCAGACTATTTGGGAAAAAAAAAATATTGTTAATAAAATCAGAAGATTTGAATAACAATACGAAAAAAGAATTAAATAAAATTTGTGAATTTTTAAATGTTTCTAAAAATTTTAAATTTCGTAGACCTCCTACATTTACGAGCCCAAATGTAAAATATTTAAAAGTGCAGAAAAAATTAAGAAAAAAATATAATGAAAAATTTTATAAAATTATTGAACAAATAAGAGAAAAAAGACTTAATAGTAAAAAATTTAATGATATTAAAAAAAATATATCTTTTGACAAAATGAATATGGATAATAATTCTAGAATTTATCTAAATAAAATTCTATTTAAAGATATTAAAAAACTTTCCAAATATGTTAACTTTGAAACAAAGGATTGGATATGAAAAATAAAAAAAAAGATATAGCTATAATATTACCAGTTTTCAATAATGAAAAAACTATATCTAAGATAACTCAAATAATCATAAAAGCTTGCAACAAAATTAAAAAAAAATATGAAATAATATTTGTTGATGATGGAAGTAAAGACAACAGTTGGTCGAAAATTTGTGAACAAAATTCGATTAACAAAAATATTAAAGGTATTAATCTTATGAGTAATTTTGGTCAGCATAATGCCATTATTGCAGGTCTTGAGCATTCAAATTCAAGATATAATGTAGTTATGGATTGTGATTTACAAGATAATCCAAAATACATATGCAATTTATATTCTGAAATTATTAAAAAAAAAAACGATGTAGTTGCAATAGAATTTGAAAAAAGACACGAGAATTTTTTTCAAAGAATTTGTTCTAACATTTTTTGGAAGACAATTTCGATTTTGTCAAAAAAAAAATTTAATAATAAAATTGGAAATTTTATGATTTTTTCTGAAAAAATCAAAAATGAAATTTTAAAATTCAAAGAACAAGACAAATTGCTTAGTGGAGTATTGCTTTTAATGGGCTGTAAATTTGGTACTATTAGGTTTCCAAGAGAGGCAAGAGGATATGGTAAGTCTAGTTATACTTTTGTAAAAAAAATAATTTTAGCGCTGAATTTAATAATAAACTATTCAAATATTATAATTAAATATTTTATATTTTTTAATTTTATTATTTTTCTTTTTAGTTTTTTTGCTATTTTCTACATATTATACTTATCATTTTTTGATTATATTCAAGTCTTTGGATGGGCTGGAATAATGGTAAGTATTTTCTCAATATTAAATATTCAATCATTATTTTTAATAATCATTTCTTATTATGTGCATAAACTTCATGTAGAGTCTAAGAATCGGCCTAACTACTTAATCAGGAAAATAATTTAATTTGAAACTTCCAACTAAAATAATTAATTTAGAGAAGGCAAAATTAATATGCAATGTTCCAAAATTTTTATATTTTAGTTTTCAAGATTATAAAAATAATCAAAATTTAGTAGTAAAAAATATACAAAAAAAATTAAAAAAAAAAATAATTATTAGATCGGCCTCTTTTAATGAGGATGGTGAATATAGCAATGCTGGAAAATATTTATCTTTACCAAATATAAAGACGACAAATTTTACTAAGATTAAAAATAGTATTGAAAAGGTTTTCAAAAGTTATGGTCCCCATAAAAAAAATCAATTCATTTTAGTTCAAGAATATATTCAAAATGCTGAAAGTGTTGGTGTTATCTTTACAGCTGATCCTAAGAACGGATCGCCATTCAGAACAATAAATTTTAATGAATCTAATTCTACCGACTTAATAACCTCTGGAAAATCTAATGGTCAAATTATATATTTTTTTAAAGATATCCCAAAATCAAAAATTAAGATTGATAAGAAAATTAAAAATTTTAACAATATTATTAAAAAATTAGAGAAAAAGTTTTCAAATAATTTTTTAGACATAGAATTTATAATTTACCAAAAAAAAATTTATATTTTGCAGGTTAGAAAACTAAAAATATACTCTAATAGTAAAATAAATTTTAAAAAATCATTACGAGATCTTGAAAAAAAGATTTTAAAAATGACCTGTGAAAATTCTCACCTAATCGGAAAAAAAAGATTTTTTTCAACTATGACCGATTGGAACCCAGCAGAAATAATTGGACTAAAACCAAAGCCATTAGCCCTTTCTCTTTATAAAAGTTTAATAACAGATGAAATCTGGTCAGAGAGTAGAGTGAGTTTAGGCTATAAAGATATAACAAAAATGCCTTTATTATACTCATTTTTAGGAACGCCTTATATTGATCTAAAAACAGATATAAATTCATTTTTAATTCCAGATCTGTCAAATGAAGTACAAAAAAAATTATTAAAATTTTATTTGAAAAAATTTAAACAGAAACCATATTTCTATTACGATAAAATAGAAAGTGAGTTGGTATTAAATTGTATTTCGTTAGATACTAAAAAATATGAAAAAATTATTCAAAAATCTTCTCTTACAAAAAAAGAGTTAAATATTGTTATAAAAAAATATAAAGAGTTAACAATTTCTTTAATTTTGAGATTAGATGAAAATATAAAAAAATATAATCATGGTAAATTGTTATTCAAAAAAATAAAAAGTACCCAAAACTCTATAATTAATAAAATATATCTTTTACATAATATATGCAAAAACTACGGTACTTTACCTTTTGCAAACTTAGCAAGGATGGCATTTATAGCAATCGAGTTTCTCAATTCTTTTGTGAGTTTGAAAATTATATCAAATGATGAAAAAAAAATATTTCTGGAAACTATCAAATCTGTATCGTTTGAAATGAGTAAAGATTTATCTAAATCGAAGTTTTTATTTTTAAAAAAATACGGTCATTTAAGACCGAATACTTATGAAATTTCTAATCAATGTTATAATGACAATTTTAAGAATTACTTTCGAAATTCCCAGAATTTAGTTAAAAGACCAAAAAAATTTAAATTTACAACAAAGCAAATAAATAAAATTAATTATCACTTAAACAAAAAAAAGTTTGAAAATATTGATGCAAAATTAATTATTAATTTTATTGAAAATTCAATATATCAACGTGAAAAATCAAAATTTTTTTTTACTGAAATAATAAATGAGATTTTTAATCAGCTAAAAATTTTAGCTAGAGGAATAAAATTAAAAGAGAGTGATTTGCAATATTTAGATATTTATAAAATTTTAGAATTATATGAACAGTTTGATCATGAAGTTATAGTAAAAGACTTGAAAAATAATATAAATAGAAACAGAGATATGTATGTATTTAACCAAAATTTTAATTTACCGAATGTAATATTAGATAAAAATGATTTATACATTTATCATGAAAAACAGGCATCACCTACATTTATAACTGATAAAGAAGTTTTATCGGAATTTATCAATTTAAATAGAATGAAAAAAAATTTAAATTTAAATGATAAAATAATATGTATCGAAAATGCTGATCCAGGATATGATTTTATTTTTAGTTGTAGAATTAAAGGTCTAATAACAGCATTTGGTGGTCCAAATTCGCATATGAGTATTAGGTGCAATGAATTTTCCGTACCTGCTGCAATAGGTATAGGTGAAAAAAAGTTTCAACAATTATTGAAGAAAAATAGGTTGTACCTTAATTGTAAAAAAAGAATATTGAATAGTTTATAATGAAAACAATCGGTTTAATACCTTCGATTATAGAACATAGAAACTCAAATCATTTAACAGTTGATTATAAGCTGATAATTTTTATCGAAAAATGTTTTCCAAAACATCACCTAAAAATTTTAACTGGAGTCGAAAAAAAAAATAAATTGGATTATGTTATATCTATTGGTAGCAATGATATTTTAACAATAAAAAATACAAAGTCTAATAAACTGAGAAAAAAATTAGATGACTATTATTTCAGCTATTCTTTAAAAAAAGATATTCCTTTTATAGGGATTTGTTATGGAGCTCAATATATTGCAAATTTTTTTAAATCAAAAATAATAAAAAAAAAGAACCATACTAAAAAAAAACACAAAATCTATTTTAACAAATCCTCAAAAACTCTAAACGTAAATAGCTATCATGACTACTCAATTGTAAAATTAGGAAAAAAATTAAATGTGATTGCATATACAAAAGATGGTTCTATCGAGGCTTTTCGTCATGAAAAAAAAAAAATTCTTGGAATAATGTGGCATCCCGAAAGATATAATCGAATAAAAAATTTTGATATCAAATTTATCAAAAAATATATATGAACTTTATAGTATTAGCATCAGGGAGAGGCTCGAGATTAAATATTTTAACCAAAAAAAAACCTAAGTGTCTGACAGAAATTAAAAATAAAAAAACTCTGCTAGATTTTATTGTTGAAAACTTTAATAATAACGATAATAAAATAATATCAATAGGCTATAAATCAAATTTAATCACAAAACATCTTTCAGATAAAAGTGTGATTTTTGTCAAAAACAAAAATTTTCTTAGTACAAATATGACAGAGTCTCTAATGCTATGTAAAAAAAAATTAAAAAAAAAAGATTTAATTATTGTGTATAGTGATATCTATTTTGACCAAGTGATTATAAAAAAAATTAGAAAATTAAAAGGTAATATAATTGCATTAAATTCCAATTGGTTGAATTCATGGAAACAGAGGTATTTGTCTTTAAAGAAAATAAAAGAAGATGCTGAAAATTGTGTTGTTTCAAAAGGAAAAATTAAAAAAATTGGACATAAAATTGGAAAAAAATTACCAAAATACCAGTTTATGGGAATTATAAAAATTGAATATAAAACTTTTAGTAAACTTGAAAATTTTTATAAAAGATTAAAAAATAAAAAAATTAGCATGACACACTTTTTAAACGAATCAATAAAATTTAATATAACTAATTATAAATATTTTGACTGTAAAAATTATTGGTATGAGGTAGATAATATTTCAGATTTGAATTATTTAAAAAAAATGTTTAATCAACATAGCTATCTTAACTGAGCTAGATAAGCTACATTATCATAAGGCACCTCAACAAAATCAGTTTTCAAAAAATTTACGTAATTTGTTATAGATTTAATAATTTGTTTAAAGTGACTATTATTTTGACAGTTTCTTTTTAACGTTCCGTGTGAATTCCAAGCTTTTATAAAATCTTTTTTATCAATTTTAATAGAAAAACTTTGTGTTATTTTTTCAACATTTTTAAATGACTTTTCTTTTTTTATTATGGTTCTATAATCAAATCTCCTATCTCCGTAATTATAATTTGGTAAATGAGATTTTATAATTTTCTCTATTGCTCTTTGATGTACGTTGTTTAAGTTTCTGTGATTCCACATACAACAAAAGTAACCTTTTTTTATTAATATTCTTCGAATTTCTGTAAAGGCTTTTTTATAATTAACAGTATTAAAAGATGACCCAAAAAAAGTACAGTAAACACTATTAGATTTTAATGTAGTATTTTCACCTGTGCCGCTTGACCAATTAACATTTGAAAATTTTTTTGTATTTTTTTCTCCATAAAATCTCATGTAACTATTTGGCTCAATAGAATTTACAATCATCTTATTTTCACAGAGTAATTTTGTTAATTTCCCAGTGCCTGCTCCAATATCAGCTACGGGGTAATTTTCTTTGCATTTAATCTTTTTTAAAATTTTTTTAATTAGTTTTTTTGAATAGTCTGCTCTTAGATCATAGTGTTTAGCTAATGTAGTGTAGTCCCAATTTGTTTTTATGTTTTTCTGTTTCATCCTATTAGCATTAATTCCTAATGAATAATTTTTCAATAAAATTAAATACTAAAGATATTTTTAGAAAAGTTTTCAAAAGTTTCACATTTAAATTTTGGTTGTTTAATATGTATTCCAACAATATTTTTTTTATTTGCTAATTTTCGATTAATTTTATTTTTTGAACCCAGAACATTAACAACTCTGATTTTGTTCTTTTTTGCTTTTAGAAAATGATTTAAGTCTAGAAAAACACTTGAAATAATTGGATAATATCCATTTTTGATTGCAATTTTAGCCAATCCAAGTTTTCTCTTATTTGATTTGATTCTATCAGATTTGCTGTATCCAAGATCAAAACTAATAAATCTTCGAACTTCATCACCATCAATAATAAATGGGTTTTTTATTTTTTTTGAAATTTTTTTAGATAGATAAGTTTTACCAGAGCCCGACAATCCAAATAGCCACAACCCTTTATAAATCATAAATATATCCTTTATAGGTTAATATAAATTTCATTTTTTTAAATATAGAAAAATTGAAGTTTAATCTAGTTATTAAAATTTAATTTAAATGAATATGCATTATTGAATTTTAAATTTATCTCCTCTATATTTTTTTTATCTAACTCACAGTTTTGTACTATTTTGAAAATTTTTTCTTTAGCATCTTTTGAACTAGAAAAACCCCGAGCATAAATTATGGAATTTCCAAATAATTTAAACCAAGAAATTTGTCCACATATGTCATAGGGTTTATAAAACCTTGAATAATCACTATACATAGTATCAATCAATATATTATTATTGTTGCCACTAAATATGAAATCTTTTTTTTCATCTAAAATCCAAATTCTATACTTATCATCATATTGAGTTATATCTTTTATTTCTTTTGAAAGTTGACTCAATATTTTAGTTTTATCAAATTTAAGAATTGGGTTATTTATTTGTCCGATGTACCAAAGAAATGAGGAAAGAACAATCATGTAGACAATTAAACAATAACTTATTAAACTAAGGAGCTTTCTTATTTTTAAATTATTCTTAAATAAATTATTTAAAAAAATTAATATCGCTAAAACACCTATTAAATTATATATATTTTTTGCATTCTCATAATTATTAAATTTCATTAAAATTATTACTAATAAAGAAATAATTATAGTAACTAAATATACATAAACTTTTTGTGAGAATGTTAAATTAATAATTAGTGTAGTTGAAAAAATAATAATAGTTATAAATGGTAGTATAAATGAATGACCACCATATAAAAGGTCGCCTCCAAGCATAAATTTATTATAACTAATAATTTGGGGTAAATAGAATACTAATAATAATGAAGTTATAATTATAGTATAATTTTCAATATTATTTTTTAATTGAGTATTATTGTTTTTCATTGAAATTAAATTGAAAAAAATAACCATTACAACAAAAAATAGTGTTCCCATTGGAAGATATATTTTAAAGTACTCTCTTTGACCCCAAACATCATGGATTAAAAGCCCTGCTGTCTTTAGGAGGGTATATAAGATTATATTTGTATCGTACCCGATAAATTTACCCATTATGAAGTCTATTATTAGTATTATTATTATCGCTTTAATAACTTCTAAATTTAATTTCATAAATTTGTTTTTAAGTTGCGATAACTTTATCAAGTAAATTATATAACTTGTATAAATGAAGAGCGCCGCATAAATGTGACCTTGCCAACTTATAAAAATTATACCTAAAAGAAAAAAATTTAAAAAAATTTTGTTAAAATCTAAAATTTTTGACTGAAAATTTTCAATCATATTTTTTAAAACTAATAAATACAATGGTATCGCAATGTAGCTTGAATGCATTGATACCATTTGTTGAGTTACATATTTGCTAAACAAAAATAAAAAAAAACATAACAAATAACCACTCAAGTTTTCATTTAAGATTAAATTTGTTATTTTTAATAAGAAAATGACCGAAAAAAACATTGTTAAATGAAATAAAATTAAAAAAGTTAAATTTGCGTCTACAAATAATTGTAATAAAAAAATTGGAATTATAGTTGCCCATCTTCTTAAATAATATGTGTCCTGAAAATGTTCACTAAAATATTCTAAATTTAGTGCCGTTCCAAAATAGAACCATTTATCAATTTCACCTAAACCTATCTGAATCCACCAAACTGGGTAAAAATAATTTTTTAAAATTATTAAAATTAATGAAAATAGAATGAATATCCTATATTTTTTACCAAAAAAAATTTCACTCAATAAACTTTTCATTTAAACAAATTAATAAATTAATTAACATAACTTTTTTGAATTTAATATATATAATGGTAAAAGGCTTTTTATAAAATGATACCCTTATCTGAACCTAAAATAACATCAGCAGATATTAGATATGTTACAGATCAATTAAAATCAAACTTTTTTGGACCAGGAAAAACAAATGAGGAATTTTCAAAAAAATTAGCAAAAATTACAAATAGAAAGTTTGCAATTACATTATCAAGTGGCACAGTAGCATTGACAATTGCCGCTTTGGCGATTGGGTTAAAAAAAAATGATGAAATTATTATTCCTTGTTATGGAGTTTTTTCAGTAATAAATGCTTTTGCTACGATTGGTCTAGATATTAAATTATGTGATATCAATCCAGAAAATGGTTCAATGGATGCAAGAAAATTAGAAAAATTAATTTCCAAAAAAACGAAAGCTGTTTGTTTTATAAGCTTTTTAGGTAATATTGGGGAAGATCTAAACAGAGTAGTAAGCATATGTAAAAAAAAGAAAATTTTATTGATTCACGATGGAGCTTGGTGTCTTGGAAGAAAAATTAAAAAAAAAATTGGATGTAGCCAAGGAGATATCTCGATTACAAGTTTTAGTGTACCTAAAATAGTAACCACAGGTCAAGGTGGTGCAATTATGACAAACTCTCGCAGAATAAGAGACAGAGTTATGGGTTTGATTGATCAAGGAGATAAAAACTGGAGAAAAAAAAATAATATTAATTCAATAGGTTCAAATCTAAGACTATCAGATCTTAATGCATCATTTGGTCTTTCACAATTATCTAGAATAAATCTCAGCCATAAAATCAGAAGAAAAAATTTTAAATTATTAAATAGATTACTGAATGATAGATTAATTAAAACTCTTGATAATGATTATTCATTTCAAAATGTTATATTAGCAAAAGAAAAAAATAAAATTATTAAGTTCTTAAGGAGTAAAAAAATATTAGCAACTAATCAATATAATTTGTATTCAAAATTAAATTTCTATAAGAAAAAATATAATAGATTAAAATTTCCAGGAGGTGAACTTTGGGCTTCAAGGGCAGTTTACTTACCTTTTGGTATCGCTATGAAAAAAAAATCAATAATATATACTGCAAATTTAACAAATAAAATTTTAAAAAATCTTTCTTAATTAAATAATGTGATAAAACAAAAAATAATTTTTTTTGGTACAGGAAAAAAAAGTAAAAAATGTTTGAAATATTTATATGAAAATTTTAAAAAAATTAAAATAATTTGTCTTTGTCCAAATTTTTATGAAAAAAAAAGTAATAAATTAAATGAAACTATTCAATATGCCAAAAATAAAAATATTAAAATTTTAAATCTTAGCCAAGTTCAAAATATAAGATTTGATTTAGGCATTAGTTACTTATACGATAAGATTTTCAGTAATAAATTATTAAGTATTCCAAGAAAGGGAATTGTTAATTTACATTTAGGACCCCTTCCTATGTACAAGGGGTCATATTCTGTTTATCATGCAATCAACAACTTATCTAAATCTAATAATCATAATTTTGGAGTAACACTTCATTATGTAGTATCGAAAGTTGATAATGGTCCAATTATAGATTTAACCAATATACCTATTCTGAAAAACGATACAGCTTTTACTCTTTATAATCGGTCTATAAATGAATTGTACCCACTTTTTAAAAGAAACATAAGATCTATTTTAGAAACAAAAAATAAAGTTAGTGCAAAAAAGCAAAGTAAAATTGGAAAATTTTATAAAAGAACTAAAATTAATCACAAGATTAATATTAAGCTCAATGAAAAAGAATTATATAATAAGATTCGTGCTCTTACCTTTAGAGGAAAAGATAAACCATATTTTATTCTTAAAAAAAGAAAAATTTATTTAATAATGAAATAAATTTTAATAATCATGAAAAATTATAAATTTTCTATAGTTATAGCCTCAAAAAATTCCTATCCATATATTGTAGGAACTATTGAGTCATTAAAAAAACAGATATATAAAAATTTTGAAGTGATTGTAATTGATTGTTTATCAAAAGATAAAACAATTGAGTATTTGAGAGATCAAAACAAATTTTTAAATATAAAGATATTTTCTGAGCCTGATGATGGTATTTCTGACGGTTTCAACAAAGGACTTTCAAAAACCACAGGAGACATAATCGGTTTACTATCTACAGATGAGAGATATTTTGATGAAACTCTATTAAAAGTTAATGATTGGTATTCAAAGTATCCAGAAAAAGCTCTGATATCAGGATCTTGTAATATGATAAGTAAAGAGGGCATATTTTTGTATAATCACAAAAATGAAAACATGAATTTTCATAATCATATTAAATCAAGAAAAGTTCCAGCAATTGCAACTGTTTTTTTTAACAAGAATATTTTAAGTGATGATTTATATTACAACATTTCACAAAAAACAGTTCCTGATTATGAATTTTGGGCAAGAGTTTTTTTAAAACACAGCGAAAATAAATTTATGTGGATGAATGATCCAATTGTTGAAGCTATTGAAGATGAAATTTCTATGAGTAAAAATTTTAGATTTTTTGATCAGATGACATTAGATAAGATCGAATATTTTAATAATTTTTATATAAAAAATAAGAATAATCCAGCTTTTAAGGAACTTGATCCAAATACTTGTAGAGCTGAAATTTGTATGTGGGCAGCAGAAAGTTTAAAGGCAATTAAAACCGACAAAAATATAATTTGTAAATTTTTACAAATGTCAAATAAATATCAATTGAAAAATACAAGATTAAAGAATTTTATAGAAATTAATCAAAATTATTATTTCCATAACGATAATATTTTTTTTTCAGATAATCCTAAAAAATATAAAGTAGTTAAAAAACTAAATTATGTAAGCAAAAAAATTTTAGGCAACGATTCAAATCCATGGGGTTATAGAGAATTACTCACTATTCAAAAGACGATTTTATTGAAATTTTATTTAAATAAATATTTTCAAAAATTGATTAATTTGAAAAATTTTTATTCAATTAAGATCACTTTCGAAATTTTCTCTGGATCAATTGGTATTTCACAAATTTTTGATAATAAACTTTTAAATGAAATTATCTATAACAGAACAAATAATCAAATTTTATTAGAAACAGTCTTTCCATTAAAAGAACCATCATCAATTAAAATTCCTTTAATGATCAGGAATGCTGGAGACTCTAATTCAAAATACGAAATAAAAAGTATAGAATTAATTTACGGAAGCTGATTATCATTTTTTGCATTCTACATTTAGATTAAACAAAATTCCTTTAGCTTTATCCATATGAGGGTAATATGCTTGTGAATAATCGTCTACATTACTATGTTCTGTTTGCCTCCAATCCCAGTTTTTAATTTTTCTAAATTTGTTTTTAATTAATATTTTTTTTAAATAGTCAAAATCAAAAATTATTTTATGATAAATACTTTTTTTGCCCAATGGCCATTTTCCATATATAGTTCCTAAAAGTTTATCTAATTTTAATTTTTTATTTTGGTACAATAAGCTAATAATTTTAAAATTTGGAACAGATAATCTCAAAATACCATCTTTCTTAAGAACTCTTCGCCATTCTTTTAGTACCACATTTATTTCGTCAACGTCAAAATACTCCAGGACTTGACACGCATAGATTAAATCAGCGCTATTGTTCTTAAAGCATGAAAGATTTTTTACATTTCTTTTATAGTCAATATGTTTAAAATTAGCTAAATCTACATGAATAAAACCAGGTATATATCTTTTACCACAACCAAGGTGCAACTTCATTTTAAATAATTATTTTTTTAACTTTGTTACTTAATTGTTTTGAAATCTCTTTATTTTTTGAGTTTCCAAAATTTATATATTTTGTTGATTTTATTATATCTTTATTTTTAACTACTCTCCATAAATCAACAATAATTTTTTTTGAAAAAATTTTATAATTAATATTTGTAAATGGCTGTACAATTATTATTACATCGCACATTTTAATTGCTTTAATATTGTTAGTGTGTTTGAATTTTTTACTTTTAATTATTTTTTCTATGTCTTTACTTACTAAGGGATCATAGCCAATTATATTTTTTGCATGAGGCAAAATTGATTTTATTAAATTTATAGAGAAAGAATTTGTAATTAATGGAGTTCCAACTTTATACGCAAGTCCTAATATTCCTAATTTTAACTTTTTCTTTTTAAGCAGATTTTTTAACAAACTTTTTAAATATTCTGAATGATGATTATTAAAAGTACCTATAGCATTTGGAATACTATCTTTTAAATTAATTTGATTAATTAGACTTGAAAGCGCAATGTTATCTCGAGGCCAACAAGGCCCTCCATATGGGGCAGCTGCTTTAAAAAATTTTTTCTTAAATCTAAAAGTTAGTGCGTTGGTTATATTATCAACATTTGTATCACCAATCTCGTTAGAAATTTGAGCTATCATATTTATAAAACTTAATCTCATAGTTTCGTATGTATTTGAAGCTAGTTTAGTAATTTCTGCTTCAGTTAGTGACATGCCTAGAATTTTAGAATTATTTATAATAATTGATTTATTAATATCTTTTATAGCTTTCAAACTTCTTTTAGAAGAATATCCAATTATAGAGAAAACTGGATTTGTTATTCCTTTTAGAATTTCACCTTGAGCAATAAAAGAGGGGTTATAACAAAAACCAAAGGATTTATTTATCCTTTTTTTTGTAATTTTTTCAATGTAGGGAATAATTTGAAGTAATGATGATCCTGGCACTACTGTACTTACAAGTGCAAATGTATGAAACTTTTTTTTTTTAATTAATTCTTCTTTAATGCTATCAAAAACTTGAAGAATATGTTTATTAGAAAAACCACCATAAATATTAGAATTCGTTGGAACAACTATAAATGTAGTGTCTGTTTTTTTTATTAGGTCTTTAGAATCATCACAAAATATTAATTTTTTAAAATTTTGACTAATTATTCTTTTTATCCCTGGCTCATAGAATGGAAATTCTTTTTTTTTATATTTATTAATAAGATTTTTATCTTTATCCGAAATAAAAACCGAAAATTTAGAATTTAATAGAGCCGCACATAAAGATATTCCAACTTTTCCAACACCAATTATTGAAGCTTTTTTCATTTTTCGTTTATTGCTGTGTGTTTTTTGGAATAAGAATCATAAAAATATCCATTTTTGACTGAATTATATACTTCAATAATTGCTGGATTTATTTTTCCATATTTCATTTTTCCAAACATTTTAATAAATTTTCTTCCTGAAACTTTATAATCTCTTATATCTGATGATACTTTCTTTTCTTTAAATTTAATTCTTTTTTTTAATACTTTTGAAACTCTTTCAATTAAATCACTTTTTTTTAAATTTTCTCCGACGATATTAAATATCTTATTTTTAGTTAGTCTTTTATTAGCTTTGATTATTTTTTCTAAAGAAATAACTGCATCATCTATTGTTAAATATGGTCTCCATGATGATGGCGAGTATAAATCAATATTATGATTTAAGGCTATATTTCTACATATCTCGTTAATTAATAAATCAAACCTCATCCTTGGGCTTAAACCACATAGTGTTCCAAGTCTTAGAATTGTATAGTTTTTTTTATAATTTTTAATTATGTATTTTTCTATTGAAACCTTTTGTTTTGCATAAATTGATAAAGGTTTTAATACTGAATCTTCATTTAAAAACTTATTTTTTGAATTAAGACCATAATTACTACATGTACTTACATAAATTAAATGACTTAAGTTTTGATTATTTAGTGTTTTTACGATTTTTTTTATATCTAGATAGTTAGTTTTTTTTGATTGTGGAATATTTTTTTTGCAGGCTTCTTCTCCAACTATCCCAGCAAGATGAATGAATTTGTCAACTTTTTTTAATAATTTCTTTATTAAATCAATATCACCTATATCACCCTGAACAATTTCTAGATTTTTTTTATTTTTATAAAAAATACTTGGTAGTCCAAAATTCATTATATCTAAAGCAACAACTTTATAATTCTTTTTTAATAAATACAAAACAAGAGAAGAACCCAAATAACCAAATGCACCAGTTACTAATATTTTCATATTTTTATTTTTTCTCTTATTGTTATATTCAATCTTTTTTAAAGTCTAATTAAGTCTGTACTAAAAAGTCCTTATATTTATCAAATAAAAAAGATGATTATTATGAGATATATTAGAAGAGAGCACAGCTTGCTTTTGTGTTGAAATTGGTAGACACAAAGGACTTAAAACAGTTTGAACTGAGTAATTTCAGGCCTCAAATATTCCAAGGTAATTTAAGATACCTCATAAAATCTAATAAATTTAATTTAGCATTCAATTAATATTAGAGAATTAATCTTAACTAATTTTAGCAAATTTGCCCAGACTTGCACATGAAATGATAAATTTGTATATTTAGGTTATGAGATTTATATTAGTACTAATTTTTTCAGCATTAATATCTTTTGCAGCAAATGCTATAAATATTGATCAAAAAAAAAAGGAGTTAAAAAAAATTTATGAGGCAGGTGGCATATCAAAAGTAGAATATGAAAAAGCTATTGAGTTCTTAGAAAACGAAACTGAAAAAGTAAAAAAAGTTAAGAAAAAAACATTTTCTTTAAAAAATCAAAAGAAAAAAAAATCTAATTTTAATTTATTAAAAAAAGAAGATGATTTAGAGGAAATAACTTCGGAGAAAATTGAGGAATTAGGACAACCAATAAAATTTAACGACACTTATTTTACTGAGGGAATGATAAAAAAATTTAAAGGATGTAATAATAGTTTTAAATGCAGAGGACAAAAAGCTGGAAGAGCTTTATACAAAACTTTTTCAGCAAGCAAAAGTTTTGGTCAAAAGAATCCTGGTAAAATGATTAAAGCCATGGCTATGTACGAAGTTTTCTATGCCCAAAAATTATGGTACGCAAGAAAATCCATTGAAAGATACAATGCAAATGATTATTCAAAAGGGAAAATACTTTATACCAAAAAAAAAGATGAAAAAGAAATAAGATCATTATTTGGGATAAATAAAGGCAGAAAAGGTATGCGAGAAGCTCTTGGTATGAATTTAGATACCCCAGCGAAAGAGGCGATTAAAAAATTTTGGTTGTTAGGTGAATTTTTAGATCTCGGTACTGGTGTTAAAAATGACAAATTAGACAAAGATTTAAAAGAAAGACAAGAATTATTAGAAGCTTATAAGCTACAAATAGCTAATCTAAAAAAAAAACTTCAGGATGATATAGATGAGGAGAAAAATGAAGAGTCAGTTGAATAAAATTTTAAAAATCATAATTATAATTTCATTATTTTCTTTTTCTAAATCCTATTCAATTGAAAACGTGAGTGAGTTTACAGATGCAATTGATGAAGTAAGAGAAGAGTTTAACAATATTTCTGAAGCTTCAACAGAACAATCAAAAATTATTGACGAAGCATTAAAAGAAATAGACAAAGCAACAGAATATGTTCAAGAAGCTATCGATAACAATAAGCCTGAAGACGCAATAATAACTTTAGAGTTTATAGAAAAATCTTTAACTGATGTCGAGAGTATTATTCCACAAGAATTTGGATCTGACATGTCTAATATTGATACTTCTGTAATTGCCAAAGAGGATATGGATGTTGTTAATGAAGTAACTGCCCAAATGAAAACTGCTAAAGAAGAAAAATTAAAAGATTTCATGTCTGATTTGATTGATCTTAATCAAAAAGGTATTGATACAATAACAATTTCCGAAAATTTAAATAGTCTTGGGATTGATACAATAGAATTAGATTTAAATTTAGATGAAAAAAAGAAAATGGAAACATGGACCAAAGAGGAATGGGCAAATTCTTATAAAGGTTCTGTTTTAACATCAGATGGTTCTGAAGTAATTACTGATCAAGAGATAAATACTAAGGTAGGTGATTTAGAGCAAAAATTACAAGCCAATACTGCAGCAATATTAGACAAAAGATCTTCACTTACAGAATTACAAACAAAAATTGATCCTTTATCAGGACAAATCACAGAACTGAAAACACAAAAAACTAATCTCTTAGCCAAATATAATGAGGAGATTTTAAAACAATCTTCAACAATTTTATCTGATGAAGAAATCAGTGAAAGTAAAAAGTTGGCAGATCAATTTAATAGTCAATTAAGTAATCTAACTGATCAAATAAAAACTGCAGAACAACAATCAAATTCACTTCAAGAGCAAGTACAAAGCTTAAATTTAGAATTAGCTAATGAAATTGCTAATAAAACACAACTACAAACTAATATTAATGAATTAAACAATCAACTTTCTGCAAATCAAAATATTTTATCTAAAAAAACATTAGAGCTTGATCAGCTTAAAAATACAAATTTAGATACAAAGATATCCTCTTTAAATGAAAAACTCCAGTCAGCTTCTCGTGAGAGAGATTTCATTCAAACAGATTTTGAAAGATCAATTGACTTAGAAGTGGATGCAATTGAAAGATATCACACAGCGTTAGGTAATATTGATAGTAAAAATTTTGATGATGAGGTGGAATTTTCAATTAGAGAAGTGGGTGTTATTATGGATGCTGATCCGAGAAAACATAGAGCGTTCGAGTTAGAAAAATATGCAACTTATGCAGGATTTTCTGATGATTATATCCAAAAAGGTATTAAAGCAATAAATAATGATGATTGGGGACGACAAAGAGAACTTTATAACGAAGTAGCAAAAAAACTTTCTAAAAATCCAGAATGGACTGTTGATATTCCATCCAACGCTGAACTAAATGTGATGATTGAAGAGGATAAAGCAATACAAGCTGCAGCTCTTGCTTCGATGCAGATTAATGAAATTAATTCAGCATGGGATAAAAAAATAAATGAACAAGTAAAAGATATCCAACCGTTAGCTGCTTTAAATCTATTAACCATTAAATCAGCTGCTACCTGGGAAGGTATGAGAGAACATAGTTTTCTTGTTGAGGAAACAAATAAATTACTAGCAGGCCAAAATTTGGAAGCGAAGTTTGAAGCTTATGAAAAAGCCCAGCAAGCATATGATGAATACATGAATAAGGACTGGAGATCAGTTAATTGGCAGGGGTATAGTTTAAACAAAGCTTTAGATCTTCAAACAAAAAAAAATGAGCTTTTTTTTGAAGCTAAGGATATTGAATGGGATGCAGAAAGACAAGCAAGAGAAAATCTTTATGCTGCTGTAGAGTCAGCTAAATCAAAATATAATGAAATTATTTCTCAAGAAAATCCTGAGCTTAAATCTGTTAAAGAAAAAGTTACAAAGATATTAAAAGATGTTCCAACTTTTGCAGATAGTGCAGAAAATCTTGCAGGACTTGATCCTGCTACTTTAAGAGCAAGATTAATTGATATAACATTAGGGAATAACAATGAATCAGAAGCATTAGAAGCAGCAAGAAATGCTATTGCAGAAATAGGTGAGGCACCTGTAAGTGAATACATGACAGGACCTTATTGGGAAATGACTAATGTTAAGGCTGCCGCAATAGTAAGATCAAAAAAATATGATTGGGTAGATGATTATGAATATATTAACGCATATTATGAAGAATCCTTAAATCTTAATTCATCACAAAGAGAATACGTTGAGGGTGAATTGAAAGGATTATTAGGCCAGAATAATATTAAATTACAAACACTTGAAAGTAAAATTTCTGATTTATCTAATGAGTTAAATTTAACTAAAGAGGAAAGTCAAAATTTAACAACTGAAATATCTCGTTTAGAAAATGAATTGTCTTCACTTAAAAATTCAGAAATTGAAATTCAAAACCAAATCAGTGATTTATCAAATCAATTTAGTTCTAAAGAAAATTTAATTGTTGAAAAAACTCAAAACTTAGCTTCACTTCAAGAACAATTAAACCCCTTAAATGATAAAATGAATGAACTTGAAGGTCAAAGAGCTGAATTAGATGCTAAACTCAATACTCAATTAGCTACTATTGCAAATCAAATTGAAAGTCAGGGTCAAGCAAATAATAAAGCAAATGCATTAAAGGCTCAATTTGAAAGTCAAATAGCACAATTAGATGGACAATTAAAAAATTATGAAAACCAAAGTCTTGAAATCAATAGTCAATTAGCTTCTCTTACAACTGAATTAAGTACTTTAGAAACTGAGACACCAGAAATAGCAAATCAAATTGAAAGTTTGAATCAGGATCTTGAAAACTTCATTAATATTAAAGCAGACTTAGCTATGGCTAGTGCAGAAAAATATAATATAGATATACATGAAAAAGTAGTAGATGCAGTAAAACCTTTGGAAAACAAATCTATAATTTCAATTGAGGGCACTAATATCTTTAGAGTAGTAGAAAGTGATGAATTATTAGATAATAAAGGTAAATTTAAAATTCCAACTGGAACACTTACCTTAAAAGGTGAAGTTTATACAGCTGGTGCTGTTCAACCTGAAAAATTATTTTCTTTTGCAAAAATAAATAGCGATGAAGAAATAAATGGAAAAATACTTGAACTAGAAAAACAATTTGAAGCTGGAACTTTATCAGAAGAGGAATTACGATCTCAAAGAAATAGTTTGAATGCAACAAGATCTAATATGAAAGTTGAATTTTCTGAAATAGCAGCTGAACAATTTGCAAGCACTGGTGCTTTAAAAGGGGGTGAGCAAGCATATACTGGAAGTACATTAGGATCATGGGTACTGGTTAATGCTATCACAGGTGAGCAAATGGCTAATCCATTAACAGGTCATTCAGGCTCAATTGTTTGTGAAGGATCAACCTGTGGTCAAGGAGGATCCTTGGCGAATCAAGCAGCCTCATTCGGTGGTATGTATGTTCTTGAAAGTCTAGCGGACCAGAATGGAAATGTAGCTGGTAGATGTGCGGGGGGTGGATGTAAGTTTGATGTTGATACTTTAAGAGTGCTTGGTCCAAATAAAATCGAAGGAAATGTTTTCAATGAAAGAGGAGAGGGGTTATTTCAAGGGGCATTTACTTCATCTGAATTAAATGAAATTGAAAAATATGGAATGACATCTGGACAGAGACAGAAAGCAGTAGATTATGCTTTGAAAAATAATATTGAATTTAATGCTTCTGATTTTGTTGATCAAGATAGCTTAGAAACACAAGCTAAAGCAGTTGCGTATGCTGCAAAAACTAACACAGCAATATCAAAAATTAATAAAACTGCTGGTTCTTACGTCAAATTTAAAACCGATAATTTCACAAGAAAATTTTCGTCAACACTTACTTATACTGGTGAAACATTTTCTGGTTCATCAAGTGCTTCGCCAACTGCATCATTTAAAGTTGTAGATGGACAAATAGTTAAAAAGACAGCTTCAGAAATAGCACAAGCACAAAGTGCTGCTCAAGAAGCAGCATCAGCAGCGCAAGAGGCAGCATCTGCTGCACAGGAAGCTACGCAAGTCGCTCAAGCTGCTGCTCAAGAAGCAGCGTCTGCTGCACAAGAAGCTGCTGAAGAAGTTGCCCAAGTTGCCTCAAGTGTAATAACTGGAAATGATGTTGAAGAACTATCTAAATTAGCTAATGATGCTTTGGGAGCATGGGTATTAGTTGATGCGGCGACAGGTAAACAAATGACAAACCCAATTAATGGTTATAGCGGTTCATCTGTATGCACAGCTAGTGTTTGTGGCGCAGAGGGATCTTTTGGTAAAGAGGCAGCATCTTTTGGTGGAGTATATGTTTTAGAAAGATTAGCTGACCCTGAAACTGGAAATGTTGCAGGATCTTGTGCTGGTGGCGATTGCCAATTTGATTTGGGTAATTAAATCAAAAATTTAGAATTTTTATTAAGGATAATATAGGTTAACTTGCACCAGACTTGCGCACAGGGAGATAAAATAAAAAAAATTTACTTATTCATCTTGTTCAATTATAAATATTGGCATAAACACTCATGAAACTCATTAATGCCCTCGTGGTGAAATTGGTAGACACAAAGGACTTAAAATCCTTGCCGCTTGCGGAGTGCCAGTTCGAGTCTGGCCGAGGGCACCAGTAAATGGACAGAGTTCAAATCATTTCAGATAAAAATCAAAGATCTTTAAAAATAAAATCAGAAATCCAAAAAAAGATTAATGAAAATAAAGTTAAAAGATCGAACATTACAATCGTTATTGGTGGAGATGGTTTCATGCTACAAACACTTAAAAAGAATAGAAAATCAAAAAAATTTTTTTATGGAGTAAATTCTGGAAATTATGGATTTTTGATGAATAAATTCTCATCTAAAAATATAATAGGCAATTTACATAAAGCTAAAATGATTACTATTTCCCCTTTAGAGATGTCTGTTAAAAATAATAAAAATCAAACAAGAAAACATATTGCTATAAATGAAGTTTCAATTTTAAGACAAAGTAGACAAGCTGCTTCTTTATCAATTAATCATGGCTCCAAACAAGTTATAAAAAAATTAGTTTCTGATGGAGTTCTTGTTTCAACACCAGCTGGAAGCACTGCATATAATCTTTCAGTTCACGGGCCAATTTTAAGTTTGAACTCAAAAAAACTATCTATTTCACCCATAAGTGCTTTTAGGCCTAGAAGATGGAAGGGAAAAATTGTAAGTGATAGGTCAAAAATAATGATTAAAAATTTAAATCCTAAAAAAAGACCTATCAGTGCTGTTGCAGACAACATTGAAATAAGAAATGCTAAAAATGTAATAGTAAAAACAAATCAAAAGATAAAATTTAATCTTTTATATGATAAAAATAAAAGTCTTCAGAAAAAGATAAAATTAGAACAATTACGTAAAGAAACCTCATAATCCAAAGTAAAATTTTATGAATTATAAAAATTTATTAAAAACAAAAAAATATAAAATTGGAATTTGGGGCACTGGATATATTGGTTTATCGACAATGGTTTATTTTTCTAAGAAAAATATTAAATGTGTGGGTTTTGATATTAACAAAGAAAAAGTTAGAAAAATAAATTCAGGAATAATTCCTTTAAAAGATTTAGAGAAATGGTTTGGGTTTAATATTAAAAAGATGGTTCAAAAGGGTTATTTGAAAGCTACCGCAAATCCTGATGATTTAATCTCAGATAAATTCATTGTTCACTTCATAGCTGTTCCAACCGAAAAAGATGGAAAACCTTATTACAAACCATTAATGAGTGTGTTAAATAATATTGCAAAAATTGGTGATAAGAAAATAAAAGTACCACCATTGATAATTGTGGAGTCAACTCTTGCTCCGAAAGTTTCAGATAAAAAGATATTGCCATTTTTGAAAAAAAAAAAGTTTCAAATTGGTAAAAATATTTTATTTTCTGTTGCTCCAAGAAGAGATTGGTTTATTGAAGGTGTAAAAAATTTGGAAAATCTTGATCGGGTTTATGGTTCAACTGATGATCACTCTGCAAAAGTTACAAAGGATATTCTATCGATAGTTTGTAAAAAATTACATATTGCGACTTCCTATAAAGTTTCTGAGATGGTTAAAAGTGTTGAAAATGCTTATCGACATATGGACATTACTCTTGCAAATCAGCTTTCAGTGGCTTTTCCAAAAGATAATATGAGAGAAGTTTTAAAATTAGTTGGAACAAAATGGAATCTCGAAACTTTTCATCCGGGGATAGGAGCGGGTGGATATTGTATACCTTTATCGAGTAGATATGTTTTATCTCAAATAAAAAATAAAAATAAACTTACATTATTGAGAGAAACAATAAAAACTGATGACAATATGGGTTTGACAATTGCTAACTCAATTGCCAAAAAAAAATTAAAAAGAATTGGTGTATTGGGCTTATCATACAAGGGTGATTTAAAAGTTAGTGTTTTATCTAAAGTTATTCCATTAATAAAATCCTTAAAAAAGAAAAAATTAAATGTAAAACTTTTTGATCCATATTTTACTAAAGAAGAAATTAAAAAAGCTGTAAATGTAGAAACATTTAAATTTCCACAACAACTCACAAAATTTGATTGTCTAATTGTCACTGTGAATCATAAACAATTCAAAGTATCTCCAGGAAAATTAAAAAAATATTTGAAAAATTGTAAATTTATAATTGATCATGAGGGTGCTTGGCAAAATTATAACTTAACAGACAAATATTATTTAACTGGAGCTAGTGGTTGGCTTTAAATTTTTTACAAAAATGAAAAAAATTAAATCTATAGTGACTGGTGGGGCAGGTTTTATTGGAAGTAATTTAGTTGATAGATTGGTGAAAGAAGGTCATACAGTTATAGTTTTGGACAATTTCGTATCAGGTAAAAGAAGTAATTTATCACATCACTTAAAAAAAAATGTTAAAATCATCAGGTCTGATATTTCAAATATAAAAAATATTGATAAATATTTTAGAGATGTAAGTTATGTTTTTCATTTAGCTGGTTTAGCAGAAATTATACCAAGTATTAAAAATCCTAAAAAATACTTTTTAAATAATACCCTTGGAACTTTAAATATATTAGAAGCTGCTAAAAAGGCGAAAATTAAAAAATTTATCTATGCTGCATCATCAAGTTGTTATGGCTCACCAAAAAAAATCCCAACCTCAGAAACTGAGAAAATTGATACCCAACACCCTTATGCATTCACAAAATTTTTAGGAGAAGAGGCAGTAATTAAGTATGCTGATTTTTTTAAAATGCCAAATATTTCTTGTCGATTTTTTAATGTCTATGGTCCAAGATTAAATACAACTGGTCAATATGGAGCCGTGTTCAGTAATTTTTTAACCCAAAAAAAAAAGAAAAGACCTTTGACAATTGTTGGCAATGGTAAACAAACCAGAGATTTTATACATGTGGATGATTTAACTAATGCATTTATTAAGCTTGCTAGAAGTAATTTGAAAAATAAGATTTATAACTTAGGTTCAGGTAAAGAAACATCAATCAATAAAATTGCCAATATCATAGGGGGTAAAAAAATTTTTATTCCTAAAAGACCAGGAGATCCTAATCGATCATGTGCAAATATTTCAAAAATAAAAAACGATATTAAATGGAAACCGAGAATTTCAATTATCCAGGGTATTGAAAGATTATTCCAAAGCTAATTGTTTTTAACAACATTTGATATTTCTTGAAACATATCTTTTTCAAGAGGAAAATTATTTTGTTCAATTTCTTTTTGTATTTTTGAATAGTTAGTCATAATAAATTTTGTTGTTTCAATAATTGAGATGGCGTTTCTTTTGGCAACAAAAATTCCCTTTCGCCCTCTAATTATTTGAGCAATATCCTCAAATATTAGAACTGGTCTTCTACGAACTAATGACTCATCAACCACGTATGGTTGACCTTCGGTGTATGATGGTAAAATTAATATATTATGACTATCATATGTATTAATCAGTTCTTGTCTGCTAGATATATATCCTGGAAATTTAATATTTTTTGAATTTTCAATTAAACTTTTAAATTTTTTTTGATGTCTTAAATTATTTGTTTTTCCAATTATTGATAATTCGGCTTCCATTTCTAGATTGTTAAACATTTCTAAAAATTCATTTATTCCTTTAACTGGATTGATTCTTGCTACATATAAAAATCTTACCTTGTCAGTTTTTGCCTCTTTAAAATTCTTAAACCATTTGTCATCCAATGTAGAAGAATTTATCACATGGAAATCTTTTTTATTATATAACCTATCGTGTAGTGCTATAACAGTAGCGTTGGATGTAAC
>CACMPD010000003.1 GCA_902615425.1 uncultured Pelagibacteraceae bacterium
AATATTTTCCAACCTAGTCTCATTAGTTGATCATATCTATATCTTGGAACAATCGCTTTGACCAAAGCAAAAAGAATAAATAAAAATAAAATTTTAAAAATTAACCAAAGAGCACCGGGTATTAAATTAAAAGGATAAAGATCGATTGGAGATAACCAGCCTCCTAAAAATAAAATTGACCCAAGTGCACACATTAACAAAATATTTGCATACTCTCCCAACCAAAACATTGCATACATCATCCCAGAATATTCTGTTTGATAACCTGCAACTAATTCAGCCTCTGCTTCTGGTAAATCAAAAGGTGGTCTATTCGTTTCAGCTAAAGCAGATATGAAAAAAATTACAAACATTGGAAATAATGGTATTACAAACCACATTTCTTTTTGAGCAACTACAATATCATTCAAGTTTAGAGAACCAACACATAATAAGACATTGATTATAATGATACCAATCGATACTTCATAAGATACCATTTGTGCAGCAGATCTAATTGCTCCTAAAAAAGGATATTTTGAATTCGATGCCCATCCACCCATTATTATTCCATAAACACCCAATGACGAGACAGCAAAAATATATAAAATTCCAACATTTATATCTGCTAAGACTTGTTCAAGTCCAAAAGGAATTACAGCCCATGCTATTAAAGCTAGAGTCATTGTTATTATTGGAGCAAGAATAAAAATTACTTTGTTTGAACTAGCAGGTATTATAATTTCCTTGAAAATATATTTTAAGGCGTCTGCTAGAGATTGTAATAAGCCAAATGGACCAACAACATTTGGACCTTGTCTTTTTTGAACAAAAGCCCAAACTCTTCGATCTAACCACACAATCATAGCAACTGAAACTAAAACGGGCACTAATAAAAATAAAATTTTATAACTCTCTTGAAAAATAATATTTAAGTATTCCATGGATTAACCTTCTGTCCCTGTTTTTTTTAAATCAACTTTCGCGTTATTACATTCAAGCATAGTTTTTGATGAACGTGCAATTACATTAGAAAAATAGTAGTCTTTATAATCAACTTTTAAAAATTCATCAGTAAAATCACTTTCATTTAATTTATCATCTAATTCTGTAGTTTGCTGATCTTTATTCATCTTTAAGTAGTTAAACATACTACTTTCAAGCTCATCTTTATCATTAAAAAGTTTCCTATTATTCATAACCTCAGCGAGATCATTTATAATTTGCCAGTCCTCTTTAGCATTACCTGGGGGGTAAGATGCTTTATAAGCTTTTTGTAATTTACCTTCCAAGTTAGTGTAATGTCCAGATTGTTCAGTGTAAGCAGCACCTGGTAAAATTATATCTGCAATTTCTGCACCTCTATCCCCATGACTTCCTTGATAGATAATAAATTCATCTTTCTTTTTAAAATTTAAATTATCTTGGCCAAGTAAAAAAATAATTTCAAATTTATTTTCATGAAGTTCATCTAGAATTTTATTATTTTTATCAATGATGTCTAAATCTAGATTTCCAACTGTAGCTGCATCCACTGATAATATGTTAATTGGGTTCCAATCATCATTCAATTTATTATTCTTTGATAAAAATTTTTTAAATAAATTAAATAAATGACTTGCTGATTTTATTTTAAAAAAAGACTCACCAAATACAATCATTGGTTTTTTTGACTCAATAATTTCTTTTGACAATTCATTATTATTTTCAAATATATCTTTGATAGTTTTTACCTTCCCATTTAAACTTTGATAGCTGTAAGTTAAGTCTCCAAGATTATTTAAGGAAATAATTCTGGTATTATTACTTAAATATGCTTTTCGAATTCGCGCATTAATCATTGTTGCTTCAAATCTAGGATTTGTGCCTATCAATAAAATTAAATCTGCTTCTTCAATTCCGTTTATCGATGAATTGAATAAATAATTTTCTCTTTTAGAATTGTCGATAAATCTTTTTGTAGGTCTAAAATCATATTTTTTCGTACCAATTGTTCTTTCTAAAAATTCTTTAAAAACAAAACTTGTCTCCATATTTGTTAGGTCACCAACAAACCCACAAATTTTATCTTTGTTTGCATTTTCTATTTTTGATTTGATGATTTTGTAAACCTCGTCCCAAGAGGCTTTTTCAAATTTATTATTATACTTTATATATGGAGTGTCTAATCTTTGATTTAATAATCCATCACAAGCATATCTTGTTTTATCTGAAATCCACTCTTCATTAATATCTTCATTTATAACAGGCAAAACTCTTTTTACTTCCCAATCATAGGTATCAACTCGAATATTTGAACCTACCGCATCCATAACATCAATTGTCTGCGTTTTCTTTAATTCCCATGGTCTTGCTTCAAAAACATAAGGCTTAGATGTTAGAGCTCCTACTGGACAAAGATCGATTACGTTTCCTGATAGTTCTGATTGAACTGATTGTTCTAAATATGTAGTAATTTGCATATCCTCACCCCTTCCAATTGCACCTAACTCAGGAACTCCAGCTATCTCGGTTGCAAATCTCACACATCTTGTACAATGAATACATCTTGTCATTTGAGTTTTGATCAGTGGACCCATATTTTTCTCAGGCACTGCTCTTTTGTTTTCTTTAAATCTTGACTTGTCTATTCCATAAAACATCGATTGATCTTGAAGATCACATTCCCCGCCCTGATCACACACTGGACAATCCAATGGATGATTTGCTAATAAAAACTCCATCACACCTTTCCTTGATTTCTCTATTTTTGGAGTATTAGTTTTTATAACCATTCCATCTGCTGCGGGCATTGCACATGAGGCTATTGGTTTTGGAGATTTTTCCATTTCAACCAAACACATTCTGCAGTTACCAGCTATTGATAATTTTTCGTGATAACAAAATCTTGGTATTTCTGCACCTGCTTTTTCACAAGCTTGGAGAACAGTCAACCCTTCCTCAACCTCTACTTCAATATCATTAACTTTTAATTTAAGCATTTTTATCCAATAAGTGTTGATCTACTAAATAAGGAATATTCTTATTTTCTCTTACAATTGGATCAAATTTATTTCTTTTTTTAATTTCATCTTTAAAATGTCTTAATAAACCTTGAACTGGCCAAGAAGAACCCTCACCAAATGCACAAATCGTATGACCCTCTATTTGTTTTGTAACATCACCCAACATGTCTATCTCATCTTTAGATGCTTCTCCTTTTGCCATTCTTTCAAGCATTCTCCACATCCAGCCTGAACCTTCTCTACAAGGTGTACATTGGCCACAACTTTCATGTTTGTAAAATCTCGCTATTCGAGCCATACATTTTATAATGTCTTGATCTTTATTAATCACAACTACACCAGCTGTGCCTAATCCACTTTTTTCAGCCATTAACGAGTCGAAGTCCATAGTCAAAGTCTCACATTTATCTTTTGGTATTAATGGCATTGATGATCCACCAGGTATAACAGCTTGCAAATTATCCCAGCCACCTATGACACCCCCCGCATGTACTTCAATTAGTTCTTTTAATGGAATGTTCATTTCTTCCTCAACATTACAAGGATTATTTACATTTCCAGATATACAAAAAATTTTGGTACCTGTATTTTTTTCTCTTCCCAAAGACGCAAACCATTTACCACCTCTTCTCAGGATAGTTGGTACAACAGCTATGGTTTCCACATTATTAATTATTGTTGGGCAACCATAAAGTCCTATTAGTGCTGGAAAAGGAGGTTTTAGTCTTGGTTGACCTTTTTTTCCTTCAATACTCTCAAGTAATGCAGTTTCCTCTCCACAAATATATGCTCCGGCTCCATAGTGAATATAAATATCTAAATCCCACCCAGTGCCTGCAGCGTTTTTACCTAATAGTTTTTTTTCATAAGCTTCGTCAATTGCTGCTTGTAGCTTTTGTCCATCTACGAAATATTCTCCTCTAATATAAATATAACAAACATGTGCTTGAATTGCATAAGATGCAATCAAACAACCTTCAATTAATTTATGAGGTTCAAATCTTAAAATATCTCTATCTTTACAAGTTCCTGGCTCAGACTCATCTCCGTTAATCACTAAATAATGTGGTCTAGAGCCGACTTCTTTAGGTGCAAATGACCATTTTAAACCTGTTGGAAAACCTGCACCACCTCTTCCTCTAAGTTGAGAATCTTTGATTTCGTTTATAATCCAGTCTCTACCCTTATCTGTTATTTGTTTGGTATTTACCCAATCACCTCTTTTTTGAGATGAAGATAGGTCAGGTCCCAAATCATTATATAAGTTTTGAAAAATTCTGTCTTGATCCTTAAGCATTTTTTTGATCCATTAATGTTTTTCTATTATTTTCTGGTTCATTATTTACTCTTCCCCTATAGGAGCCAGGTGTTGGTTTTTCTCCATTTAGAATTTTATCCAAAATTTTTAAAGTTTTTTCTTTATCAAGATCCTCATAGTAGTCATCATTAATTTGCATCATCGGGGCATTGACACATGCGCCAAGACACTCAACTTCCATCCACGAACAACTTTTATCATTTGAAAGGACTGACTCATGTTCTGAAATTTTTTCTTTACATGCCTCGACTAATTTGTTTGCACCCCTTATCATACATGGAGTTGTGGTACACACTTGAACAAAATACTTACCTACGGGTGATAAATTATACATGCTGTAGAAAGTAGCAACTTCATATACTTTTATGTATGGCATATCTAAAAATTTTGCGATGTGTTTCATTGCAGCTAAAGGTATCCAGTTATCATTTTGTTTTTGAGCTAAATATAATAATGCCATCACAGCACTTTGTTGTTTACCTTCTGGATATTTGGCAACAATACTTTTTGCTGCCTCTAATGAAGAAGCGTTAAATTCAAAATTTTCAGGTTGGTTTTTTGCAGGTCTTCTTAAACTCATCTATCGACCTCCCCAAAAACTATATCAAGTGAACCAAGAACAGCAGGCACATCCGCTAACATGTGACCCTTAATTAAATAATCCATTGATTGTAAGTGTGAAAATCCTGGAGCTCTAATCTTACACTTGTAAGGTTTACTTGATCCATCCGAGATTAAATAAACACCAAATTCACCTTTAGGTGCTTCGACGGCAGTATAAATTTCATCTTTTGGTACTCGATATCCCTCAGTAAATAATTTAAAGTGATGTATCAATGCTTCCATAGATTGTTTTATTTCTGCTTTAGATGGTGGAGATATTTTACCATCAAAAGTTTTAATTGGACCTTTTTCCATCCTCGCTAAACATTGTTTTATAATTGATACACTTTCTTTCATTTCCTCAATTCTACATAAGTATCGATCGTAACAATCACCATTTTTACCTACTGGAATTTTAAATTCTAATTGATCGTAACAATCATAGGGTTGAGATTTTCTTAAATCCCAAGGGATCCCTGAACCTCTGATCATTACACCGCTAAAAGAGTAATCTAACGCATCATCTTTAGTTACCACTCCAATATCTACATTTCTTTGCTTAAATATTCTATTATCAGTTAAAAGATTCTCGAGATCATTTATTATTTTTGGGAAAGTTTCACAAAATTTCGCTATATCGTTTTCTAAACCAGCTGGTAAATCTTGATGAACTCCACCAGCTCTAAAATAATTAGCGTGCAATCTTGATCCAGATGCTCGTTCGTAAAAAGTCATTAATGTCTCTCTTTCCTCAAATCCCCATAATGATGGTGTTAATGCACCCACATCTAAAGCTTGAGTAGTAACATTTAATATATGGCTTAATATTCTTCCAATTTCACAAAACATAACTCTTATATATTGTGCTCTTATTGGAACATCGATATCTAGAATTTTTTCTATAGCTAAGGCAAAGGCATGTTCTTGGTTCATGGGAGCAACATAATCAAGTCGATCAAAATATGGGACAGCTTGCATATATGTTTTATTTTCAATCAATTTTTCTGTTCCTCGATGCAATAAACCAATATGCGGGTCTGCTTTTTCTACAACCTCGCCATCCAGTTCAAGAATTAGTCTTAACACACCATGGGCAGCTGGATGTTGTGGACCAAAATTCAAATTTAGATTTTTAATTTTTTTTGTCATTAGTTTCTGATATTTCTTTTATATATTTTGTTCCTTCCCAAGGACTTTCATAATCAAAATTTCTATAATTTTGTTCTAGTTTTACAGGTTCATTGATAACCTTTTTTTTCTCTTCGCTGTATCTAACTTCAGAATGGCCCGTCAAAGGAAAATCTTTTCTTAATGGATGGCCTTCAAAACCATAGTCAGTCAAAATTCTTCTTAAATCAGGATGATTTTTAAAGTTTACACCATACATATCAAAAACTTCTCTTTCCATCCAATTTGCTGATGGAAATACAGTTGTTAAAGAGGAGATAAGCTCATTTTCATTGATAAAATAACTTAGGATCATTCTATGGTTAAATTCATGACTTAAGAATAAATACACAATTTTAAATCTTTGAGTTTCCTCAGGATAATCTACAACTGTAATATCAATAAGCTGTCTAAACTTAGTATCTTTGTTTGTTTTTATAAATAAAACAACGTCAATTAAATCTTCTTTATCAATTTCAACATAAATTTGATTATGTTTAATTGAAGTCTTATTAATTTTTGTCGTAAGTTCTGAATTTATCTTTTTCTCTAAATCAATTAAATTATTCATTTTACCTATTAAAAGATCCTTTATTTCTAATTTTTTTTTGTAATTGCATTATTCCATATAACAGTGCTTCAGCGGAAGGTGGACAACCTGGTACATAAACATCAACTGGCACAATACGATCACAACCTCTTACAACAGAATATGAATAATGATAGTAACCTCCACCATTAGCACAACTTCCCATTGATATAACATATCTTGGTTCTGGCATTTGATCATAAACTTTTCTTAATGCTGGTGCCATCTTATTTGTTAAAGTACCTGCAACAATCATAACATCAGATTGTCTAGGTGATCCCCTTGGAGCAGCACCAAACCTCTCAAGATCATATCTTGGCATGGCTGTTTGCATCATTTCAACCGCACAGCAAGCAAGACCAAAAGTCATCCAATGCAAAGATCCAGATCTTGACCAATTTACTAAATTTTCTAATGAAGTAGTTATAAATCCATTCTTGCCAAAATCTTCCGCAAGTTGTTTAAATTCATCAGGTACTTGATCTAATTTATTATTCATTTAAAAAAATTTTATTCCCAGTCTAATGCACCTTTTTTCCATTCATAAATAAATCCGATTGTAAGTATGAATAAAAAAATCATCATTGACGTAAAACCCAAGATACCAATATTTCCCAAAGAAATTGCCCACGGAAATAAAAATGCAATTTCAAGGTCAAAAATAATAAATAAAATTGCAACTAAATAAAACCTCACATCAAATTCCATTCTTGAATCTTGAAATGGTTCAAATCCACATTCATAAGCTGATAACTTCTCTGGATCTGGATTTTTTGGAGATAAGATAAAATTAATTACTATAAAGGCACAACTCAGTCCTAAAGCTATAATTAGGAATAATATTATAGGTAAATAATCTTTTAAAAATTCCGCTGTCATGGAGGAATATATATCATTTTTTAAAGCTAGATGAAGTGGTGTTAGGTCACATTATTCAAAATATACAGCTCAATTGATAACGATTATCAGCTTTAAATTTAATAAGTGGCGGGAGTGAAGGGACTCGAACCCTCGACCTATCGCGTGACAGGCGATCGCTCTAACCAACTGAGCTACACCCCCACTTTTGATTCTTGGTGGGCAGTAAAGGACTCGAACCTTTGACCCCCTCGGTGTAAACGAGATGCTCTACCAACTGAGCTAACCGCCCAAAACCAAAATGTTGGTTATATCTTTTAGTAAAATAAGGTCAAGATTAATTAGTTGTTATAAATAAAAGATAATTTTTTAGAATCCACCTCTCCAATTATTTTTGGAGTTGAAATTATCTTTCTCTGTTTTCGATGTCGGTCTTGTTAGATAATAAGTGACAAAAACTACTATTAATAAAATTATATAAAGTTCCATAATTAAATTTTTTATTGAATGCTTGCTTGAGACTTGTCGTCTTTTTTAGAAATATCAACTTCAACCCACTCTGTTTTTTTAAGCTCCTTAGTTAAAGCAATCTTTAAAACTTCATCGGCATACTCAACAGGGGTTATCTTGATTTCATCAATTATTTTTTTTGGCATATCAACTAAATCTTTCTCATTTTCTTTTGGAATTAAGACCTCTTTGATTCCTGCTCTATGCGCTGCAATAAGTTTTTCTTTTAAGCCACCAATTGGCAATACTTGACCTGTTAAAGTGATCTCACCAGTCATTGCAACATCTCTCTTAACTGGAATGTTTGTTATAGAAGATACTATAGACGTAACCATCCCAATTCCCGCTGATGGACCATCTTTTGGTGTGGCACCCTCTGGAACGTGGATATGAAAATCTTTTTTCTCAAACAATGGAGGTATTATTCCATACTCTAAACATTTAGATCTAACAAAAGATTTTGCAGCTTTGACTGACTCTTGCATCACATCTCCAAGCTTACCAGTTATTTGCATTCTTCCCTTACCTGGCATTGTAGCGGTTTCAATTTTCAAAATTTCTCCACCATATTCAGTCCATGCCAACCCAGTAACTATTCCTACTCTATTTTCAGTTTCCAATTCACCTGATTTAAACTTGGGAATACCTAAAAAATCTGACAAATTTTCCTTATTAATCTTGACTTCTTTTTCTTCTCCAGAAACAACTTTCTTAACTACTTTTCTAGCAACTTTAGAAATTTCTCTTTCTAAATTTCTAACTCCAGACTCTTTTGTGTAACTTCTGATAATTTCTTGAATTATGTCATTTTGTAAACTCATCTCTTTTTCTTTGACGCCATTATCTTTAATTTGTTTTGGTAATAAATATTTGTTTGCGATACTTATTTTTTCGTCCTCTGTATAACCTGCAAGCCTTATAACCTCCATTCTATCTAATAGAGGTGGAAGAATATTTAAAGTGTTAGCTGTTGTAACAAACATAACATCAGACAAATCGTAATCAACTTCAAGGTAATGATCATTAAAAGTTGTATTTTGCTCAGGATCTAATGCTTCGAGCAATGCTGAAGATGGGTCTCCTCGATAATCATTACCAATTTTATCAATCTCATCTAAAAGAATTAATGGATTTTTTGTACCAGCTTTTTTCATCATTTGGATTATTTTACCAGGAAGAGAACCTATGTATGTTCTTCTGTGTCCTCTTATTTCTGCTTCATCTCTCATACCGCCAACTGACATTCTCACAAATTCTCTATTAGTAGCTTTTGCTATTGATTTTCCTAGTGATGTTTTACCAACACCAGGAGGACCAACTAAACATAAAATAGGTCCTTTGATTTTTTCCATTCTTTTTTGAACAGCTAAAAATTCTATAATTCTCTCTTTTACTTTTTCTAAACCAAAGTGGTCTTTATCTAATATTTCTAAAGCTTTTTTAAGATCTATATCTACTGCACTTTTTTTATGCCATGGTAATTCCGTCATCCAATCCAAATAATTTCTTACAACTGTTGCCTCAGCTGACATTGGACTCATATTTTTTAATTTTTTTAATTCCTGCAAACATTTCTTTTCAACCTCTTTAGGCATTCTCGCTTTAATTATTGCTTTATTGAGGCTAGTATTTTCATCTTTTCCATCTTCAATTTCACCTAATTCTTTTTGGATAGCTTTTAGTTGTTCATTTAAATAATATTCTCTTTGAGTTTTTTCCATTTGCGTTTTAACTCTGCCACGAATTCTTTTTTCAACACCAATTATGCTAGTCTCGTTCTCCATTATCTTGATTATTGAATTTAATCTTTTCTTTACATCTATAGTTTCGAAAATTTGTTGTTTTTCTGAAATAGTTGCAGTTATATGAGATGCAATATTATCAGCAATCTGAGAAGGGTCTTTTAATTGTTTGATAGAATTAATAGTTTCATTAGAAATTTTTTTGTTAATTGATGTTAATTTTTCTAATCTTCTTAAAGCTGTTGCTGCTAGTGGATATAAATCTTCATCTTTAGTTAAAACATCGTTATAGTGAGTAAATTCACAAGTAATGAATTTTTCATTGTCCTTGAAATCTAAAATTTTAACTCTTTTTATTCCTTCCACTAAAACTTTAACAGTTCCATCCGGTAGTTTTAAAAGTTGAAGAATACTACCTTCACAACCGTACATAAAAATGTCTGTCTTTTTTGGATCATCTATTTCTGAATTTTTTTGGGTTACCAAAATAATCTTTTTATCTTTTTTCATTACTTCATTAAGAGCAGAAATAGATTTATCTCTGCCCACGAAGAGAGGAATCACCATGCTTGGGAACACCACTATGTCTCTAAGTGGTAATAAAGGTAATGAAATTTTAACATCCATGATTATTAATATGGATATTATAAATTATATTGCAATACCTTTTTCTTATTTATTAAGGATATTACGCCGCTGAGGTCTTACTGGGCTTAGATTTATCATCCGATTCTGAATGAACTATTATTGGTTGCGATTGACCTTTTACAGATGCAGCATCAACTATGACTTCTTTAATATTTTCTTGACTCGGCAAATCATACATCGTCTTAAGTAGGATATTTTCTAAAATTGATCTTAAACCTCTTGCTCCTGTTTTTTTTCTAATTGCTTTAAGAGCAATTTCTTTTAGCGCACCTTCTTTAAAACTTAGTTTTGCACCATCTAATTTAAATAATTCTTGATATTGTTTTGTTAAAGAATTTTTTGGCTCTTGTAATATTTTAATTAAAGATTTTTCGTCTAAATCATCTAAAGTAGCAATCATCGGTAATCGTCCAATAAATTCTGGGATGAGTCCATATCTTAATAAGTCCTCAGGTTCTAAACCTTTCATCCATTCACCAGTCTTTTTATCTTGTGTATTTTTTACATCAGCACCAAAACCTATTGAGGTTCCCTTGTCTCTTTGTGATATAATTTTATCAAGTCCTGCAAAAGCACCACCACAAATAAATAAAATATTTGTTGTATCAACTTGTAAAAATTCTTGCTGAGGATGTTTTCTTCCTCCTTGTGGTGGAACACTTGCTATTGTTCCTTCCATAATTTTTAAAAGCGCTTGTTGTACGCCTTCGCCTGATACATCTCTGGTTATAGATGGGTTCTCAGATTTTCTGCTAATTTTATCAACCTCATCTATATAAACTATTCCACGTTGTGCTTTTTCAACATTGTAATCTGCAGCTTGTAATAACTTTAGAATAATATTTTCAACATCTTCACCAACATAACCTGCCTCGGTTAAAGTTGTTGCATCAGCCATTGTAAACGGAACATCTAAAATTCTAGCAAGTGTTTGTGCTAATAATGTTTTTCCACATCCAGTCGGACCAACTAATAGAATATTTGATTTAGCAAGTTCTACATTTTTACTTGTCTTATTTTCGTAATTTAGTCTTTTGTAATGATTATGAACTGCAACAGATAAAACTTTTTTTGCGTGAGATTGTCCAATTACATAATCATCTAAAACTGAACAAATCTCTTTTGGTGAAGGTAAACCATCTTGATGTTTTACAAAAGTATCTTTGCTCTCCTCTTTGATGATATCCATACAAAGTTCAACACACTCATCGCAGATAAAAACAGTTGGGCCTGCAATAAGTTTTCTAACTTCGTGTTGACTCTTTCCGCAGAAAGAACAATATAAAATATTTTTGTTATTTGTATTCATAGTTTTTATAACGAATCAATTTAATTACTCTATTATAAGAGACTTATGTTAATCAAGTTTCTAATAATTTGATGTCAATATCTTGTGTACTAAGATCTTTTTTCTACCACTTCATCTATCAAGCCAAATGACTTGGCAGCATCAGCGGTCATGAAGTTATCTCTTTCTAGAGCAGATTTGATTTCGTCTACTGATTTACCTGTATGTTTTGAATAAATTTCATTCAATCTTTTTTTTAAAGATAAAACTTCATTAGCATGAATCTCAATATCAGTTGCTTGTCCTTGAAATCCAGCAGAGGGTTGATGAACCATTATTCTTGAATTTGGTAATGAAAATCTTTTACCTTTTTTTCCAGCTGAAAGTAAAAATGATCCCATTGATGCTGCTTGACCGATACATAATGTGGAAATATCTGGCTTTACATATTGCATTGTATCGTAGATACCAAGACCCGCTGTTACTAACCCACCAGGACTATTAATATATAAATAAATTTCTTTTTTAGGGTCTTCTGCCTCCAAAAATAAAAGTTGAGCAGTAACTAGAGAAGCAACATTATCGTTAATTTGTCCTGTTAAAAAAATTATTCTCTCTTTTAACAATCTTGAGTAAATATCATACGCCCTTTCTCCCTTACTTGATTGTTCAACAACCATAGGGACTAACGTGCTCATGTGTTCTGATATTTTATTTGTCATAAGTTGATTCGTTTTACTTATACAACTTGGGATTACTTTTTACTAACTTTTTTTGTTTTTTTAACTGGTGACTTTGTTTTTGAGGTTTTTGTTTTAGTTTTGTTCGTTGTAGGTTTTTTAGTCTCAACCTTCTTTTCGGTTTTTTCTTTGCCCTCATTTGTATGACTATATTCTTGCATTTGAGATTGTTTTAAAATTTTTTCTGCTTCTTCTTTTGAAACTTCTTTCTTGTTTGGTTTTGCTTTTTCTTTTATTAATTTTAAAATTTTTTCTTCGTAGACTGTGCCTCTCAAGCTAGATAATGCTGAAGGATTTTTTTGATAAAAATCCATGACCATTTTTTCTTGACCTGGCATCATTCTAATTTGTTTTTGAACTTCAGCTTGTAGTTCCTGTTCTGTTACCTTAATTTGATTTTGCTCACCAAATTCATTTAAAACTAATCCAACTTTAATTCTTTTTTTCGCTATTTCTTCAAAATTTTTCCTACTTTTTTTTGCATCTTCTTCGGACATTCCTTGAGAAAGTATCTTTACTTCTTCATCAATCAGATTCTCAGGAATTTGAGTAATTTTAAATTTTTCTATCTCTTTTAAAATTTGATTTTTAGAGAAACGCTCAAGAGAATTTTTATATTCATCATTTATTTGTTTTGAAATTAAAGATTTTAGGTCTGTCAAATCTTTTGCACCAAAATTTTTTGCAAATTCATCATCGATTTTTACTGGTTCAGGATTTTTTAATATAGTTATTTTGCATTTAAATTTTGCTTTTTTATTTATTAATTCTTTTTCAGGAAAGTTTTCAGGCAAAGTGGCTTCAACAGTTTTTTCATCACCTACTTTGACACCCATTAGTTGTTTATCAAAATTTTTTAAAAATAAATCTTTACCCAAAGTTAATTGTGTATTTTTACCTTCACCACCTTTAAATGGCTTGTCATCAATAGTGGCATTATAATCAAAAGCTACCAAATCACCTTCTTTTGCAATTGAGTCTTTTGGAGCTTCTTTAAAGTTTGGTTGATTTTTTGCTATTTCTTTTATTCTTTTATCTGCCTCAGTTTCATCTATTTTTACTAAATACTCATCAAACTTAATATTTTCTATTGGTTTTACCTCAACCTTTGGAAGCTCTGTAACTGAAATAATATATTCAAGATCTTTATCTTCTCCATAAGTTTTTAGATCTAATTTTGGTTGACCCGCAGGTTTGATATTATTTTCTTGCAATGCTTTGGTTGAAGAGTCTTTAATAACCTTATCTAAGACTTCACCAAAAACTGCTTTTCCAAATTGTCTTTTTAAAATTTCCTTTGGTACTTTTCCAGGTCTAAAACCTTTAAGGTTAACAGTTCCTTTAATTTCTTCATACCTTTGATCCATGTGAGTATTCATAGTTTTTTTATCTATGAATACTTTTAAATCTTTGTTTAAACCTTTTTTATTTTCTATCGTTACTTTCATAATTCATTGATGGTAGGGCGAAAAGGACTCGAACCTTCACAGATTACTCTATCGGTTCCTAAGACCGACGCGTCTACCAATTCCGCCATCGCCCCACAAATCTTGAGGTTTTATATATTATTGAAACTATTTGTCCAATGACATTTATTGTAAAATTTATAATTTTTCCTCTATAATGATTATTATGATTGTTTCACCTTGTATAAGTATTTGTAAAACTGATCCTAAAACTGGATATTGTTATGGCTGTGGCAGAAATAATGATGAAAAAAAAACTTGGAAACAAGAGGATACTTCAGATCAATGGAAAATAGAAAATCTTAAAACAATTAAGGCTAGATTGTCTGGATGGCAATTAGAAAGTTTTGAAGAGTCCTATACATATAAAATTGAAAATGGTATTTCTCTTTTTAAAAAAAATTTAAAAAATGAGTAGAACTACAATAGTATCAATTATTTATATAATAGGCCTTATCTTTGGAGCTGTATTTCTTAAAATATGGAGTGCAGACACCAATGTATATAAAGGTCTTTTAGGACTTGGCTGGACAGCTATATTTTTAATAAGTTTATTTTTAGCTGACAAACATGAAAAAAGTTAAATATTTTATCATTTTTTTATTATTCATTTTACCCATCCAAAATTTAAGATCTGAGATCATAGTAATGAGTTCTTGTGACGACAAACAAGATGAGTTTTTAAAGAATGAATACATACTTAATTTGAATGAATTAATCATGGTCAGAAACTATGTATACAAAGAAAAAACTTATCAAAAATACAGATTAACTGATCTTAGTGTAAAGAAATCTAACTCATATGTAAGAAATATTTACGAGGAAAATGGAAAAATTTTAACTCACAAACATGGATATCCACAATTTTATACTCAAATACTTTTTGAAAAAGGCAAACAAGAAGTTTATATGAAAACTGTTTTAAATGATGAAGAGGGAATTTCTAAGATTTCTACATGTAAAAAAGTTGAAAAATTCGATAGTGAAAGTTAATTTTTTTTACCTTTTTTTGTAAAGTTTCTTTTTTTTTGACCAAATCGACTTTGAGTAATGTTACTTCTGTGTCTAGCATAAGCTTGTTTTTGTGCTTGTTTCATTGCTCTTTTTGATGACATAAAATTAATTAATTTTATTTTTTACAGATAACACAAATTCTACCCATAAATAACTCATCCAAGTATTTTATAAAAACAAGTGGATAAAATAAAAAACTTAATAATTTAAAAAATATTTTTTTAGATCTTCTTCCATCTGTTAATATTGGTCTTTTTATCCATTTCACATTTGACCAATTATTTTTCTCCAATATTTTTTCAAATTTTCTGATAGAGGTTCCATTTAAAGTTGGAAGCTTTTCCCATTCTTCCAAGTTAAATTTTTCTCCATTGTACCACTTTGCAGAGTCTCCTCGTTCTTTTAAAATTTCATAGTAATTTTTTGAAACTTTATCAGAATTAAAAAACCAATGAATACATGGAAGGTTTGTGACAAAATTTAAATGAGACTCGAATGGTTGAAGAAATTGTGGAAAAACAGCTAATAAACTTCCACCAGGTTTCAAAACCCTATAGCATTCATCCATTGTAATTTTTAAATTTTGGACATGTTCAAAAGTGTCTGTACTTACGACAAAGTCAAAAAAATTGTCTTGATAAGGTAATTTTTCTCCAATACCAATTTTAAAATCAGCGTTAATTTTTTTTTCTGATGCAAACTCATCAGCTGCTACTTTAAAGATAGGGTTAATATCTATTCCATAAGCTTTTTCCAATTCATAATTTTCATACCAAGCTGATAATCTTCCACCAGTAAAACAACCTAAGTCTAGTAAAGTTTTATCTTTAAGCGTTTTAGGATCTAAATTTTTTAAAAAATAATTTTCCATCCACGAAAATTTTTTATCTTTTTCAATATCATATCGTGCCATACAAGTGGCTTTCCTAATCTCTTTCTTTTTAGTCTCGGTATTTTTTAAATAAATATCGTGATTAAAAACCTCCCAATTTTCAAAATTTTTCTCTGATGGAAAGGTTTGAAATGTTTTCATTAAAAATTTAATCATAAAATGCTAATTTATATTAGATATACTACCAATCAATTTAAAATTCATATCTGAGATTACAATTTCGCCAGACGATGGTGCATAGTCTAAAATTTCAAGAATGACAACATAATGTGTAACAAAAATCAAATTTTTCTTTTTATCCCATTTATCTATATAAGATCTAAGATTTTTAATTTGTAAATTCTTATTTTTTTTAAATTTTTCACTAAAAAAAGAATTGAGAAATTTTTCTGTTTTATATTCAGAGAAAGCAATAGAGGCTGTTTCTTTGCAACGACACCACTCGCTTGAAATCACCTCTTTAATTGGAATTTTCTCTTTATTAAAAAAATTACCAATTTGTTTTGCTTGTTCTCTTCCAACTTCATTCAAATTTCTTTGCGTTTCACAGTTTAAGATATTAAAATTTTCTGGATCCCCACCTCCAGGCGCAAGTGCATGTCTGATAAATATAATTTTACCCCCATTTTTAAGTTCATTGATTAAATTCTTATTTGATTCAGCTTTAATCGTTGTAGTTAAAGATATAAAAATGATAAATAAAATTTTTATTAATTTCATTTATGAATATTAAATTTAAAAAATTAAATAACACAATAATTAAATGTAAAAAATGTCCACGTTTATCAAATTTCATAAAAAAAATTTCATTAGAAAAACGAAAACAAAATAAAAATGAAAAGTATTGGGGAAAACCTGTAACTGGTTTTGGTGAAGTCAATGCAAAATTAATGATTATAGGTTTGGCGCCTGCGGCTCATGGAGGAACTAGAACAGGAAGAGCTTTTACTGGAGATAAATCAGGCGATTTTTTATTCAAAAGTCTCCATAAGGTAAATATATCTAATCAAAATTTCTCTGAAAAAAAAGGCGATGGATTAAAACTTAAATCTACCTACATAACAAATATATTAAAATGTGTGCCTCCTGAAGACAAACCTAAAAATGATGAATTAATCAAATGCTCAAATTATTTTATTAGTGAATTAGAACAATTAAAAAAGCTTAAAGTAATTGTTGCGTTAGGTAAGGTAGCTTTTGATAATTGTCTAAAAATTTACAAAAAGAAATTTAATATTAATAAAAAATTTGAATTTAAACACGGAAAAAAATATTTACTACCCGATAATAAAATATTAATTGCTTGCTATCATCCTAGCCCTAGAAATGTTAATACTAAAGTTATAACACCTTTAATGATTAACAATTTGTTTAAAAAAGCAAAAAAATTTTCTACACTTTAATTGTGTCACAAAAGTAAGGTTTAAATTTTGAGTATATATCTTCAGGTATTTTAACTGGCTTACCGTCTTTATTTATGAAAACTAAATGAACTTGTGCTTCAACTATAATATCTTCACCTTTTGTAATTATTTGGTTCATAAAGAAAGAGGTTTTAGTTATAGATTTAACAAAAGATCTGATAGTTAATTCATCTTCTAAAAATGCTGATTTTTTATATTCAATGTTACAAGACTTGACGATTATTAACGAACCAAATTGTTCTTGAACTTTCTTATTACTAAAACCTATTGAAAATAGAGCCTCTGTTCTTGCTCTTTCCAAGTACTTTAAATAATTAGCATAATAAACCACTCCACCAGAGTCTGTATCCTCATAATAAACTTTTAATTTGTGAAAAAAATTTTCATGCATAAGAAAATTATATCAAATAATTTTCTAATTTGCTGAAAAATAGATATTTTGAAAATATGCTATAGCTTTCATTTTAGAATTATCGGTATCAGACATGATAGCTAACCCATCTAATTCATTTACATCTAAATCGTGGAATTTTTTAAAATCTTCTTTGACATTTGCTTTAACAGTAACCCACTGATTGAGATTATTTTTGGTTGTAGATAAAACATTATCTATTGATTTTTTGGTATAAGGGCTTGGTGAACTAAATCCAATTTCGTTGTTACTTGAAAAGACATAATTTATTGCCCTATTAGAAAGCGGTGTTGCACCAGTCTTTTTTACTGCAAATACTCTGGCTGCAAAATCATGTCCTTTTTTTGTATTTTCTTTTATCCCAGATAAATCTTTTTCAACTTTCCATGTAATATTGATAAAAGGTGTCTTATTAAGGTCAATTTTCACTTCTTTTCCTAAACCAGAGGCAGCATTATCAGCAACTGATTTTAAAAAATTGCCATTTTCATTAGATCCAACTGAGTAATTTGTCTTATTGTCCGCACCTCTCACCTTTCTGACCTCAAGTTGTGAAAGTTCAGCTTCGGTAAATTCAAATACTTTTATTTCACTAGCTACACCAATCTCAATTAATAAAAAGAGGCTTATTAAAAGTTTAAAAATTATTTTCATAAGTTTTTAAAAAAAATTGTTAATACATTATTTTGACAAAATTTAAACAATCAAAAATCAATTTCTATTCGTATATATAAATTATGAAGACAATATCCATTTTTATCTTATTAATTTACTGGTCAATAATGATTTTTGCTCCAGTGATGTCAAAAGATGTAAAATTTAGCAGGGCCAAACTAAATCAAACAAAGATAGTAGAGATAAAACCAAGAGGTTAATAGGTCGAACGACCCCCACTGATATCAAAAACTGCTGCAGTTGAGAATGTATTCTCCTCTGAAGATAACCAACAGACTAAAGAGGTAAATTCTTCGACCTCAAGAAATCGTCCTCTTGGCACTTTTGATAACATTCTTTGGACGTGTTCTTTGCTCATTTGGTCCAAAATTCTGGTTTTAGCACCTGCAGGAGTAACAGCATTTACTGCTATATTCTTATCCGCAAGCTCTTTACCTAATGATTTTGTTAGTCCAATTGCTCCAGCTTTTCCAACGCTATAAGCACTAGCGTTTGCATTGCCATCTTTACCTGCTACTGAGGCAACATTAACTATCCTACCATAATTATTTTTGATCATATTCGGCACAATTGTTCGACAACAATTAAAAGTACCCATTAAATTTATATCAACAACCTTTTTCCACATCTCAATATCATATTCCCACAAAGTTGCTGTTGGACCAGTAATACCAGCGTTATTAATCAATATATCAATATTTTTTTGCTCAGTGATTTCTTGCACACATTCTTCAACTTTTGAGTAATTTGAAATATCAACAATATAAGAACTTAGATTGGGACTTTTAATATCTTCAATCGCTTTTTCGACCATTTTCTTATCATTGTCCCAGATAATCACACTCGCACCCGACCTTATTAATCTTTTTGTAATGTCTAAACCAAAGCCTTGTGCACCGCCAGTAACAATTGCAGTTCTGCCTTTAAAATCAAAAGAAATTTTATCCATAAAACTACTCTCTAGCTAAGAGGTAATAAACAAAAGCTGTAACAAAAGCACCAATAATCCATGAGTAAGATTGTAAAAACATAAAATTTGTGTTCCAAATTGTTGAAGCAGAAAAAATAAATCCTAATATTAAAGAATAAACCCCTTTAAGGTGCCATCCTCCTGAATAATAATAAGTTCCACTAGTTTCAAGTGAGTATATATCTTTGTTTTCTAATTTTCCTTTTTTAACCATGTAAAAATCAGCAATCATTAAACCAAATAGAGGACCAAAAAAAGCACCGATCGTATCTATATAAGATAAGACCCCAACCTGGCTTAAAAAAGTTAACCAAAAAACTCCTATAATAAATCCAAAAATAGCAATTACATAACTAGCGCTTTTTAAAGAAAAAGATGAGGGGTCAAAATTAATTAATGTATATTGAGAGGGAACAAAGTTTGCTATCAAATTTGTTGATGCAGAAGCAATAATAATAAAAATCAAGGCTAAAGAAACCAAAAGAATATTATCTAATTTTCCAATTATATCTGTTGGGTTAGTTAAAATCATCTCTACATTTTGCTCGTTTAAATTTTGAAATGCATCAGCACCTGTAACAATAAATAATGCAAAAAATGAAAAAATTATTAGATTTAAAATTAAGCTTAAATTACCTTTTTTTAGCTCTTGTTCATTTTTAACATATCTAGAAAAATCGCCAAATGATAAAATTATAATTGAAAAAAAGGTAAATGTAGTCCCTGCAACTGTAATTATTGGACCAACATTATTTGGATTAAAGATATTTTGAAAATCTAAAACATCTATGAAAGATTGAGCGGTCAGTTTTACATCGGATAATAAAACAATAAAGAAAAACATTATCATTGCAGCATAAATCGTTAATGCAGAAAACTTGATTAATTTTTTATTATAATTCATGCCGACACTAAACAAGTAAGTTTGCAGTATAATTGAAATCAATATAGCAGCCCAATCGATAATGTTTAATCCTATGAAAAAAACTAATAAAATTTCTTTTTGTAAAATTGAATTATCTACTGAGTACATTAAAACCCGAATTAAGAAACCAATCGCCTTTGATAAAAAGTATGTTTGAATACCAAACATAAATATTCCAACAATACTTCTCAACAACCCAAAAAATTGGGCGCCTCTAAATCCTAATGACGATCTTAATAAAACAACAAATGGTAATCCAAATTTCTGGGATGGTTTCCCAATTAAGTTACAAAATATATAAACAAAAAAAGTTCCTAAAATTGTTCCAAAAAGAACTACTGCAGTATTTAAATTATAAATTAAGTACAAAGATGCAATTAGTGAAAATCCAATAACACTTTGAATATTAACCCCCCAAAAACAAAACAAATCCTTCCAATCCCAAGTTTTATTGTTAGGGTTGACAGTTACTAAATCCCAGTTAATGAGAGTTTTTTTTGTTTTTTGCTGACTCACTTAGACAATATAAAACTTTAATATTCTACTGTCCATATAAGAGAGTTGGTAACCAAAGTGCAATTTTCGGAAATATAATGATCAAAACTAATCCTATTACTTGAAGGACCATAAACTGCATCATTCCATAGTAAATATCTTTTAAATCCCATTCAGGGACAACTCCTTTTAAAAAATACGCTGAGAGTGCTACTGGAGGTGAGAGCCAAGCGGTCTGTAAATTAACGGCAACTAAAATTGCAAACCAAGTTAAATTAAATCCTAATGCCTCTACCAATGGTAAAATTATTGGAATAATAATCATTACAATCGGTACCCATTCTAGTGGCCAACCTAATAAAAAGATCATCACCATTATCATTGCTAGAATTAAATATTTATTCATCTCTAAACCTAATAAAAATTCAGTTAATAAAGTTGGAGTTCCTAATCTTGCAAAAACTGCACCAAAAAAATTTGATGCTGCAACCAATACCATTATTAAAGCAGTAATCTCTAATGTTTTCACTAATGCCTCTTGAAGTTTTGAAAGAGTTAATTTTTTATAAGCTAATGAAAGTAATAAAGCACCCATAGCTCCACAACCTGCTGCTTCTGTTGGAGTTGCAAACCCAAATAAAATACTACCTAATGCAGCAAATACTAAAGCTGCTGGAGGAACTAAACCTAAGAAAAATTCTATCCATACTTCTTTCATGCTAGCAGCTCTCATGTCATCAGGTAATACAGGTCCAAGTTTTGGATTAATCATGCATCTGATTGTTGTGTAAGCTGCATACAAACTTGCAAGAAGAATTCCTGGTAAAATTGCAGCTGCAAATAAATCTATAACTGGAATTTCCATAATAGGTCCCATTACAACAAGCATAATGCTTGGTGGAATTAAAATTCCTAAAGTACCACCAGCAGTAATAGTACCAGCAGCAAGTTTTACATCATAACCTGATCTGTTCATTGACTTAGCAGCCATAATTCCCAGAATTGTCACTGATGCACCAACAATTCCTGTTGCTGCCGCGAATATAACTGAAACGAATAAAACTGCGTAATATAAAGAACCCTTAACTTTCGCTAGCATCATTTGAAATGCTGAAAACAATCTCTCCATTAATCCAGCTTGTTCCATCATAATACCCATAAAAACAAAGAGCGGGACGGCGGCGAGCGTTTGTTCGGTCATGACCATTGAAAATTGAAGGGTCATTAAATAAAAAACTAATTTTCCAAACCCAAGATAACCAAATACAAATCCTAGAAATATTAAAGTGAATGAAATGGGAAACCCTATAAATATTGCAAATAGCATCACGCCAACTAAAATAAAACCTAAAATAGCTGGATCAATGAATTCTGCTATCATTTTTTCTCTCCTGGCCACTCACCTTTTTTAGCTGCCCAATAACTTTTTAGTAATTCTGAGAAACCTTGAATTAATAAAAAAATAATTCCAAGTAACAAACACGTTTTAATAGGCCACATATAGGGCATCCAAGTAGTATCCATTCCTCGTTCACCCCTTCTAATTGACTCTTCAACAAAACCTATAGTCATATAAAGAAAAACAATTAGTCCTGGAAAATAAAATAAAAGATATAACCAGAAATCAATAAGACCTTGTGTTTTAGTTTTAAAATTTCTGTATAAAAAATCAGCTCTTATATGCACTCCTCTAGAAAGAGCATATCCTGCACCAAGCATAAATAATGCGCCATAAAGAAAACGGCTTATGTCGTAAGCCCAAATTGTTGGTGCTAAAAATAATTTTCTTGCAAGAACTTCATAGGTCATTGCAAAAATGAGTGGCATCAGTATCCAACAAACAATACTACCAATCCACTTACTAAATTTATCAATATTAACAATAGATTTAGCCATCCATGATGGCATATCGGTTGGCATTTTACCTGATCCACCCCGCCTTTCGGCAATCATTTCATCAGAGATATCTAGTTTACCAGGTTCGTCTGCCATAAAATTTTAGTTAAAAAAATTAGAGCGGACTTTAAAAGTCCGCTCTAAAAAATCAAGATTGATTACTGATTACTTTAATGTTGCTGCGTGAGCCATTCCTAGCTTCGCATTAGACATTTGAGCACCACTCCAATAAGGAACTGCTATATCAGCAAACTCTTTCATAGAGTCGTATACCTTTTTAAAAAATGCGTTTTGTTCAGCATTTTTGTTCAAAGAAGCTAAAGCAGCAGCCATATATTCCGTGAAATAATCTGAAGGTGTATCTTCTAGTTTTACTCCATGTTTAGTAGTAAGCTCTCTTAAAGCTTTACCATTCTCATAGATTCTGTAACTTAAAGATTTTGCTAATGAAGCATTAGCAGCTACTTCAAGTGACTTTTTCTCATGAGCACTCATAGCATTATATGTTTTTCCAGTAATATAAAAGTCAGCATTTACGACTACTTGGTGTAAACCTTGTAAGTAATAATGCTTTAATACTTTTTGGAAACCAAATGTTAAGTCTGGTTTTGGACAACACCACTCAGCAGCATCGATAGTTCCTGCTTCAAGAGCTGGAAGAATATCTCCACCACCCATTGCAACAGACGCTATACCAATGTCTTTATAAGTTTGTCCTGGAATTCCTGGAGGAGTTCTGAACTTATATTTTCTAAAGTCAGCCATATCTTTAATTGGTTTTGGAAACCAACCTAAAGCTTCTGGACCAACTGGTTGAATCATAAATCCTTTAATATCTCTTCCCATTTCTTTCCAAAGTTGGTCGTATAACTCTTTACCACCACCATATTGGAACCATGATAGGAATGCGATATTATCTATGCCTACTCCACCACCAGCTACTGGCGAACCAAATAACATAGCCGCAGGGTGATCACCTGACCAATAGTGAGTCCATGCAAAACCACAATCAATCAAACCTTTGTCAACAGCATCTAGGGTTTCTTTAACTCCTACAACTGCACCCGCTGGTAAAATTTCAAATTTTAATGATCCACTTGTTAATTCAGTTACTGTGTCAGTAAAGTCCTTTAACATTTTAACTTCATCAGCCTTAGTGTTAAGAACAGTTTGACACTTTAATGTTTTTGCAGCATTAGCACTAGAAGTAAATCCTAGTACCAAAATAGTTGCAAATAACATTGAAATGATTTTTTTCATTATTATTATTCCTCTCTGTAGTTAATTATAAGTAGATAATACAATCAGAAAAACAAACCCGGCACAAGTGACAATTGATAAATATAAGTGTAAAAGCATTAAAAACTTAAACTAAAAAACGATTCAACTATTGATGGAAAATTTTGATTACATAATTATTGGAGCAGGATCTGCAGGATGTGTTCTAGCAAACAGACTTTCTGAAAATCCAAACAATAAAGTCGTATTAATTGAAGCTGGTGGAAAAGATAATTATCCATGGATACATATTCCTGTTGGATATTTTAAAACCATGCACAATCCCTCTGTTGATTGGTGTTATAAAACCGAGCCTGATGCTTCAATGAACAATAGATCAATTCTTTATCCAAGAGGTAAAACGTTAGGTGGTAGCTCTTCGATCAACGGTCTACTTTATATAAGAGGGCAAAGCAGAGATTATGATATTTGGCGACAATTAGGAAATACTGGTTGGGGTTGGGATGATGTTCTGCCATATTTTATAAAGGCAGAAAACCAAGAAAGAGGAAAAAATGAATTTCATGGTATTGATGGGCCTCTATCAGTTTCTGATCAAAGAATTCAGTTGCCATTATTAAATGAATTTCAAAATGCCGCCGAGGAGTTTGGTATCCCTAAAACGAAAGATTTTAATACAGGCGATAATCATGGATGTGGTTATTTTCAAGTTACTGAAAAAGATGGCTTCAGATGTAGTACTTCAGTTGGATATCTAAACCCAATAAAAAACAGACAAAATTTAAAAACGATAACTAATGCTCATGTAAAAAAAATTAATTTTGAGGGTAAAACTGCAAAAGGAATTGAATACTGGCAAGGTGATGAGCTTAAAAAATTAACTTGTAATAAAGAAATAATTTTATCATCTGGTTCGATAGGTTCACCTCAGATATTGCAAACTTCTGGAATAGGAAATTTTCAAAAATTAAAAGATTTAGGTATAGATGTAGTACAAGAATTAAAAGGTGTAGGTGAAAATTTACAGGATCACTTGATGTTTAGACCTGTATATAAAATTCAAGGACTTAAATCCTTAAATAAAAAGGTTAATAGTTTATTTGGAAAATTAATGATTGGTCTGGAATATGTTTTTAATCGAAGTGGACCAATGACGATGGGAGCGAGTCAAATGTGTATGTTTGCTAAAAGTGATCCTTCCTTAGAATTACCTGATTTACAATGGCACGTTCAACCAATGAGTATGGATACTTTAGGAGCAACTAAAAATCATGATTTTCATGCTTTCACACCAACTGTTGCCAATATAAAACCTACTAGTAGAGGTCATGTGAGTATCGTAGACAAAGATTCCAGAATATATGCAAAAATAAAAATGAATTACCTTTCAACTGATCATGATCGAATGGTTGCAGCTAGAGGATTAAAACTTACAAGAAAAATTGTCATGGAATCTGAAACATTTAAAAAATATAAGCCTGAGGAATATAGACCAGGTATTGACATTAATGATGACGAGGAACTTGTAAGAGCAGGCTCAGATTTTACACAAACAATTTTTCATCCAGTTGGCACATGTAAAATGGGTCAAGATGATATGGCTGTAGTTGATGAAAAACTAAAAGTAAAAGGAATTGAGAATTTAAGAGTAATTGATGCTTCTATAATGCCAAATATTACATCAGGTAATACCAATGCACCTACGATAATGATTGCAGAAAAAGGTGCTGATATGATACTTACCCATTGATGTTTGCTGAATTATTTACACCAGAACAATTAACTATATTAACTCAAATTATTTTAATCGATTTAGTCCTTGCAGGAGACAATGCAATAATAATTGGTATGGTTGCATCAAAATTTCCTTTAGAGCAAAGAAGAAAAATTATTATTTTTGGAATTGGTGGTGCGGTTGTTTTAAGAATTATTTTAACTTTACTGACTGCATATTTACTTCAAATAACTGGGCTAAGGCTTTTTGGAGGTTTGCTTCTTCTTTATATTGTCTATAAATTATATGTTGATGTAATTAAAGGCTCTGAAAATCAAAGTGATATAAAAGTTGATAATTCCAGTTTTTTCAAAGCGATTTGGACAATCCTCTTAGCAGATTTTACAATGAGCTTAGATAATGTGTTAGGAGTTGCGGGGGGCAGCTGGAGATCATTATGGATTATTAGTATTTGGTTTGGTTCTATCAATTGCATTAATGGCATTTGCAGCAACTTTAATATCAAATTGGATAAAGAAATATAAATGGATTGCTTGGGCAGGTTTGATTGCAATATTAATTGTTGCTATTGAATTGATTTACACAGATATTAAAATATTGTTTTTATAATGTATTTAAAAAATTATAACTTAAAGAATAAAACTGCAGTTGTCACTGGTGCTGGCAAAGGGCTTGGAAGGGCTTGTGCAATAGCACTTGCAGAAGCTGGAGCAAATTTGATTATAATTAGTAGAACTAAAAAAGATCTAGATGAAGTTTCAAAAAAGATTGAAAAATTAAAGTCAAAATGTAAATCTTATGTATGTGACATCACAAATTATAATGAAATTAAAGGCATTATTAATAAACAACCAAAAATAGATATTTTGATTAATAATGCTGGCAATAATATTCCTGAACATTTTACAAAAGTGAAAACTAAAAACATGGAATATCTTGTAAAGATTAATACGATGGCAACTTTTAACCTTGCTCAGCTGTGTGCTCTTAAGATGATAAAGTCAAAAAATAGAAAAAAAATTGGTGGTTCAATTGTCAATATGTCATCACAAATGGGTCATGTAGGGGGTCCTATTCGAAGCGTATATAACATGACAAAATTTGGTTTAGAGGGATTAACAAAAGGTATGTCTATTGATCTTGCAAAATACAACATACGAGTAAATACAGTTTGTCCTACATTTGTAGTCACGCCAATGACAAAAAAATTTCTAAAAAGTAAAAAATTTAAAAAAGAAGTATTAGGAAATATTCCATTAGGAAAATTTGCTGAACTTTCTGATGTTTCAAGTGCAGCTGTTTTTCTTGCCTCTGATGCTGCATCAATGATTACAGGAACCTCATTATTGGTTGATGGTGGATGGACTGCAAGATAATAATTAGATTATTTTTTTTAATTTTTTGTTTTTTACCAACGCATTCAATAGCAATAGAATTTACAGGAAAATTTCAACAAGGACACTTTATTATTGGAAAGACTGATCCAACAGCAAAAATTATAATTGATAAAAAACAAGTCAAAGTATCAGAGGATGGTTTTTTTGTTTTTGGTCTAGATAGAGATAGAAAGTTTGATTTAACAATTACAAAAATTGTTAATGGAAAAAAAGATAAAATAATCAAGAAAGTTCTTAAAAGGAAATATAATATTCAAAGAATAGATGGTTTGGAAGAAAGTAAAGTCACGCCTCCTGAGTCTGTTTATAAAAGAATAAAAGAAGAAAATAATAAAATTGGAAAAGCCAGAGCCATTAACTCAGATTTACCCTTTTTCAAAAATCAATTTATTATGCCAGTTGAAGGTATTATCAGTGGTGTCTATGGAAGCCAAAGAATTCTAAATGGTAAACCTAAATGGCCTCATTATGGAATTGATATTGCTGCTAAACAAGGAACTATGATCAAGTCATCCGGATCTGGTATTGTTACCATGGCAGAAGATGATCTTTATTATACGGGTGGAACAATAATTATGGACCATGGTCATGGCATCTCCACTATTTATTCACATCTTGAAAATGTAATGGTTTCTGTTGGAGATAAAATTAATCAAGGAGATATAATTGGGACTGTGGGTTCAACTGGAAGATCGACTGGCCCGCATCTAGATTTTAGAGTAAATTGGTTTCAGACTAGACTAGATCCTATGTCAATAATAAAGTAAGTAATGAAAAAAATTTCAATAATTTTAATATTAAGTTTAAGTTTTATAAATTTTATATTTTTAGGTGCAAAAGCGCAGTCTTATAAAGTTAATGATATTGTAGAAGATAAATTTTTTATTAGCAAAAAATTTGTAATTGATTTGCCAAAGGGTCAATGGATAATTGCTGAAAAATCATCTGAATACTATTATGGTCTAAGGTCAAAAATATACTCATTATTGAGATTAGAAAATAAAAAAGCAGTTGAAGGGATAGAAATCGCTGAGATGCATACTGCAGGAATATATGAGTGGATTGTTAATCAAGCAATTTATGAAGCTATGTTTAAAAACAAGTTTGATGGCTGTTATGAAAGACCTGAGTATTCAATTGTCAGATTTTTTAGGAAAGGTAGTTCTCATGATTGTTTTTGGGCAGGTCATTTTGATGTTTATAAAGAACTTTTTACTCCAGAGGATCCAGATCTTAGAACTGCTAATGCACAATTAAGAAGATATATTAAAAAAAATAAAATTGAATTACCAAAAGTAGCTTTATTTAGTAATCACTCTTATTTTTCAAGATTAAGAGCTGGTAAATGGTATGCAATATCTTATCAAATTGATCCCAAAATTCTTGGTGGACCAAAAAATAAATTTGTTACTGAAGATAGTTCAGAATACCATAAAAATAATATTGAAAATTATCCTGAACACAAAAAAATTATGAAAAAATGGATATCTATTTCTGCAAAAAGACATAAAGATTTTGAAAATTCTATTAATGCTTTAGATAGACATAAACTTGATTTAAATGATTTAATTTTTCCTGAAGATGTCCCAAATACAAATAATTCTGAGGATATTACCAGTCAAATACAAAAATTATATGATTTGTATACAAATGGAATTTTGTCCAAAGAAGAATTTGATAAAGCAAAAAATAAACTTTTAAATTAGAATATGCAAACATTAATTCTATTAGCTTTAGTGATCGTGATTGGGTGGATATTATTCAGACCTATCACAAAAAAAGAACTGGATAGATTTAATGATAAAGACTGGCCAGATATGGATTTACATTAAGAATTTAAAGAAGGCTGTTTCTTCATATCTTCTTTTTTAATGCCAGCTACTCTTACTGGTTTTTTCATGGCATCTCTTCTAAAAGGTTCACCTAATTCTTGATTTAATATCACTTCAATAAATGTTGTAATACCTTTCTTTTGATCCTCACAAGATTGTTTAATAGCTGCTGTAGTCTCTTCCATAGTTTTAACAGTAACACCTTTTAAACCACAAGCGTCTGCTACTTTTGCAAAACTTAATTCTGGATCAAGTTCTGTGCCAACAAAATTATTATCAAACCAAAGAGTTGTATTTCTTTTTTCAGCACCCCATTGGTAGTTTCTAAAAATTACCATTGTAATTGCAGGCCACTCCTCTCTTGCACAAGAGCTCATTTCGTTCATGCTTATTCCAAATGCACCATCTCCAGCAAAACCAATTACAGGTGTATCTGGACAACCAATTTTAGCACCTAATATTGATGGAAAACCATAACCACAAGGACCAAATAAACCTGGTGCTAAATATTTTCTTGGCTTTTCAAATGTTGGATACGCATTTCCGATTGCGCAATTGTTTCCAATATCACTAGATATAATTACATCCTCAGGCATGCCTGCTTGGATTGCTCGCCAAGCTTGTCTTGGTGACATTCTATCTGAGTCTCTCTCTCTAGCTTCTTTGTTCCAAACTGTTCCTTCGTCATCATCTTCGTGATCTAAACTTGATAATTTTTGTAACCATGCTGATTTTGTTTGGTGAATTAAATCTTTTCTTTTTTGTCTATCAGTATCTCCAGCATTTGAAGATAATTTTTCTAAAATCTGCGTTGCTACCAATTTTGCATCACCACTAATTCCAACTGTAACTTTTTTAGTTAATCCAATTCTATCTGGATTCATGTCGACTTGAATTATGCTTGCTTTTTTTGGCCAATAATCAATTCCATAACCTGGTAGAGTTGAAAAAGGATTTAATCTTGTTCCTAAAGCTAAAACTACATCAGCCTTAGAAATTAATTCCATCGCAGCTTTTGATCCATTATATCCTAGTGGTCCAACAGCCAACGGATGACTTCCAGGAAAACTATCATTGTGTTGATATCCTGAGCAAACAGGCGAATCAAGTTTTTCAGCTAGTTTTTTAGTTTCCTCAATTGCGCCACCAATAACAACACCTGCTCCAGATAAAATTACCGGAAATTTCGCTTTAGATAATAAATCTGCTGCTTTAGCAATTGCATCAGCACCTCCACCTTGTCTTTCTAATCTGACGATTGGAGGAAGGTCTATATCAATTACTTGACACCAATAATCTCTTGGAACATTAATTTGTGCTGGTGCTGAACCTCTTATTGCTTTTTCTATTACTCTATTTAAAACTTCAGCCATTCTTGAGGGGTCTCTTACCTCTTCTTGATAACAAACCATATCTTTAAATAAATTCATTTGTTCTACTTCTTGAAAACCACCTTGCCCCATAGTTTTGTTTGCAGCTTGTGGGGTTACCAGCAATAAAGGTGTGTGGTTCCAATAAGCAGTTTTGATTGGTGTTACTAATCCTGTAATACCTGGACCATTTTGTGCAATGACCATTGACATTTTTCCTGTAGCTCTAGTGTAACCATCTGCAATCAAACCACCATTTGTTTCGTGTGCCACATCCCAAAAGGTAATTCCTGCGTCTGGAAAAATATCAGATATAGGCATGAACGCTGAACCAATAATTCCAAAAGAGTGTTCAATACCATGCATTTGTAAAACTTTTACAAAAGCTTCTTCTGTTGTCATTTTAGTCATTTGTAGAACCTTTCTAAATTACTTTAGAACAATTTTTTTAAAAATTAATTGTTAATTTTTGCGATTAATATATAAGATTTTAGAAAATTCAAACAAACAAATCGACACTATATAAATGTCAACAGATATTATAATTCACGACAAAAAAGACAATGTTGGTGTGGTTGTAATAGAAAAAATAACTCCAAAACAAGATTGTAAATGCTGGATAATGGAGAACGACAGCTCAGTAAACATTCAATCAGCAGATGAAATCCATTTAGGCCATAAAATTGCAATGATTGATTTAAAAGAGGGTGATACGATTTTAAAATATGGTCACGATATAGGTAAAGTGGTCAAAGCAATTAAAAAAGGTCAACATGTGCACGTTCATAACGTCAAAACAAAAAAGTGGTAATTAGATGGAAATTCCAAAAAGTTTTTTAGGTTATAAAAGAGAAAATGGCAGGGCTGGAACAAGAAACCATGTAATTATTTTACCTGTTGATGATATTTCAAACGCATGTGCTGAAGCAGTGGCAAATAACATTAAAGGAACAATAGCTCTTCCTCATTCTTATGGAAGATTACAATTCGGAGCAGATTTAGAATTGCATTTTAGAACGATGATTGGAACTGGTAGCAACCCAAATGTAGCAGCAGTAATTGTGATTGGTATTGAACCTAAATGGACTAAGAGAATTGTAGATGGAATTGCAAAAACAGGAAAACCAGTCGAGGGTTTCCATATTGAACGTACTGGTGATATTGGAACAGTAATGAAAGCTTCAAAAAAAGCTCAAGAATTTGTTATGTGGGCCTCTGAAAAACAAAGAGAGGAATGCCCGATAAGTGATTTATGGATTTCAGTAAAATGTGGAGAGTCTGATACTACTTCTGGATTAGCTTCCAATCCAACTGTTGGAAATTTAATGGATAAGCTTGAACCACTTGGAGTTCATTTGTGTTTTGGAGAAACATCAGAACTTACAGGGGCAGAAAAAGTTTGTGCTACAAGAGGTGCTACAAAAGAAGCATCAGATAAATTTATGAAAACTTGGAGTGCTTATAACGATTTTATTTTAAAAGAAGCAACGGATGACCTTTCTGAAAGTCAGCCAACTGCTGGTAATATAGCTGGTGGTTTAACAACTATTGAAGAAAAAGCTTTTGGAAATTTTCAAAAAATAGGAAATTGTAAATTTGTTGATGTTTTAGAACCAGCTGAAGAACCAAAAAAAGGAAAAGGTTTATACTTTATGGATACTTCATCTGCTGCAGCGGAGTGTGTAACACTACAAGCAGCTGCGGGATTTAATATTCATTTATTCCCTACCGGTCAGGGTAATATTGTGGGAAATCCTATTGAACCAGTTATAAAATTAACTGCAAACCCGTTAACAGTTAAATCTATGGGGGAACATATTGATTGTGATGTTTCAAAAATTCTCTCAAGAGAAATGAATTTATCTGAAGCTGGAGATGAATTAATCAAAACAACTTTAAAAGTTGCAAATGGTAGACTCACTTGTGCTGAAGCTTTAGGTCATAGAGAATTCGTAATGACCAAATTATACCGAAGTGCTTAAAATTTTTACTTAGCTGGCTTACTAAAATGCTTTTTTTTTAAATCAGACAAAAATCTTCGAATAAATGCAGCTGCCACACCTAAAGCTATGGCAAAAAATATAGAAAATAAACTATATACAATTGGCATATCTTTAGAAAATTTTTGAACTAAAACTGATAATGGTGTTAAGTCTTTTTCTGCAACCTTAGTGATACCATTCATAGTATGATCAACAAAAAAAGTATCATACGCAATTGCAATTCCAACAATTAATAGCAAAACTGCTAATAGCGCTTTTAGTCCTGAACTTTCAATTGATTGTCCAATTTTTTGACCTGTTTGTACTCCAATTATCGAACCAATAACCAACATTAAAACTAAAATTAGATCTATAGAACCATAATTAAATGCATGTAAAAAAGTAACAATTACACTAACAAAGATAGTTACAAACAAAGAAGTTCCTGGAACTAATTTTGTTGGCATACCAATTATATAAATCATTGCAGGTACTAGTATGAAAGCTCCACCAATACCCATAATAGCTGCTATAAAACCTACAAATAAACCAATGATAATTGGTGTGAACGCACTTTCATATAATTTTGATTTAGGAAATCTCATCCTAAAAGGGAGACCATGTATCCAATAATGAACATGTAATTTTCGTTTTACAATAGTATTTTTTCTTGCTTTATCGATCTCACCAAGACTTTCAACTAGCATTAAAGTTCCAATAATTGCCAAGATATACATGTAAGCAAGTGAGATAACAGTATCAATTTTGCCGATGTCTTTAAAATAAGTAAATGTATAAATTCCAATAATAGTTCCTATTGCACCACCGATGACAATCATAAAACCCATTTTATAATCCAATGTATTTTTAAGATAATGAGTAGTAGATCCAGAAACAGAGGTAGCTAAAATATTATTTGCTTCATTGGCAACGGCATAAGCTGGTGGAACACCTAAAAAGATTAAGAAAGGTGTCATTAAAAAACCACCTCCTACTCCAAATAGTCCCGATAAAACTCCAACTAAAGCACTTAATAAAATGATTTCAATAGCAGTAACATGTACTTGTGCTATTGGTAAGAATACTTCCATTTAAAATAATTAACTTTTTTAAAAAAGTTTATTTGAAAGTTAAAAAAGTTCCAAATAATATTACACCCCAGCAAGCTAATATTGCTGAAAAAATTCCTGTTTTAATTAATGCTGTTTTATAATTTAAGATTTTTTGTAAAATTTTTATATTTGAAAGGTGCATCTATATCCTCAATAGCACCAGCAGGAAAATTGTCAAACTTAAATTAATAAATTGTTGCTCCAAAAATTTTTACTTCGCCATCCTCAACTCCAAGGACCAGCCTTCCTAAAAATTCTCCAGGCACCTCCTTATTAGTCTGCTTAATCAATATAGTAATATGATCACCTCTTCTTAATGTTCCGAACGGTTCATAGGTCTCATTTAAATTGGTAATAATCTTGTTGTTAGCCCACTGCTTTCCAAGCTCTACTTCGTTAGCTCCAAACAGCATTTGGGTAGAGAAATCTCTAGTAAAGCCACCATAATCTTTCATATTTGAGGCTCTTACGAGATTTTCCCAAAAAGGCTTAGCTATCGCGAATATCTCCTCGTCAGATTTTTTCAAAAGGTCCATAAAGAAGCTTAAAATATGGTGTTACGAAGCCTTCTTCTTCTCTTTTTCGTCAACGATATGATAAACAGGTACTTTCTCCAAAGTAAATTTTCCTGTTTTAGGGTCTCTTCTAGAAACTGTTAAGCAATGCCAATTTTCATCATCAAGCTTCATATGATCACCTCTGTAGTAATAACCTGGCCAACGAGTTTCTTCTCTAAATAATGTATGCTCTGTTACACATTGTGAGGTTAAAGCTCTGTGTTTAAGCTCCCAGGCTCTCATTAATTGATGATAATCCTCAGCTCCTACATTTTCCAAATCTTCCTGTAACCATTCTAGAAGTTCGAGAGCTCTCTTAAGCATATTGCCGTTCGTCATATAATTTGAGGTAATTCCCCCAACATACTCATCCATAATTTTTTGAAGTCTTTGTAATCCTTGTATTGGAGAAATATAACTTGGTGAAACAGTTCCGCCGGTGATCTCATTTTGAGCAACTGTGTAAGTCTCTAAAGGTTTATAAACTGCCTTTTTAAAATCATCACATTGTTTATCGCTAACATTTATTCCTTCTGCTTTTTTGTCCTCTATATATTTAACTGCTGCTTTTGCGGCTAATCTTCCCTCTGTAAAAGAACCTGATGAAAATTTATGAGCACTACCTCCTACCGTATCTCCAGCACCAAAAAGGCCATCAATTGTAAGCATTCTATTGTAACCCCAGAAATATTCTGGTGGTGATAGATCTTCTGGTCCACTTACCCAAGCTCCAGAGCATGTTGCGTGTGATCCCATTACGTAAGGCTCAGAAGTTGTTAATTCAGGATTTGTATACTTTGGATCGATATTTTGAGATGCCCAAACTACAGCTTGACCAACAGTCATTCCTAAAAAGTTTTCCCAACCTACTGTTTCTAAATGAGGATCTTGGAAAGCTTCTTTAGTTACCATATGTATTGGTCCGCCACCTGCAGCAACTTCCTGAATAAATGCGTGGTTTCTCAAGCAAGTAGGGGTTGGATGATGATCAATATATTCTCCAACTAATTCTTTAGTTTGTTCATACCATTTTTTCTCGTAATTTTCGCCATTAGCATTTTGTGTGTATGTTTTTAAATGTAAAAAATAAGCTCCAACTGGTCCGTAACCATCTTTAAATCGGCACAATACAATTCTATTTTCCATTTGAGTCATCTTTGCACCTGCTGCAATAGGTAAAGCGTAAGCAGATCCATTACTCCATGGTGCATACCAAGTTCTTCCCATACCTTCTCCAACCGCTCTTGGTTTAAAAATATGTGATGCTCCACCAGCTGAGACTATAACTGCCTTAGCTCTGAACACATGAAAATCACCTGTTCTCATATTAAAACCAACTGCGCCACCAATTCTATTTTCTTGAGACTCATCCATTAACAAATGAGTAATCATTATTCTGTTATAAATTTTATCTGCTGATTTTTTTGCGGCCTCAGCAACAATTGGCTTATAACTTTCTCCATGAATCATTATTTGCCATTTACCTTCTCTTAAATATCTTCCAGTTTTTTCATTTTTCATCATTGGAAGACCCCACTCATCAAACATATGAACAGTTGAGTCTACATGACGAGCCATGTCATAACCCAAATCTTCTCTAACCATTCCCATTAAATCATTTCGGGCATACCTTACATGGTCTTCAGGTTGATTTTCATCCCATTGCATACCCATATAACAATTGATTGCATATAAACCTTGTGCGACTGCACCACTTCGATCAATGTTTGCTTTTTCAACACAAACAATCTTTAAATCTCTTCCCCAATGTCTGGCTTCAAATGTTGCTCCTGTGCCGGCCATTCCACCACCAACAACTAATACATCACACTCCTCATAATGTGTTTTGTGCTTAGCCATTAATAATAAACACCTTTTTTAAAAGACTCTTTTGGAACCGATGGTAATTCTTTATTGGTATTTAATCCTTCTGGCTCACTATATAATCTTTGTGAATTAATTTCTCCTTGATTGGGAGTATCACCTTCAGCAAGTTTAGGAATAAATTTTCCCCAAGGTTTTGTTGTTATAGGTGAAACGAAGTTTTTCTCTGTTCCGTTTCTAAATTTAATTTTCCAAGAGATAGTTCCTTTTTCTTCTTCTCTTCTAACTCTAACGCTGTGACCCATCGGAGCAAAATCAGCATACCCTCTCACATCAATTGCATGATTAGGACATGCTTTAACACACGAATAACATTCCCAACAAAAGTTTGGTTCAATATTTTTTGCTCTTCTGATATTTTCATCAATGTGCATGATATCTGAAGGACATATATCTACGCAATGACCACAGCCATCGCATCTTGTCATGTATACAAAAGTTGACATAATTTTTATTTTTCTCCTTTTTCTATTAACATATTAATAATGTTTTGGCTCTTCTCTTTTTATACCCAGGCCAAATTGTTCTGGGGCATCAGCTGGTGGAGGTAAATTATCCCTAGATCCATCTGCCTCTGCTAAATTTTTTTGAATAGCTGCTCCAGGTTTATAAAACATGTGAGCGAATTTAGACCAATAAACACCACCGAATAAAATTAAGTTAGATGCAACAAATAAAATTAAAAATAAATAAGACAAACCTGTTTGCCCATTAAATTGTGTGAATGACCAAGCTAACCCAAAAGTTGAACACGCAAGTAATGCTAAAACAAATAAATCTGCTTTTATAATCCTATACCAAGGATGGGCTTCTGCTGAAACATCAACTCTTAAAAAAAACCAAAACCAATATCCTCCTAAACATGTTAATATTGCTCCTGCATGCCAAATCATTGACCAAGTTTGAGAACTTGGTTTATCAGCACCTGTATAACAAAAAACTAAAATAGCTGAAGACACCCAAAATAAAATTGTGCCATACATTCCTAGAACATGGGCCAGTCTTCTTTTACCAAAACCTAATTCAGAAGTTGTACCAATATCAACGACTGTTGTTTTAGCAATGACAGAAACTTTTTCTCCAACTCCTAATTTTTTTGTTGCTGAAAGCTTTGCTTTTTTCGCGTTGTTAAAAAAATAAGTCAAATTTTTGTGATGTATCATCTGAATAATAGTTCCTACTGCAATTAACAAAACCATAGCAATAATGAAAGATTGCATTGCTAAGGGTGAGATGGTTTCTGATAAAATTGAAAATGGATTGCTACTTAACATTTCCGCCTTTTGTTAAAATTTGAATTAATTTAAAAGTTTTATATCTAGTTGAATTTATAGTTCAACCTCAAACTGGGGTCAATTTGTCTTTTATAACAGGCTAATTATTTCTTTTATAATGTTGTTTGTTTGGAATGACTGATCGTACTCCACCCTGGGGATTGTCAACATCTCCTTCCCTTCGGGGAATCAGATGAAAATGACAATGTAAAATAGATTGACCAGATACAATTCCTATATTTGTACCTAGATTAAATCCTTTAACTAACGGATCTTTATTAGTTATTTCTTTTTTAACAATTTTTATAAGATCATTACATGCAACCAATTCATCATTGGATAGGTCAAAATAATCCTTTATGTGTCTTTTGGGTATAATCAAACAATGATGTTCTGAAACTGGATAAGAGTCATAACTTGCATATGCCAAATCATTTTCATGAGTGCATCCACTTTTTTTAACGTCACAAAATAAACAAGGATTGTTTGGATCTTTCATCTATTAAAATCTATAAGAATTGCATTTATTTATAACTGCATCATATTGTTTTGATAAAAACTTAAATTTTTTTAGGTTTTTTCTTTTCCATTTAAGCTCATTTATAGTTCTAACTGAAGCAACCCCTTTCCCAGATCCTATCAATAAAATTTCATCATAATTTTTTATCTCTTTAAGCAAAATATCTTTCTTAAAAATCTTTGTTATTTTTGTTTTGAAAAATTTATAAGTATTTCCCTCATAATAATCCTTTTTGGGAGTAAAAAATTTTTGATCTTTAACAAATAATAAATTTGAGGTTCCAGTTTCTAATAATTTCTTATTAGATACCAATGCAATATCTGATTGGGAGTTATCCATTTTAGATAAATAAGATAAGATCTTTTTGTATTTAAGATTTTTAAACTCTGGTTTTTCTCTTTTTAATTTTACTAACTTCAAATTAAAATTTAATTTTGGTTTAACCCTTTTCCTTAAAGATATTGAAATAACTTTTTTATTTATAGCAATTCTCAATAGGTGATTATATTTCCTCTTTTTGGATAAATTTTTATTAATTATTTCTAAAATATCCGACCTTAATGATTTCTTTTTAATTTGATATTTTTTTAATGATAAAATTAAGTTTTTTAAATGATTATCAAAAAATAAAATTTTTGCTGGTTTGCCAAAAATCCACATTGTTGTAAAAATTCCATGATCTCCCCAAAGATCTTGGAATTCTATCTGTTTTAAGTCTTTAAGCTGATAAGATTTTTTTAATAAGTAGGTTACCATTGATAGTTAAAAAAGATTCTGGGTGAAATTGAAATCCATAAATTTTTTCCTTTTGATTTTCAAATGCCATTGCAACTTTTGAATTTAAACATCTCATAGTTATCTCAAAATTATTAGATTTGAAAGGCTCTTTTAGTTTCAAAGAATGATACCTACCAACTTTAAATATTTTTCCTTTTTTAAATAAAGATTTATTAGTGATTACTTTTATATTTGATTGAAATCCATGATAAATTTTTTTTTGTTCAACAATTTTTGCGCCTTCACAAAATAGAATATGTTGAAATCCTAAACAAATCCCAATGATTTTCTTTTTACCTTTATATTTTTTATAAATTTTTGAGGTGATTGGATAATTTTTTGGATTTCCTGGTCCAGGTGAAAAAATTATTGTAGATGCGTGCTTAATTTTATTTTCGTTAACCTTATCATAGTTATCACACTCAACTTTATCAAACAAAGCAAATTGATGAACTACATTATGAGTAAAGGAGTCGTTATGATCAATTACATAAATCATTTGAACAAATCTATTAACGCTTTAGCTTTTAAAAAATTTTCATTAAATTCATGATTGGCATTACTATCGACGACAACCCCTGAGGCAACTGAAATTTCAGATGTGTTTTTAAAATTTAGAATTGAACGTATAATTATGTTAAATCTCATATCACCATTGAATTTTATGTAGCCAAAGCTACCTGTATAAATATTCCTATTTTCTTTTTCCTGATTATTTAAAAGATTAAGCGTATTTATCTTTGGACACCCAATAACTGAACCACCAGGCATCATTGCTTTAATTATTTCAAAATTATTTATATTCTTTTTTAATTTTCCCTTGATGAGGCTAACGTAATGAAAAAGATCTTTATATTCTTCTACGATTTTTTGTTTAGATAATTTTACAGTGCCCACTTTGCAAATTCTTGATAAATCATTTCTTTCCATATCAACAATCATATTGTGCTCTTTGGTTTCTTTTAAATTTTTTCTAAAATAATTTAATGCCTTCATTTTATTTAAATGCTTCGTTTTTTTTACAGTTCCAGCTATTGGTTTTGTAGATATATCACTCCCTTTTTTTGTAATTAAAGTTTCTGGTGAGCAACTAATTATTGAATAATTATGATCTTTGATCATAAAAGCCTCTGGAGCTAGGTTAGTATTAGATAACCTCGAAAAAAAATCTAACGGATTAATTTCTGACTTTGTTTTATATTTGGTGCAAATTTTAATTTGATATGTTTCACCACTTTTTATTTTTTTCTTAAATTTATTGAATATTTTTGTATAATTTTTTCTATTAATATTTATTTTAAAATTACTTGATTTAAAATTTTCGAAATCATAATTTAACTTGTCACTTAGTTTGATCTTTTTTTCTGGTTTATAGAAAATACCTTTGGGAAAATTTAAATTCTTCTGTTTTGGGATTTTAACATCAATTAGATTATTCAATAACTCATATCCAAAGAAACCAATAAAAAGGTCAGTATCTTTTGATTTCTTTTTATTTTTTTTAGTTAAAAAACTTTTAATATTTTTATTATTTAAAATAATTTTTTTTGAAAAATTAGTATAAAGATTAAATCCTTTTTTAGATTTGTAAATAATGTAGGATTTTCCTGACTGATGTATCTCTGTTAATTGATTTAATCTGCTCAAATTATTCTGTTTTTAGTCTTAAAACTGGTTCTTCTCTAATTGGTAGATGAATTATTGCTGCAAAAACTGATAATGCAATTGCTAAATACCACGCATAATCATATGACCCATATAAATCATAAAATAAACCCCCTAGATAAGCGCCAAAGAAAGATCCTACTTGGTGACTTAAAAAAACAATTCCATATAATAGACCTAAATACTTTGTCCCAAACAGGTGAGCTACAATTCCACTTGTTGCAGGCACTGTCGATAACCATAAAAAACCAAAACTTGCACCAAATAAAAATGCATTAATATTACTTGCGGGCATAAATATAAAAAAAATTATAGAAACACCTCTTAAAAAGTAAATTGCACTAAGGATAATTTTCTTACTCATTTTTGCTGAAAGATAGCCACTTAATAGTGAACCAAAAATGTTAAATAAACCAATTAAAGATAAAATTGCTGCTGCAGTCCAATCCTCAAGACCTCTATCTATTACATATTTAGGTACATGCGTTCCAACCAAAGTTATATGAAAACCACATACAAAAAACCCTGATACAAGTAAAATATAACTTTTAGTTTTAAAAGCTTCTGAGAGAGCTTCCTTAAAAGATTGATCTGAAGTTTTTTCGATACTTTCCGTTATAGATGGAGATCTAACAAAATATGCTGCAACTAAACCAGATAACAAAAATAAGCAAAAAACAAATAATGTATAGTTCCAACCAAACTCTGTGAGAGAAAAATTAGTGAAAATTGGTGAAAGAAAGTAACCAAATGATCCAACAGCAGTAACAAAACTCATTGCAATCGTTCTTGTAGATAATGGAAAGTGTTTCCCCACAACTGACATAGGAATACTTATTGCCGTTCCACCAAGACCTATTCCGATTAATAAACCCATATGGATTTGAAAAAATATTCCAGTATTTGGACCCGTGTATAAAAAATAAACACCTAAAGTATAAAAAATAAATGCTCCGATTATAGCAATATGTCCTCCGTATTTATCTGCTATAGCTCCGAAGATAGGACCTGTTATACCCCACATCAACATCTGCATCCCAATTGCAAAACCAAATGCGGTGTTGCTTATCTTTAAACTCTCGTTGAAGTCCATAAAGAACAAACCAAATGTTTGTCTGACACCCAAAGAAATCAGAACAACAAAACATGCAGCAAATAAAGTTACTATCGCAGTTTTTGAGCGAAAAAATTTTTCAGAACTCATCTTAAATGTCTTAAAGCTTGTTTGATATCAGCAATCAAATCATTAGGATCTTCAAGACCTATATGTAATCTTACTAAATGTTCATCTTTTGGTAAGTTCATATATTTTCTTTTACCAGTTTCTCTAAATTCTTGATGAAGCGCTAAACTCTCAAATCCACCCCAACTATAGCCATAGCCAAACAATTTCAGTGAATTTACAAACTTTCGAACAGAATTAATATTCTTAGCTTTTATCTTTAATCCCATTAAACCTGACGCTCCAGAATAATATTTTTTCCACATTCTAAAATTTTGTGAATTTTTTTTGAAAGGATATAACAATTTAATTCTTTTATTTTTTGATAAAAATGCTGCAACTTTTTTAGCATTTTCTCTATGTCTGTCTAATCTTACGTCTAACGTTCTTAATCCCCTAGTTATTAAATAAGCATCATCAGGTCCTAATCTAAGACCTGTAATTTTTTCTGCTGCTTTAACTTTAGAAAATACTCTTTTATTTACTGCCAAACTTCCACCCATAACATCTGAATGTCCAGAATAATATTTAGTTGCAGAGACAATTGACATATCAAAACCAAGTTTAATTGGTTTTAAGTAATAAGGGGTACCCCAAGTATTATCAATTGCAGTGTATAGCTTATGTTTTCTTGCAATCGAAATAATTTTACCCAAGTCTTGAAAATCAAAAGTATTACTTCCAGGATTTTCAACAAAAATCAATTTTGTTTTCTTTGTAATATTGTTTTTTAATGTATTGAGGTCATGAGGATTATAAAAAACTGTCTTTATATTAAAATCTTTTAGATAATCTTCAGTTAAAATTCGTGTAGGGCTGTAAACTGGATCTGCAACTAACATTTCATCTCCAGGTCTAACAACGCTGAATATTGCTAAAAAAACGGAGCCAAAACCTGTTGGTGTCGTAAAAACATGATAACTTTCTTCAAGTTTTGTTAAAATTTTTTGTAATATATAAGTAGTAGAAGTCCCTTGTCTGCCGTAATCAAAATGACCACCTGTTGGATTTCGTAGAGCTTTTTTTTGAGTTTTTCTTATATGTTGCATAGACTTAAAAATAATTGTCGATGCTCTAACCACTGGTGGATTTACTGATTGATTATGAAAATCTTTTGCAGTGTGTTTTAAAAATGTCTTAAAAGATTTACCCATAAAAAAATTGATATGATTAAAGGACAATGCTATATCCATATCAAAAATTCAATAAATTAATGAAAAGGATTTAATGAGTTACCCAAAGAAACATAGAGGCCGAAGAAAAATGGGGTCGAAAAAAAGAAGAGCTAGAAAAAAAAATAAGAAAAAATAGCTTATTCTTTTATCCAGCCGCCTCCTAATACTTTATAACCCAAAGCATCTTTATTATAAAAAACACATGCCTGGCCTGGTGATATTCCATCTTCAGGACTTTCAAGGTTTACATTCGCGCTATTTTGATCACTTAGGTTAACGTTTGCTTTAAGCAATTTACCAGTAGATCTAACTTTTACAAAAATACTGGATTTAAATTCTTGCTCATTTGCAAGTAAATTAACATTTTTTAATAAAATATCTTTCTTTCCTAAATATTCTTTTGGTCCAACAATTATTTCATTTTTCTCAGAATTTATTTTAATAACGTATAAAGCTTCTTTGTCAGAAACTTTTATTCCTTTTCTTTGGCCAATAGTAAAATTTATAATTCCATCATGAACACCAATAACATTACCTTCAAGATCTTTAATATTTCCTTTTTTAAATGAGTCTGGTCTAAATTTTTGAATTACTGATGCGTAATCTCCACCAGGTACAAAACATATATCCTGGCTGTCTGGTTTATCAGCAACATTAAGGTCTAGTTTTTTGGCAATTTCACGTGTTTCATTTTTATGAAGACCACCTAATGGAAACCTTAAATAATCAAGTTGTTCTCTAGTAGTATTGAAAAGAAAATAACTTTGATCTCTATTTTCGTCGATAGCTCTGTACATATTTGTATTATTATTTGAAGTAACACTTTTCACATAATGCCCAGTGATTAAAGCATCAGCGTTTAAATCTTTTGAAACTTCAAATAAATCCTTAAATTTAACTGTTTGATTACATTGAACACAAGGTATTGGAGTTTCACCTTTTAAGTAACTATCAACAAAATTATCTATAACTCCTTGCTTGAACTTATTTTGATAATATAAAATTTTATGTTCTATATCTAATTTTTGAGCAACTCTTTTTGCATCCATGATATCTTGACCAGAACAACATTGCTTTGACTCTGCAACCTGCTTTGCATCATCATAAAGTTTTAAAGTAATACCAATTACCTCATATCCTTCTTTTTTCATCATGCCTGCGACAGTAGATGAATCTACACCTCCAGACATTGCTACAACTACTTTTGTGTCTGATGGTTTTTTGTTTAATCCTATTGAATTTAATTCTTTATTCATTTGATGGTATTTATACTTATTTCTAATATAAGTTAAATTAAATGATATTAGATTTTGAACCAGGAGACAAAGTTATCAATCCCTCTAATAAAAACTGGGGTATAGGTCAAGTTCAATCAATTATAAAAGAAAAAGTGACAGTTAATTTTGAAAATGTTGGAAAAAAAGTAATAAATACTAAAAATATAGAATTAATAAAGATCAATGAATAATTTGAATTTAAAAGAGATTGTCGAAAATCTAATTGATACATTTATTCATGCAGGAAAAATTTCTTTAGATTTAAGAAAACAAGGACTTATAAAAAAAATTAAAACCGATAATACCCCTGTTAGTAATGGAGATTTAGAAGTTAATAAAATTGTTACTCAAAAAATTAAAGAATTAACACCTGAACTTCCCATCATTTCAGAAGAGACCTCTGATAATAAATCAATAAACAATCTTGAAAACTTTTGGCTAATTGACCCTATAGATGGCACCTACGACTACATAAATAATCTAGAGGAATTTACAATTAATGCTGGATTAATAATTAACAAAAATCCAGTAGCTGGATTGATTTATGCCCCTTCAAAAAAAAGAATGTTTTACTCCTATGGTCCAAATAATGCCTATGAGTTAACAAATGGTGAAACCAAGAATTTAAATTGTTCTGAAAATTTTGATAAAAATGATGTGAAATTTGTATCCTATTCAAACAATATTAAACCTGAAATAGAAAAATTACATAAAAAATTTAATGTAAAGAAATATGTAAGAATGAAAAGTTCTCTTAAATTTTGTGTAATCGCTGCTGGCGAATATGATGGATATGTGGCTGAGCCTAGAGCTTGTGAATGGGATATAGCGGCTGGTCATGCAATTTTACAACATGCTGGAGGAATAATTACAGATTTTGAAGGCAAAGAAATTAAATATGGAAAGAAAAATTTTAAGAATCCAAGTTTAATCTTAAAAAATAAAAATATCTAATATGGATGAGCAATTAAGAATAATACTAATAATTATTGTATCGGTATCTATTTTTGGCTTATTAGTATTTGTATATGTCAAAAATTATATCAGAAATAAAATCAATCAATTAGTTGAAGATGAAAAGAAAAAAAAATCAAAGTAGTTTTATTATTTTTAAATAATCATCTTTTTTTAATTCCATAACTTTTTTTGATGTCTCAAAATCGAAGCCATTTCTCGCCAATAAAGATATATCCTTTTTATAAAAAAGTGGTCTATTGTCATCTATCCTAGCGGGTCCAATTCTTTTCTTTTTACAAATTTTAATTGCCGAAAAAAAATCTTGATCTGAATTATCTTCATTAATTTTATTGACTGTGTCTTTTATAAATTCATCATTAACACCTTTGCCAATTAAGTAATTTCTGATTTTATTAATCGAACTTCCTCTTCGGATCATACTTTTGGCTTTACTTTCAGAATAAAATTTATCATTGATAAATTTATTTTTTTCTAAATCAGATAAAACAATATCAATTAAATTTGTCACATCCTGTTTTTTTACATTTGGAACAGATAATTTGAGATATTTTTTTAGTAAATATGTTCTTAATTGTTGTTTAGATGGGGCATATTTTTCAACATATGCTAAAGCAAAATTTCTCATTTCATCTACAGTCACCTGTAATGTTTTTCTCTTATTTCTTATAGGAATCATTGTAAGATCTAATATAATATAATTTAAAATGATCGAACAAATTTATGCTTACTTTACAATTGAAATTCTCTACTTCTGGGTGAATTTAGGAGTTTTGCCTTTTTGGTTAGTATTAATATTTTTTCCACAATCAAACTTTACAAAATATTTTGTTACTTCTATTTTTCCAATCACATTATTAGGAGGTGCTTACATATTTGTGCTTTATAAAGCTTATTTAAGTGCTTATGATTTCGATAGTAATTTTGAATTATATTTAAGTATTAGTAATTTATCAGGTTTGTTTTCAAGTAATATTTTTTTAATGTTATTTTGGATCCACTTTGTATCAATTAATTTATTCGTCGGTGGCTGGATTGTAAGAGACTCACAAAAGTTTTTTATAAATAAGGTTCTTGTTGGCATCCCACTAATAATCACTTATTTAATTGGTCCTTTAGGCATCTTTATTTATTGGCTGATTAGAATATTTTACGCAAAAAGTATTAACCTATATGAGTAAAATCATCGATTTTTACTTCGATTTTATTAGTCCATATTCTTACATTGCCTATAAAAAAATTAAATCAATGCAGAAGAAAAATAGGGTCGATTTTAATTATAAACCTATTTTGCTAGGTGGTTTACATAAGTTAGGTAACATAACTGCTCCTGCTTTTAATGAACGAAAAATGAAAAATATGAAGAATGATTGCGAAATTATAGCTAACAAAAATAATATATCTTTTAAATGGAACGAAAAATTTCCGATTAATACCCTTTATTTAATGAGAGGATTTATTTCAATTGATGCAAATAAAAAAAGTGAATACTTTGATATTTGTTTTGATGCCTATTGGAAAAATAATATAGATATATCAATCGAAGCTAACGTAAACGAAATTTTAGATAATTGTAAAATTGATAAAAAAAAATTTTTTGAAGATATAAGTAATCAAAAAGTAAAAGATGAATTAAAAAGTTTAACTGACAAAGCTTTTCAAAATGATGTATTCGGTGCCCCAACATTCATAGTCAACAATAAACTTTTTTGGGGACAAGATAGACTTGAATATGCTTTAGAAGAGTGTGTTTCTTAAACAATCTTAAATTTACTATTTCTAATAGCTCCAAACCCACCATCAATGTGTGAAACTTTTTCAAACCCCATATCTTTAAGAGTTTTTGCAGCCAATGCTGATCTCATACCGCCAGCACAGAAAAGAACCATTTCTTTATTCATATCTAATTTACCGTCTTTAAAATATGGACTATCAGGATCTAACCAAAATTCTAACATGCCTCGCGGAATATGATTTGAATTTTCAACTCGCCCATCTCTTTCAAGTTCTCTTATATCTCTAATATCAATTAGATTACATTTATCTTCATTCATCATTGATAATGCTTCGTCTGGTGAAATTGTTTTAATTTCGCTTAAAGCTTCTGTGACTAATGTTTTTGACGATTTTATATTCATAGAACTAAATTTATTATATAGTTTTTTTTGAAATCACATAAATAAAAATGAATAAAATTTGTATCGTTTATACTCATCATAAATTAGGTGATTTAATCTGGCAATTACCCTACATAAAAGCTATCAGTCAACATCATCAAACAAATATAGATTTAGTTGTCAGAGAAAAAACTCAAGCCCAAAATATTCTTAAAGACCTAAAACATATAAATCAAATTTTTTATAATGATTTCAGAAAGGGTTTACTTTATTGGGTTGATGTATTCAAATTAATTAAAGTATTTAAATCTGAGAAATATGATTTTGTTTATATATTAGATAAAGTCAATAAACCTGCCATCGCAGCTAAAATAGCAAAAATTAAGAATATTATTGGACCGGGATTTAAGAACCAAAAAAAATGGCTTACTATTAAAAATTTTCTTAATGAGGAGGATTTAAAGTTAAATTATTCAGAAAGATCTCAAAAATTACTCAAGATTAATTCAATAAACATAGAGAATAAATATCCAAATTTAGAAATTGATGTTGAGAGTCTCAAAAAAAACAATTCAGACCTTCTTGTTGATGGAAAGAAAATTGCTTTTGGGATTGATTCTTTTGAAGATTACAAAATGTGGTATGAGGAAGATTTTATCAAACTTGCCGATCTTTTGTTCGAAAAAAAATTATTTGATTACATATATCTTGTTTGTAGCCCTGAAAAATCTCATATTGCAAAAAAAATAATTACTGTGTCTAATAAAAATTATTTTATCGATTGTTCTAATAAAGATCTACAAGGAGTAATATTAGCAATTAAAAATTCAGATTTTTTTCTTGGAAATAATTCAGGTCCATTAAATCTTGCAGCAGCCCTTGGAATTAAGTCATTTGGATTAATAGCTAATGACCCAGTTAGTGAGCTAAAATATAGTAAAATTATTCCAATAGTTCCAAAGGATTATGTAGATAACGTCTGGCATAGGGATAGAAAAGGGATGAAGAATCTTAAGCCCGATGAAGTGTTTAATCAGATTATTAAAAATTTGTAATCATTAAAGTTTTATGAAAATAAAAAAAGCCCCTTGAGGGAGGGGCTTTTTTTTCGTTTAACTAACTTTAAGAGAGAATTTTAGGGACCCTTCGATGAGTAATCGCGGAGATACACAGAGAGCGAAGAGTCCCTTATTGTTAACAATTAGTCACGTATTGCATATGCAATCACGCCAGTTTCAGTGACATCAGTACCTTTGGTTTCAGCTTCTTTACTTAACCTTAGGCCAATTGTTGCCTTGATAGCGCTAAACACTATGTAAGCTACAATAAACACAAATATGTTTACTGATAATACACCAATTAACTGGGTACTAAAATTTGCACCAGAATTTGTTGCAGGTACAATTAACGTACCCCAAATTCCAGCAAATAAGTGGGCAGGAATAGCACCAACTACATCATCAATTTTTAGAGAGAATAATAGTTTAGTACCATACACTACGATTAATCCACCAACAGCACCAATTAAAATTGCAGCAAATGGTGATGGTAATAATGGTTCTGCAGTTACAGCAACCAAACCACCGATACATCCATTTAACATTTGAACTACGTCAGTTTTACCATAATGCAATCTTGTTATAACTGCTGCACCCATAACACCACCTGCACCAGCAAGGAATGTGTTCATGAATATTTTTGATACAGCGATTGCATCCGTAGCAGTTCCCATTGCTAATTGTGAACCACCATTAAATCCAAACCAACCTAGCCATAAAATAAATACTCCAATCGTTACTAATGGTATCGAAGATGCTGCAAACGGTTTAAGCGGTGCTGGAGCCCCAGATTTAGTAAATCTTCCTAATCTTGGACCAATTATCATTGCACCAGCTAAAGCAGCTGCACCACCAGTTGAGTGTACTAAAGTTGAACCAGCAAAATCAGAAAATCCTAACTCTGCTAACCAGCCTCCACCCCACTGCCAACCCATCACGATTGGATAAATAATTCCTGATAGAACTGCAGCAAATGTAAAGAATGGCCATAATTTAATTCTTTCAGCCATTGTACCTGATACGATTGAAACAGTAGTTGCACAGAATACCATTTGGAAATACCAATCTGAACCATCGGAATATCCTGTATCTAATTTACTACCATCTGCCCACGGAATAAATTTTCCAATATATCCACCTGGACTGATACCATAGGCTAAGTTATAACCTACAAGCCAGAACATTATACCTGCAATTGAGAATAACCCTATATTTTTTGCACAAATAACGGATACACTTTTTGATGTAACCATCCCAGACTCTAGCATAGCAAAACCACATGCCATGAACATTACTAGAAATCCACAAATCAAAAATAATAAGGTATTAAAAATAAAACCTACTTCAGCAGAAACTGTTGTATCTGCCATACCTGCACTACTCATGTTCAATAAAAAAATTAAACTAATAAGTGGCGCACTTATTTTTTTTATTAATTTAGTCATAAGACCTCCCTGTTATAGAAGGTGCTTGTATTTTAATAATTCCTAAAAACTAACGCTGATTATGAAAATTGGGTATGCAGATTTTGCATATAGAGACAGCCTTAACGCTTTTTGACGTTAAGGCTGTAAAATTAACTATTTATTGAATACTTCTTTTAAAGCTTTGGCAGGTAAGAATTTAACCTTTTGCGATGCAGCAATTTGAATTTGCTCACCAGTTCTAGGGTTTCTTCCAACTCTCGCTTTTCTCTTAGCCACTTTATATGTACCAAATCCTGCAATTTTGACTGAATCATCAGCTTTTAGTGCATCTAAAATAGTGTTGGTAATCGTGTCAAAAGTTCTCTCAGCATCAGCTTTACTTAGGTTTAAAGCGCCTGATAATTTGACAACTAATTGTTTTTTGTTCATTTTAGCTCCGGTTTTATTAGGTTATTTACTATCATTATCAAAAGTATTGATAAATCAAGCCTTTTTTTAGTATCTGGCTCAAAGTTATACACAATATCTAGTGTAGTGAAAAAACCTCTATTTTAAAGGGTTATTTAAAGACTTTAAATTTTTAACTAAATAAGCCTAGATCTTTAAGATCATTAAATGTTGTAAATATCATCAAAGTTAAGAGCAAAAACATCCCGATTCGAAAAAAACCCTCTTGCGTTTTTTGTGATAAAGGACGTCCTAACACTTTTTCGAAAGCATAAAACATTAAATGACCTCCATCTAACATTGGTATCGGAAATAAATTAATTAATCCTAAACTTATAGAAATGTAAGCCATCATGCTAACAAATGCCAACAAACCAAACTCTGCTACTTGACCTGAAATTTTAGCAATTCTAATTGGTCCACCAAGTTGTGAAGTATCGGCTTTTCCAAAAATCATCGCACCGATATATTTAAGTGAGGATATACTTACGAAATATACTTCATTTGCTGCGTGGTATATAGCTTGGGCAGGTCCTAATTTAACATGGTTAATCTCATTGTTGTAAGCACTTAATTTAATTCCAACTATTCTTTTGTTAATCTTATTTCCAAGATTATCTTCACTTAAAACCATTTTGGGTTTAACTTTTAATAATATTTCATCGTATGAACGTTTAACCTTAAAATCTATAAAATCATCTGTTGATAATGTTATAAATTTAGAAACATCCATAATACTTTTAACTTCATTTCCATCTATCTCTAAAATAATATCATTTTGTTTTAAACCGCCAATCATTGCAGGACTATCTTTTTGTACCTCATTGATCATTGCAGGAGTAAAATCTTTTCCTGCAAAAGTATAAATGGAAAAGAAAATTAATAATGCGAGTAAGAAGTTTGCTAGTGGTCCACCAAAAACAATTAAAGCTCTTTGATAAAGTGGTTTTAAAACAAATAATTTTTTCCTGTCTTCTTCGTTATATTTTTCTATTAATTTTTCTTGATCAGCTTGTGAAAAAACATTTCGATCTCCAAAGAATTTTACATATCCACCAAGAGGTATCCAGCAAATTTTCCATCTAGTTCCAGATTTATCATTCCAACCAAATATTTCCTTTCCAAATCCAATTGAAAAATCAGTTACTGCAACACCATATCTTTTTGCAAAATAATAATGGCCGTATTCATGAATGAATACCACAATCATGATAAGTATTAAAAATGGTAATATATAATCTATCATCTTAGATGGATTGTTTTTTAATTAGTTCTTTAATTTGATTTATCATCATATCTGGTGATTTCATTGTGGGATATATCTCTTTAGCTTTTTCATAACTCTCAATTGCCTTATTATAATTTTTTAATTGAATATTTACAAGACCTTGTCCAGCAAGAGCGCCGAAATGCCTTTTTTCTAATTCTAAAACTTTATCAATATCTTTTTGCGACTTTTCAAAATTACCAGATAAATAGAATACAGTTGCACGTTTATTCCATGCCTCAGCCCATAATGGATCCAAATTTATTGCTATAGAAAATATATCTATTGCTTGATTGTATTTTGACTCATTTACTAAACTTGATCCTTTATTTAATAACATTGTCAAATTTTCATCATTTGGATGTGTGCTCCATATTTGCCAAATTTCTTGTTCAATTTTATATGCGGCTGAGTAATTTTGAGTTTTTAAATCATCAAACAATTGATTAAGTTTTTTAATTCTTTCATCTGCAATTGAATTACTAAAATTTGAAAAAAAAATTATAAAAATTATAAAAATTTTTTTCATCAGAACTAAAAGTATAATAAAATCAATACTGCTAATACAAATAATAAGGCTGCAATTAAAATAACTAAATTAATTTTAACATTAAATTTTTGGTAAATTTTCTCATTAATCTTTTCCCAAAAAAGAACAATTAAAAAGAATATGACTGCAGGAATTATAAATTTAAGCATATCTTTAATTTTTATCACCTACATAAACTGAAACGCCTCTCAGATTTATGTCGACATCAAATTTTTTGTGTAAAGGAGGAAAAGCTCTTTGAGAACAATCTAATCTATCGCAGGTTCTACATGACACACCTATTGGAATTTCTGATGACTTTTCACTTAAGTTAACATTTTCAGTATATACAAAATCTTTAGCATATTTAGCTTCACAACCTAACCCAATAGACAAAATACTTTTTGCTCTACCAAATCTTCCAATCCCTTTTTCAACAGTTCGTGCAATACAAACATATTTTTCTCCGTTGGTCATTTTACTTACAGCACTTTGAATAACTCCAGGTCTTGTGAATGCAGAATAAACATTCCATCTTGGACACGCACCTCCATATCTTGGAATTTCAATTCCAGACAAAGAAAATCTTTTAGAAATATTCCCAGCCATATCAACCCTTAAAAAATGAAATGGAATTCCAGGTAGTTTTGGATCTTGCAAACAGGTTACTCTATGGGCAACTTGTTCAAAAGATGTTGCAAAAGTATTTTGTAGTAATTCAAGATCGTATTTAAGTTTTTTACACTCAGAATGAAATAGTTTGTAAGGCATTAATATTGCTGCACCACAATAATTAAGCAAAGCAATTTTAGTTAATTTTTTAGACTCTTCTGACGGAAAAGTAAATTTAGTTAAATAATCCTCAATTTGTTTAATTGCTCCCTCTTGTGCAATTTGTGCAGCTGCATGAAGTTTTTTTGTTTCAAGGGAACTATAATCACTCAACAGAAGTTCTTTTTTATTTTTGTTATAAATTTTAGAAAAAGGTTTATTTTCCTCTGGAATAACATCTTTGACAATAATGTCATATTCAGATTTTAAATGATCACAAAGAGCAACATATCTTGTACGATTATTTTTTTGAACTTTTTCAAAAACTTTATTGGCAAAATCCTCTAATTTTGGAAAATAGTTTTTATTTTCTTGAAGAAAGTCTGAAATAACTTCACCTGGAAATGAGTTCTTTCTATTATCAACAATTTTTCCAGAAATTTTTTCAATCTTATTTACTAATTCATGATCTTTTTTTTTTAAAATATCTCCTAATCTTACAATTGCTTTTCCAATTTTTGGATTAGTTCCTACAAGATCTTTGACCTCTGGCCCTAAAATATCAAGATCCTCAAATAATTTATCATCTAAAATTTCTGATAAAGTATTTTCTAAATTTACATCATCTTTTGATGTTAATTGAGAAAGTTCGATATTTAACTTTTCGCAAATTTTTAAAAGTAGATCCCCATCAATTTTTCTTTTTCCCCCCTCAATTAAATTTAAATAACTAGGTGAAATGTTTATTTCTTGCGCAAGTTTGTTAGCTTGAAGACCCTTTTGACGTCTAAAAGCCTTGATTTTTGGTCCTATTTTTAAATCATTTTGACTCATATTTTCTATTTGTAAATTTTGTAAATTTATATTTACAATTATTTTCCTTTATTTACAAGCTTTTTATTCTTTTTTGTAGATTTTGTAAATTTTGTAAATTATAAGATTTACATGACTGATAAACAAAAAAACACAGAAAATGAGGCTCAAATCATAAAAAGTGAGGACCTTGCTAGACATAATAGCAGAGGTATTTACATGAGAGATGATCATTGTGATTGGGGTTCAAGTGGAATGAAAGATTTAGTTGAGACACTAAACGACTCAAATTAAATCAAATTTTACTTTTTCATTTTAATTTTAACTTCTGAGGTAACTACCAATTATGAGTGCAGAAAACATCTCATACGAACTAAAAAGATTTGCAGGTATTAAAAGAGATTATACCCCCGATGAAGTTGAAAGATTAAGAGGCTCAATTAAAATTGAATATTCCTTATGTAAACAACAATCAGTTAAACTTTGGAAACTTCTTAATACAGAAAATTATATAAGTACTTTAGGATCTTTATCAGGAAATCAAGCAGTTCAACACGCTAAAGCTGGTCTGAAATCAATTTATCTAAGTGGTTGGCAAGTAGCTGCAGACGCTAATAGTGCTGGTGAAATGTACCCAGATCAATCTTTATATCCATATGATAGTGCTCCAAAACTTGTTGAGTCTATGAATAACGCTTTGCTAAGAGCGGACCAAATTCAACATATGGAACTAAAAGATGGTGATATGAGAAAAGAGAAAAGAATTGATTATATGCTTCCAATCATTGCTGATGGTGAAGCAGGTTTTGGAGGTCCATTAAATGTTTTCGAACTTACAAAGAAGTTTATTAAAGCTGGTGCAGCAGGTGTTCATTTTGAAGATCAATTAGCTAGTGAAAAAAAATGTGGTCATATGGGTGGTAAAGTACTTGTGCCGACAGGGACTATGATTAAAAATTTAAAGGCTGCAAGACTAGCAGCTGATATTGCTGATGTTCCATTGATAATTTTAGCTAGAACAGATGCAAATGCTGCAAAACTAATTACTAATGATTTTGATGAAAATGATAAACCTTTTCTTACAGGTGAAAGATCTCCTGAAGGATTTTATTACGTTAAATCAGGAATTGAACAAGCAATTTCAAGAGGATTGGCATATGCACCATATTCAGATTTAATTTGGTGTGAAACAGCTACACCTAATCTTGAAGAAGCTAAAAAATTTGCAGATGCAATTCATGAAAAATTTCCTGGAAAACTTTTAGCATATAATTGTTCTCCATCATTTAATTGGAAGAAGCATTTATCAGACGAAGAAATTGCTTCATTTCAAAAAGAAATAAGTAAAATGGGCTATAAATTTCAATTTATAACGCTAGCTGGCTTTCATACACAAAATATTGCAATTTTTGAATTAGCAGAAAAATACAAAAAAGAGGGTATGGCTGCTTATTCTAAGATTCAAGAACAAGAATTTGCTCGTGAAAAAGATGGTTACACAAGCGTAAAACATCAAAGAGAAGTAGGTACATCTTATTTTGATGCTGTTTCTAATACAATAAGTAGTGGAAAGAGCTCAACTACAGCAATGGATGGCTCAACCGAGTCTGAACAATTCTAATAAAACAACTCCTCTTATATATTAGTCTATTAACTGGCCCAGAAATGGGTCAGTTAAATTTTCTGGTAATAAATCTAAATTTCCAAAAGAGATTTTTAATTAATCTTTTTAAGATAAAAATATCAGCCATTTTTTTTCTATTTCCTGAATCAATAATAATTTCATTAATCTGAAACTTACAGGCACCTCTAATATCAAAGTAATATTTTTTGTCTAAATCAGGAAATTTTTCATAATAATTATTGGTTATATGTTCAATAAAAGAATCTGGGTGTGGTTGATTATTTTCTTCAGGAATTAAAGTTGCTTTGAAATAATTCATACTAAGCGCGTGGAAACCAATTGATGATCTCTCTGTAATACCATAATTATGTCTAAAGTTATGTGCTCTTTTTTCGAATGACCACCATTTGGATTTTAAAAAAGTTTCAAATTGTTTTTTAGTATAGATCCAAAAACAACAATAATTTTCTAAGTCATTGACGATGAAACTTTGACCCTCTATTTCAAAAAATTTGTCTAATTTTTTTGAAATATGAATACTATGCTTCTGATTAGTTTTATTATTCATTTCATATATAAAAAAACCTAAATGAAACCCTTTATTTGCTAATAAATCTTGATATTTTAGCCAATATTGTAGATTAACTTCTGAAAACTTAATGTCGTGCTCTAAGTAAGTAAAGTATTCATAGTCATTTTTTTGTTCTTCCATTAATGATCTACACTTCCATGTTAAATAACCTTTATTCAGGTCACTATCACTTATTTGATGTTTGATAATTTTAGCATTTAAATTTTTATCATCCAAAAAATCATTATGTGTGTGAATAAAAATATCATTTTTAATTGAAAGTGTTTTTAGATTGATTACATTTTCTTCAAGATAATCAAAACGTCTTAAATTTCTATAACCTTCTTTTTTTTCGGGATTTGGATTGTAAAAAGGTATATGAATAGATATAGACATTATTTATTTTAAAATTATAAACATATTTATAACATTTAATAATGAAAAAAATTCTAATAACGGGTGGTACAGGTTATCTAGGAAGAAATTTAGCTAATTTTTATAAGAAAAAATATAAAGTTTTTCTTGGCGCTCGTAATAATAAACAAAATTTCCTAGTAAAGAATTTAACGAATTGTGAAGTAGTACCTTTAGATGTTTCTAATATTGAGTCTGTACATGATTGTTTAAATTATACTAAACCTGATATCGTAATTCATGCTGCAGCTACAAAATTTGTCGACTTATCAGAAAAATTTCCATTTGAATGTATTGATATAAATATACTTGGATCTACTAATATTGTTCGAGCTTGTATAAACAAAAAAGTTCCAACAGTTATAGGTGTTTCAACCGATAAAGCATCACCACCAATCAAAAATATTTACGGTTTAAGTAAATCTTGTATGGAAAGACTTTTTTCATCAATAAAATCTTATAGTAAAACTAAATTTATTTGTGTGAGATATGGTAATGTAACATGGTCTACTGGATCTGTTCTACCAATTTGGAAACAAATGTATAAAAAAAATAAGACTATACTTACCACTGGTCCTTATATGAGGCGGTTTTTTTTCTCAGTCAATGAAGCTGTAAGTTTAATTGATCAGGCTCTAAAACTTAAAAATAAATTAAATGGAAAAATTCTTTCAGCTGAAATGAAATCTGCAAAAATGATTGATTTCTTAAAAGTCTGGACAAAAAAATTTGGTGGTAAATATAAAATAATTCAATCTAGAAAAGGTGATCGACAAGATGAATATCTTATTGGTGAAGACGAGTTAAAATATGCTAAAGAAATGAAAATTAAGAATAGAAAATATTTTGTTATCGATTTTAATAATCTTTTAAAAAAACCACTTAAAGAAATAGTATCATCTGAAAATGCAAAGAGATTAGCGCAGTCTGAAATTGAAAAAATTATCAAGTTTGGTCTGAAATCTAATGACTTATAGAAAAATAAATCATGCTTTTATAATGGCAGCTGGACGTGGAACCAGATTAATGCCACTTACCAAAAAAATACCTAAAGGTTTAGTTAAATTTAAACAAACTTCATTAATAGCAAGAGGTATCAAAAGACTGAAAAAATATATAAATTTTGTTCATATTTCAGTTGGTTATAAAGGGCCTATTTTAGCTAAACATTTAATAGAAGAAAAGGTTTCATCAATAATAAATACAGATAAAAAAGGTAATTCTTGGTGGATATTCAACTCTATATTTAAATCATTTAACTCTCCAATTTATGTCTTAACTTGCGACAACGTCACTAACATTGATTTTAAAAAACTTGAGAAAGATTATTATAAAAAAGGTCAGCCTCTATGCATGTTAATTCCAACAAAACCCATTAAAGGATTAGCGGGAGATTTTATTTTTAAAAAAAAGAATATTGTTAAAAAACTCTCAAGAACACAAAAATCTGATATTTACTGCACCGGTATTCAAATATTAAATCCAAAAAAGATAAACGATAAAATTAAACCAACTGATGACTTTAATATTCTCTGGAAAAAACTAATTAAAATCAGACAATTATATGTTTCTGATGTAATGCCAAAAAAATGGTACACAGTTGACAATTTAGATAACCTCAAAAAACTCAAAAAAATTTTTAAATAAATCTTTTAAGACTTTATGCTGTAACCTTTTTTAAGTAATATAGAGACAATAATCACGCAAACTGACAAAAATAACACCATTAAACCCACACTAATCCAAATATTAAAATCTGATATGCCATAGAAGGAGTATCTAAGGCTACTAATTAGGTAAACAACTGGATTAAAATAAGTAACCACTTGCCAAAATTCAGGTAACATATCTAATGAATAAAGACTTCCACCTAAAAATACCATTGGTGTTATCACAAAAGATGGGATTATTGACATCTGTTCAAAGTCCTTGCTAACTAAACCAACTAAAAATCCAAATAATGCAAATGTAAAAGAAACGAGAACTAGTAAAAAAATCATTAGCAATGGATATTGAACTTGTACATCAGCAAAAAATTGTGCTGTTAAAAAAATTACAAAACCAACAATCAGTGTTTTGGTAGCTCCAGCACTTACAAATGCCAATACAATTTCATAAGCGGATATAGGTGCAGCTAAAATCTCATAAATAGTCCCATTAAATTTTGGAAAAAAAATTCCAAAAGAAGTATTACTTATTGATTGAGTTAATAGAGTTAACATCAGTAATCCTGGAACTATAAAAGATCCATAACTGATACCATCAATTTTTTGAACATAACCACCGATCACAGAACCAAAAACAATAAAATATAATGATGTTGAGATTACTGGTGATAAAAGAGATTGACCTAAAGTTCGTCTAAATCTATCCATTTCATGGAAGTAAATAGCTTTAAATCCATAATAATTAATTTTCATTATTTTCCCTTACTAAAGTAACAAATATTTTTTCTAAATTACTTTGCTCTGTTTTTAAATCTCTCAATTTTAATCCTGAGTCTTTTATATCTTGTAAAAGATTTGTAATCCCTGTCTGTTTTTCTTCGAGGTTGTAAGTGTAAACTAGCGACATTTTATTATTTCCAATAATTAAATTATATTTTTTTAATGAATCTGGAATATCTTGAATTTCCTCCTGTAATTCAACAGATAAAACTTTTCGACCCATTTTTTTTATAAGTTCTTTCTTTTGTTCTACAATGATAATTTCTCCTTGATTAATAACTCCCACTCGATCAGCAATCGCTTCGGCCTCTTCAATATAATGAGTTGTTAAAATAATTGTAACACCTATTTCTCTTAATGATTTTACCACCTTCCACATCTCTTGTCTTAATTCAACATCTACACCGGCAGTAGGTTCATCTAAAAATAAAATTTTTGGTTCATGAGACAATGCTTTAGCGATTAAAACTCTTCTTTTCATTCCACCTGATAATTTTCGCAAGATTAAATCTTTTTTGTCCCAAAGACTGAGTTGTTTCAAGACTTTTTCAATATGCTTTGGATCAGGTTTTTTTCCATACAAACCTCTTGAATAAGAAACGTTATTAAAAACAGTTTCAAATTGCTCTAAAGTTAATTCCTGAGGAACGAGTCCTATACGTGATCTTGTTTCCCTATAATTCTCAATGATATCAAAGTCTTCAACTGTAACTTTTCCTGATGATGGTTTTACAATGCCACAAATAATGCTAATCAAAGTAGTTTTACCTGCACCATTGGGTCCAAGCATCGCAAAAATTTCTCCTTTTTTGATATTGAGGTTTATATTTTTTAAAGCATTAAAGCCGTTATCATAAACTTTTGAGAGATTATTAATTACTATTTGATTTTCTGACATTCGGTCAGTTATATAATTATTAATTCACTTAATACAATCAACTAAAATTTGATCTTTTTAGCTTTTAGAACCAATAAAGGTAAAAAAGTTGCGATGATAAAAGACAAAAATAATAATGATTGGGATATAAACGGACTAAATATTTCTTTTGATAACAATATTCCAACTAACAAACTCTTTGAGAAATCTGGTGAAGGAAATAACAAAAATCCAGCTATAAACCCAATAATGATTGATATATATGCGGTTTTTTCATCAAACTTATTATAAAAACTATAAAAAACTGTTATCACGAACGCACAACAAAATAAGTCAGCCAGTAAAAACAAATATAAAATATCAAAGCCATAAGATGCAATTACAAAAGATATTACAGATAAAAATACAATTATATATTTTGAAAAATTTATATAATTAATTTTTTTTTTAAATTCAAATGTAGCTTTTCCATCGACTATTATTAAACTTGATATCGCATTAATTAAGGTATCTACTGTGGAGATAGTTAATGCTAGACCTAAAATAATAATTACTATTGATAAAAATATTGCTTGTTCATTTAGTAATAAGTAAAAAAAACTTAGATCGGGCCTTATTGATGAATTGAGTGAAAAACCAACTAGTCCTGTAAAACCCATAAAAAAAACAATCGGCACAATTATCAAAAAAGATATAATCAAACTTTTTTTTAAAGTTTTATAATCTTTTGCTGCATAAATACGTTGCCAATTGCCTTGGTGAAATAAATTTGTTGCTGCGACAGCAATAAAAAAAGTCAAACCAGAAGTATAGCCAGGTAAATAAGATCCACTTAGAAGTTGTGGATTTTTTTCTTTTACAAAATCAAATGAAAATTTTGATCCAGTTAAAGACAAAATATATATTAAAGAAATCAATAATAAAAAACTAATGACAAACATTTGAATGTTGTCAGTTAGTATTGAAGCTTTTAATCCACCATATAGTGTATAAGATAAAGTACATAAAAGGACGATTAAAGCAGTGAACCAAAGATCAGTGCCTGAAATATAGTTAATCAAGACTGCAACAGCAGTAACTTCGGCACATAAGAAAATAAACATATAAAAAATTGTCATCAGCAAAATAAGTTTAAATAAGCTTTTACGAAATTTTTTTCTTAAAAATTCAATTAGTGTGGAACCTTGAGGAAACTCTTTTCTAATTTTTTTTCCAAGATATATAAAAAAAAACATTGGAAAAGCTGTTCCTAGAGAATATCCAATTACTGCACCTAATCCTCCCCAGGTTGCAGCTGAGGCAGGTCCAAAAAGAATCCATGCACCTAATGCAGATGCTGTCAAACTCGTAGTCAATGAGAGAAATCCAATATTTCTATTCGCAGTTAAATAGTTTTTTAAACCTTGATAGTTTTTAGAGTAATAAATTCCAAGTGATAAAAAAATTAAACATATTATAGTTACTAAAGATAATGCAGTTGATTGCGTTAAAAAATATGTTTTATCCATTGTTCCCTTTCTGAATTACCGGACAGGTTCATAGGGTTTAATCTCAGTCTGTCAAGACACCCCTTTAAACATATTAATTTATTTTATTGAATTAGAAAAGAACAAATCAAAATTTCGAAATTAATTTAAATTGATTATAGTTTTATTTTATCAATTTGTGCGTGAGCTTCTTTAATTGATTTTTCATAATCTAGTGCCATTTGATCCGCACTGATTGTCTCAACTTTTTCTATACCAAAGAAATTCAAAATAAATTTCAACCAAGGAGTTAAAAAGTCCTCATTACTATTTAACTTAGTTCCTCCTGATGTAATTACTAAATACGCTTTTTTATTTTTTAACAAACCTTCTCTTCTACCATTAGGTTTAAATTTAAATGTTTCTCCAATTCTTGCTGCCAAATCCGACCAAGCTTTTAAAGTTGCAGGAGGACCATAATTATAAATTGGTGCTGAAATAATTATAATATCACTCTCTTTGAGCTCTTTTACGAGTTGATTAGAAAGCTCAAACATTTTTTTGTGGTTTTCATTTTGATCTTTTTCGTCAATATTCATTCCAGATTCCGTTAAACCACTCACAAAAACCATTTCTTCATTTAGATCTCTATATATAACTTCATCTTCAGGTTTTTTAATTTTTTCTAGTAATTTTTTAGCTAAAGCTCTTGAGGTCGAACCCTCTTTTCTGGCACTTGAGTCAATTTGATAAATCTTCATAAACAATTATCCAAAATTTTGCAAAAAAGGAAATATATTAAGTAAATAATAACCTAATGCTTGTAACTGATTTGTTAATATTAATATACCGGTAATTAATAATATTACACCACCAATTTTTGAAATTAAATTAATGTTCTTTTTGAAATTTTTTGAAAAAATTAAAAATTTTTGAATTAAATAACCCGATAAAATAAATGGTAACGCAAGACCTAAAGAATAAAATGATAAAAGTATAATACCTCTATTGATGCTCTCTTCTGTTGAGGCAAGTGCTAAGATTGATCCAAGAATAGGGCCTATGCATGGTGTCCAACCAAAAGCAAAAGCCATACCAATCAATATTGGGCTAAAAAAATTAGTGTTACTATTTGTGTAAAGTCTTTTTTCATAATTCAAAAATTTTAAATTTATAATTCCAATTAAATGTAAAGATAAAATACAGATTACTAATCCAGCACCAATTCTTAATTCATTTGAATTTTGTAATAACACTTGGCCTAAAAAAGTTGAAGCAGCTCCAAAAATGATAAAAACAATTGAAAAACCAATTGTAAAAAGAATGATAGGAATTAAGTTTATATTTTTTTTTTCTATTAATTCATTGAGTGAAGTACCAGAAATATAAGAGATATAACCAGGTATTAATGGTAATACACATGGGGATAAAAAACTTATCAAACCCGCGCCTAAAGCAATAAAAATTTCTAACATCTAATAAATAAAATTTATATTATTCTTTATAAGGAACAACCTGGTGTTTTTGAGTACCAAGTTTATCTATGCCTAGAACTACTTCCTCCCCACCTTTTAAAAAATGAGGTGGTTTCATGTTTTCTCCAACACCTGGGGGTGTCCCGGTGCAACAAATATCACCAGGATGTAAACTCATACACGAGCTCATATAAGAAACTAAAGTTTTAACATCAAAAATCATTTTACTTGTATTTCCAGTTTGCATTCTTTTCCCATTTACATCTAAAAACATATTTAAATTTTGATAGTCCGGTAATTCATCTGTAGTAACTATAAATGGACCTATTGGACCGAAAGTATCAAAACCCTTTCCTTTGTCCCAAGTTAGACCTCTATTCTTTTGAAAATCTCTTTCACTAACATCATTAACTAGAAAAAAACCAAGAACATGGTCTAAGGCGTTTTCAATACTAACATTTGTAGCTTTTTTTCCAATTACAAAACCAATTTCAACTTCCCAATCAGTGTGGTTAGATCCCTTAGGAACAATGATAGGATCGTTTGGTCCAGTAATACAACTAGTAAATTTTGAGAAAATAATCGGTTCTTTTGGTATCGGCAAATTTTGTTCTTCGGCATGATCTTTGAAATTTAAACCAATACCAATAAATTTTGATGGGTTAGAAACGCATGCACCTATTCTAGAACTTGAATCAAGCTTTGGTAAACTTGAAATATCAGTTTTTTTAATTTTCTCTAATGTATCAAAATTCAATGTGTCAGGGTTTAAATCATTAATAATTGATGACAAATCTCGGTAATTGTTTTCACTATCTATGATTGCTGGTTTTTCTTCTCCAACACTACCTATTCTACATAATTTCATATTTCTCTTCCTGGACTTAAATAATTAGCTCCTTTTGTAGTAAATGAATTTTATTCACTAGTCAATAATTAGTGGTTCTTGCTAATCGAGCTGCACCCCGAACACCGCTTGCATCACCAAATTTGGGTTTTAAAAAAGTCCCCTCAAATTCACCCCCTGCTACAAATTTTTTCATTTTTTGTTTAATTTCATCTAAAAAATTTATTTCGTTAGATACCCCACCCCCGAAAACAAACACATCTGGATCAATAATATTAACAACAGTGGCTAAAGACATAGCGAGTTGATCTTTATATTTATCAATTAATTTTTCTGCATCTAAATCAAGTTTTCTATGCATCTCAAATATCTTTTGAGCAGATAATTCCTTTTTAAACTCGTTTTTGAACGCTTTAGAAATACCTATACCCGCAACAAAGTTTTCTATTTCCCCAGCTCTTAAATTAGTTTTTTTTATTTGAACACCTTCAATACAAGCACTCGGTATTTGATTATGTCCCCATTCTCCAGTAATTCCATTAGGTCCATTGACAATTCGTTTATCTATAACTAAACCACCTCCAACACCAGATCCAAGAATTACCCCAAAAACTATTTTGTAATGTTTTCCAGAACCGTCTATTGCTTCTGATAAAGCAAAACAGTTTGCATCATTTTCACAATAAATTTCTTTACCTATCTCACTCCGCAAATCTCTTTGTAAAGGTTTGCCATTAATCCAAAAAGAGTTAGGTGCATTCTTAACTAGTCCTGTTTGAATAGAATGAATCCCTGGATGACACACACCCACTGGTAATTCTTTACCAGCTTTACGTTCGAGTTCTATAACTATTTTTTTTATTATAGATAATGTATCTTTATAATTTTTTGGAACTTCAGTTCTTTCTCTGTGATGTTCATTACCAACATCATCTAATAATACATACTCTATTTTACTTGCCCCAAGATCAATACCAATCTGCATATTTTATCTCATTAATTTATTTATTTCTTTATTAATAAAAAGTTTTGGAATTTTACATGTTGTACTAAGTCTAATTGGTTTATTTGTTTTAGCAGATTGCATAGTTGATTGTATCAAGTCAAGAACATGCAAAGATACTTCTCCATTGCATCTATGTATCTTTTTTTTATCAATACAATAAGCCATTTCTGCAAGACCAACTCCTCTGTAATTAGCATTAGTAGGTGACTCATTTGCTCTAGAACTTTGCGTTCTAATATTAATTTTTCCAAGTGGCATGCGATTTGTTTTAAATTCTTTCCATGGGCTTCCTAATTTTTTACATAAATATACTGAACCGCCAAACATATTAGGATCTGGCACAATCATTGAACCTTTGGTTCCATAAAGTTCAATATGATTTCTTTGATGAGCTATAACATCAAAAGATAAAGTAAGTCTTATTATACTTCCATTTTTAAATATAATTGTTGTAAAATATGTTGTTGGACATTCTACCTTAATTCTTTTTCCCTTTTTAGGTCCAATACCAATTGTTCTAAATCGTGAACCTTTCATCAAACTTGCTGCTTTTACCTCTTTTGCTGGACCCAATAAATTTACTAATGCTGTGAGGTAATAAGGTCCCATATCAATTACTGGACCACCTTCTTTTTTTGCAAACCATGGTTCTGGATCTGGATGATAAGATTGAACCCCTGGAAAAGCAAAAATCGCATTACCTAAATTTACTTTACCGATACTTTTACCTTCTAATAGTTCTTTTGATTTTTGATTGCCTCCTCCAAGAAAAGTATCTGGAGCATTTCCTAAGTATAATTTCTTTTTTTTTGAGAGCTTAAGTAATTCTTTTCCGTCTTTTAAATTAATTGCTAATGGTTTTTCTGAGTATACATGTTTCCCATTTAACAAAGACTTTTTTGCAATTTGGTAATGAACTTTTGGAGGGGTTAGATTTAATATTATTTCAACCTGTTTATCTTTAAGTAAATTACTTACCGAAACTGCTTTAATTTTATAAATTTTAGCACATCTCTTAGCTACTTTTTCTTTAACATCTGCACATTTAATGATTTTAAAATTTTTGAAATATTTGTGAGCCCTGAAATATGTTTCTGCAATATGACCACAACCAATTAAGCCAACGTTAAATACTTTGCTCATTAGGGCTATACTCCCTGTCTTTGTTTTGCTTTACCTTCTTTGTGTAATTTTAGAGCTTTTTCATTCTCTTTGGTTTTGGGAATTTCTAAAGTTGGACTTTCCCAATAAGCTGATCCTTCAAGCCATTGATACGAATGCGTTTTGATTGAAATAACGTAAGTAACTTTTGATTTCTTCGCTCTTTTAAAAGCTTCCTCTAATTCACTGATAGAACTTACTTCTTCAGACTTTGCCCCCATACTTTCTGCATGTTTTGCAAAATTTACTTTTACTAAATTTGAAACATTTGAACTCTCAAACAAACAATTAAATTCTTTTCCACCTTTAAATAATTGAAGTCTATTAATGACAGCGTGACCACCATTATCACAGACAATTACAATTAGTTTATTATTAGTTATTACAGATGAATATATATCTGAATTATAAAGTAAATATGATCCATCACCTACAAATGTGATAACTTCTTTGGTTGGATTGGCCATTTTAATTCCTAAAGCTCCAGAAATTTCATAACTCATACAACTAAAGCCCCACTCTGTTTCATGAGTATTAAGTTCTCTTGGTCTCCAAATTTGAACAACTTCACCTACCAAACCTCCAGCTGCAGTGACAGCAATATCACTTGGATCAGAGTTTCTATAAATTGCACCAACTGCATGAGCATAGCTTGGGAGTTTTTGATTAGTTGGTCCACTTTCTTTATCAACATATTCATTCCAAGATTTAAGTTCATCTCTGGATTTTTTATGCCATTCCTCGGATGCTTTCCAATCACCTAAAGCTTGTGATAGTTCGTTTAAAGAAACTTTTGCATCTCCAATAATTGATTGAGCCATATGCTTACTAGCATCAAATCTTGCAACATTAATTGATACTAGTGAAAAATTTGGATTTTCAAAATTGGACCATGACCCAGTTGTGAAATCTCCTAACTTAGTACCAATAGCAATCGCTAAATCAGTTTTTTTTGCAAAGTTGTTTGCTGCTTTTCCTCCTAAACCTCCAATAGGTCCTAAAAAATGAGAATGATCTCTTTTCATAGAAGAATAACCCATTACAGTTTGGGTTACAGGTATATTGTGTTTAACTGCAAAAGTAGAAAGTTCCTCCATTGCATCTGAGTAAAAAACACCTCCACCAGAAATTATGATTGGATTTTTTGATTTTTTAATTTTTTCAGCTGCCTCTTTAATTTGAAAATCATCAGGTCTTGGTCTTCTTATATTATGGATTTTTTCTTTAAAAAAATCCTCAGGATAATCAAAAATTTCTCCTTGTATATCCTGACATAAAGATATGCATACTGGACCACAATCAGCTGGGTCTAATAAAACTTGTACAGCTTGGGGAAATGTTTGTAAAATTTGTTCTGGTCTAGTTATTCTATCAAAATATTTTGTAACTGGTCTAAAAGCATCATTTTGAGTAATTCCTGGATTATTAAAATGTTCTACTTGTTGTAAAACTGGATCAGGCATCCTGTTTGCGTAAGTATCACCCGGAAGAAATAAAATTGGCAGTCTATTACTCATCGCAACTGCTGCAGCAGTTACCATATTTGTAGAACCAGGGCCTACAGAACTTGTTGCTACAAATACTTGTTTTCTTCTTTTTGCTCTAGCGTAAGCAATTCCTGTTAAAGCCATGTTTTGCTCATGATGACCTCTATAAGTTGGAAGTTTATCTTTATTTTCCTCTAATGCTTGTCCTAAACAAGCTACATTGCCATGACCAAATATTCCAAAAGCACCAGCGAATAAAGGTTCTTTTTTACCATCGATAAGAATTTTTTGAGAAGTCAGGAACTTTACAATTGCATGAGCACATGTAAGCTTTATTTTTTTCATAATTGTAGATATATTCTCTTAAAATTTCGCTTAATTAACCATAAAATAAAAATTATGTATAGTAAATTTGGTCAGTTCATTGATGGTAAGTGGCAACAAGCGGAAAAAAAAGAAACTTACGATGTTGTAAATCCTGCTACGGAAGAAATTATTGGCCAAGCATCCAAAGCGTCTTCAGCAGATGTTCAAAAAGCTCTTAAATCTGCAGAGAAAGGTTTGGAAGTTTGGAAAAACACTTTACCTTGGCAGAGATCATATATTATTAGAAAAATTGCTGATCTTTTAAGAAAAAAACAAGATGTTTTAGCAAAATGGTTAACGATTGAAGTTGGAAAACCTTTAGCAGAGGGAATTGGCGAAACTGGTGGGGCTGCTGATATTTTTGAGTGGAATGCTGAGGAAACTAAAAGAATTTATGGACAAACAGTCGAAAGTCGATTTCCAGATACGAGAGTTCATGTTTATTATCAGCCAGTTGGAGTTGTAGCAGCTTTAGTGCCATGGAATTTTCCTTTAATTCTAGCAGCAAGAAAAATTTCAACAGCATTAGCTGCCGGATGTTCAGTAATTTGTAAGCCCGATGTAATTACTCCAGGAACAGTAATGGAGTTAGTAGATATTTGTAAAGAAGCGGGAGTCCCTCCTGGAGTTGTAAACTTATTATCAGGAGATCCTGAAAGTATTTCAAATGAGTTGTTAGAGTCTGATATTATTAAAAAGGTTTCAATTACTGGATCAACAAGAGTAGGTAAATTAATCTTAAAAAAAGCCGCAGACAAAGTTCAAAGAGTAACAATGGAGCTTAGTGGACACTCACCTTTCATAGTTTTTGATGATGTTGATATAAATAAAGTTGCAGATATGGCAATTACTGCAAAATTTAGAAATAATGGTCAAGTTTGTATTTCACCTAACAGATTTTATATACAAGAAAATAAAAAAGATGAATTCATTAATGCGTTTATTGAAAGAACAAAAAAATTAAAAATTGGAAATGGTTTAGATGAGGGAGTTCAATTAGGTCCTTTAACAACTGCAAAAAGATTAGGAGAAATCGAAGAATTAGTTGAAACAACTAAAAAGGAAGGAGCAAAAGTTTTATTGGGTGGAAAAAGACCTCAAGGTTTTAACAAAGGCTATTTTTATGAGCCAACAGTTTTTGACAATGTAAAGGATAATTTTACAATAATGAAACAAGAACCATTTGGTCCATTAGTTCCAATGTTGTCATTTAAAACTTTTGATGAAGTAGTTGAGAGAGCTAATAATAATGACTTAGGATTATGTAGTTATATTTATACAAATTCTATGGATAAAGCTCACAGAGCTTCAGAATTAATGGAAACTGGTACTGTTGCAGTAAATACTCCTGCAGTTGCGATAGCTGAGGCACCTTTTGGCGGAATTAAACAAACTGGATATGGACGTGAAGGTGGTTCAATGGCAATTAAAGATTATCTTAATATAAAGTACACTCACCTTGGTTTGAAATCTTAAAATGAGGCCAAATAAAATAAAAAAGATGATGAGAGATGGTGATCAAATAATTAATGGCTGGTTACAAATTCCTAGCTCTTTTTCAGCTGAAGTAATGTCTCATCAAGGTTGGGACTCGCTTACAATTGATATGCAACATGGTGTTATAGATTTCCATTCTGCATTACAAATGTTACAGGCTATATCAACTACTGACGTAACTCCACTTGCAAGAGTAAATTGGAATGAGCCTGGACAAATTATGAAAATTCTAGATGCTGGATGCTATGGAATAATTTGCCCAATGGTAAGTAATAAACATGAAGCTGAAAGATTTGTTCAGGCATGCTTATATCCTCCTAAAGGTTATAGAAGTTATGGACCTATTAGAGGTCTGATATATGGTGGAGCTGATTATGGAAATCATGCAAATAATGAGATTTTAAAATTAGCGATGATAGAAACTAAAGAAGCTATTGATAAACTAGATGAAATTATGACTACACCAGGTTTAGATGGAATTTATATTGGACCAGCAGATTTGAGTTTAGCCTTAGGTGAAAAACCATCATTTGATAAGCCGGAAAATTCAGGAACTTATAAAGAAATTCTAAACATATTAGAACATGCAAAAAAAAATAACCTTTTTGCAGGAATTCATAATGCTACCCCTGAGTATGCACAAAAAATGTTAGATTTAAGTTTTAATTTAGTTACCATTGGATCTGATCAACGATACATGAGCGCAGGTGCAAAAGAAGCTGTTTCTAAATTGAAATCGATAAAATTAAAAGACGATACAAAAACTTATTAAATTTAAGTGACAGATAAAAAAAAAATCTTAATTGTTCAGCCTATACATAAAGCAGGAATTGAACTTTTGGAAAATAATTCAAATTATGATGTTGAGTTAATTGAAAATATTGATGATAAAGTTATTAAATCAAAAATTGCAGAATGTGACGGTTTGACAATAAGAACGGCAAAATTATCAAGTGAATTGATCAATGCTTCAAAAAAACTTAAAATTATTTCTCGTCATGGTGTGGGTTATGACAATATTGATCTGAAATCATCTAGAGAAAAAAATATCACTATAGCAATAACAGCGACTGCTAATGCCGTGGCTGTGGCAGAACATGTAATTTTTATGTTATTAAACATATCTAAAAGAAAAGATATGTACGACAAGACAGTCAGGGAAGGAAATTTTACAAATCGAAATAAGCTTCCAAAAACAATTGAATTGTGGAAAAAAAATATTTTAATCGCTGGGTTTGGACGAATTGGTCAGTCTTTAATTAAGAGATGTAAAGGATTTGAAATGAATGTTTTTGTATATGATCCATTTATTTCCAAAAACAAAATAGAGGAATTCGGTGGAATAAAAGTTGAGGACTTAAAAGAAACAGTGAAATCTATGGATGCTATCTCTCTTCATATGCCTCTTAATGAAAAAACTAAAAATATAATAAATCTTGATCTTATTAAAACTATGAAAAAAAATTGTATAATCATAAATGCAGCTAGAGGTGGTATAATTAATGAGCAGGATTTAAATAAAGCACTAAATGAAAATTTAATATTTGGTGCAGGGTTAGATGTTTTTGAAACAGAACCACCTAAAAAAGATAATCCTTTGCTAAAAAATGAAAAAGTTTTTTTAAGTCCTCATACAGCTACATTCAGTGAAGAGTGTATGATAAGAATGGGAAAGGAAACAATTCAAAATATAATTGATTTTTTTGAAAAAAAATTAGACAAATCAAAAATTATTAAATTTTAATTATGCGTATAAACTTAAAAAATTTTGGACTATTAGAAACATTAGTGTTGTTATCGTTGGTATATGTGGTTGGTATGTTGATTTGGACTGCAAGTACAAGACCCGCAGTTGAAGCAAAAGCTAACTTAGTTAAAGAAAATCATAATAAAGTAGTCGATTTTATAAATGGAGAAATAAATAATTGCGGGAATAATGATGAAAATAAATTGACTGTTTGGGGTGATCCCTGCAATGGCGAATGGTCTTCATCTAAAGTTGTGAATTATATTAACAAAAATCTTAATATAAAGAATCCTTTTTCAGAGGATACTAAAGTAAAAACTGATCCTGATCCTAGAATTAAAGCAGAAGGTAAAGCGGGGCAATCAGTTGAGATGGGTGTTATATTTGTGATGTCATCAAATTTTTTACCTGATCCTGGATCTGAATGGGTTGTAGGTACATGTTTTAAATCTCCATGTGTTGCTGCTGGAAATAATGAACTAACTTCACTCTATAGATAATCAATTTTTATAAATTTCAATTTCAGATTTTTTTAATGTCTCTGTAAGATAATTATAACCAATTTTTGCATACTCTAGCGGATTTGCTTTTGCTGGATCTTGCTCTGCCTCAACCACTAACCATCCTGAATAATTATTATTTTTTAATACATTAAATAAAGGTTGATAATCAATACAACCATCTCCTGGTACTGTAAACGCACCCTCTAAGAAAGCACCTCTAAAACTTAAGTCCTCTTTTAAAGATTTTTCAAGAACTTTTTTTCTTATATCTTTACAATGGACGTGCAAAATTCTCTCATGATAATTTTGTAATATGGATTTTGAGTCACCTTTTGCAAATAACATGTGTCCAGTATCTAATGTTAATTTTACACTGTCATGAGTATTTTCTATAAGTCTTTCAGTATCTTTTTGAGTTTCAATTACTGTTCCCATATGATGATGATATGCCAAAGGCATCCCTTCATCCTCTAAATATTTTCCTAGTTCAGAAATTTTTTCACAAAACTTCTGCCATTCGTCCCTTTCCATTTGAGGCCGAGTTGATAATTTTCTATTAGGATCTCCTTGTATAGAGCCAGAAACTTCTGCGAAAACTATACAAGGTGCATCACAATCTTTAAATAAATCTAGTTGTTCTTGAATGGATTTTTTTTCTTCCTCAACAGAATTTTTTCTTAGATTAGCGCCATACCATCCTGAGCAAAGTTTAAGATTAAATTGATCTAATTTTGGAATTAATTCCGAAGATTTCTTTGGAAATTTTCCACCAGATTCTATGCCTATATAGCCTGCCTCATTAGCTTCCTTTAAACATTGTTCTAATGTAGTTTCGCCACCTAACTCAGGCATGTCATCATTACTCCATGCAATGGGTGCAACTCCTAATTTTACTGACATAAGAAATTTTTTTAGTTAAGTTATTATTTTAATACAAATTTTAAATGATTGATATAGCTTTATTTGGACTTGGTAGAATTGGTATTATGCATGGAAAAAATTTAATGCGTAGTAAAGATTTTAATCTTAAATATATTTATGACATTGAACAAAAATTATCTAAAAAATATTCAAAAACATTAAAAACAAAAGCTATAAACAATCCATCTGTAGCTTATAAAGATAAAGATATAAAAGCTATTTTTATTGCCTCAACAACATCGACACATATTAGATTTGTTTTAGATGGTGTTAAAAATAAAAAAATTATCTTTTGTGAAAAACCACTGGATTTAAGTATTAAAAGAATTGAAACCTGCAAAAAAAAAATTAATAGATTAAATCCAAAAATACAATTAGGTTTTAATAGACGATATGATCCAACACACAATAGTTTAAGAAAACAATTACTTAGTGGAAAAATAGGTAAATTAGAAAAAATTATTATCACTAGTCGTGATCCTGCCCCGCCAACTATAAAATATCTTAAAGAATCTGGTGGTATTTTTAGAGATATGATGATCCATGATTTTGACCTTGTTAGATTCTACCTTGGTAATGATGAGCCTGCAAAAATAATATCCTCTGGTAGCAACATATCAGACAAAAGATTTGATAGAATAAAAGATTTTGAATTAGCATCTACCATAATTAGATCTAAAGCTGGTGTTCAGTGCATAATAACTAATTCCAGACATTGTAGTTTCGGTTATGATCAAAGAATAGAATTATTTGGATCAAAAGGTATGTTAATTTCGGAAAATAAAAGACAAAACGAGACATCTTTATATTCTGCACAATCAACTTCAAACAAATCTCCACTGCTTAATTTTTTTATTGAGAGGTATAAAGATGCTTATAAAAGTCAACTAAAGGATTTTGCAAAATTTATAAGAAAGAAAATTCGACCTCTTGCAGGATTTGAAGAGGGAAGAAAAGCTCTGATAATTGCGAATGCAGCTCAAAAATCTTTACGATCAAAAAAGTTTGAAAAACTTAATCTTTAATTGAATCAACCTTAAGTAGAATACAACCTGTATACTTTACAACTAAATAATATTTTGATTAGATTTTATTTTTAAAAGTTAACTTTAATTAGAGGAAAATAATGAAAACAATAAAAAACTTTATATTAGCTTTAGCTGCATGGGCAATGATGTCTGTATCTGCTTTAGCTGTAGATATAATTGTTGTTTCTCATGGTCAAGCAAACGATCCTTTCTGGTCAGTTGCTAAAAATGGAGTTGATGCTGGATGTAAAGACATGGGAGTGTCTTGCAAATACACAGCACCAGCTACTTTTGACATGGTAGAAATGGCAAAATTAATTGATAATGCTGTATCACAAAAACCGAAAGGTATTGTGATCACATTACCAGATGCTGCTGCTTTAGGAAAATCAGTTAAAGCTGCGATTGCTGCTGGTATTCCTGTAATATCAATGAACTCTGGATCTGATGATTATGCATCTTTAGGAATTAGTGCGCACGTTGGACAAACTGAGTTTGAAGCAGGTGTAGGTGGTGGACAAAAAATGAAAGCCGCTGGTGGAAAAAAAGCATTATGTGTTAACCATGAGGTAGGAAATGTTGCACTTGATAGAAGATGTGCTGGTTTCAAAAAAGGCTTTGGTGGATCTGTTGATATTTTAGGTACTTCAAATGACCCGACAGAAATTCAAAAAGCTGTTGCTGCAAAATTAGGTGGTGGCTATGACACTATTCTAACTTTAGGTGCTGGATTGTCTGGTGAAGCAGCTTTGAAAGCACTTGAGTCAGCTGGAAAAGTTGGTTCTGTAAGATTAGGAACATTTGATATGTCTCCAAATATGTTAAAAGCTGCTGCAGCAGGAAAAGTAGAGTTTTTAATTGACCAACAGCAATATCTACAAGGATATTTACCAATAGCTATCTTTGGACAATATATGAGATGGGGAACAATGCCAGCAGGTGTAGTAATGACTGGACCTGGGTTTGTTACTCCTGACAATGCGTCTAAAGTAATCAAATGGGCAGCTCAAGGTTATAGATAAAAATATGAATTAAAGGCCTGACTAATGTAAGTCAGGCCTTTTTTTTAATCATCTTTAAATTATAATTTTTATATGTCTGTAAAATCAGAGAGTATTAAATCTAAAAAAGATAGTGGACAAGATGAAAGACTTAAAAAAATTTCACCTCTTAGAGTTTTATTAAACAGACCAGAGCTTGGTGCTTTGGGTGGGTCAATTTTAGTTTTTATTTTTTTTGGAATAGTTGCTGGCGACACTGGAATGTTTAGTGCTTATGGGACATTAAATTTTTTAGATGTTTCAGCTAATTTGGGAATTATTGCTATTGCTGCTGCAATGTTAATGATCGGTGGAGAGTTTGATTTATCAATTGGTTCAATGATTGGTTTTGCAGGAATCTGTATCGCTATACCTGCAATTTATTGGGGCTGGCCTTTATGGACGAGTATTATTTTTGCTTTTGCTATGGCAGTACTAATTGGTTATTTCAATGGTATAATGGTAGTAAAAACTGGTCTTCCATCCTTCATAGTAACTCTGGCAATGTTGTTCATTTTAAGAGGGGCAACTTTGGCTATTACGAGATTAATTACAGGAAGAACTCAAGTACCAGGATTAAGAGTTTTAATAGAGGATGATCCAATCGCTTGGTTATTTGCAACAGATACTTTTCAATGGTTATTCACATGGCTAGGATCGATGAAATTAATTGCACTGAGAACTGACGGCACACCATTAGCTACAGGTATTCCACCATCAGTAATATGGTTTATTGCTCTTACATTATTTGCGACTTGGATACTTATGAAAACTAGATATGGAAATTGGATATTTGCATCAGGTGGAGATAAAGTTGGCGCTACAAATGTTGGTGTACCTGTTGGAAGAGTAAAAATAAGTCTATTTATTGGAACAGCTGTAGCATCGACAATATTTGCTTGTATTCAAGTTTTAGATGCAGGTTCTGCAGATACTATGAGAGGAACTTTAAAAGAATTGGAAGCAATAGCAGCTGCCGTAGTTGGCGGTTGTCTTTTGACTGGAGGTTATGGCTCTGCCATCGGAGCAGCATTGGGCGCTATTATTTTTGGCACTGTATCAATGGGAATTTTTTATACAGATGTGGATACTGATTGGTTTAAGGTTTTTTTAGGCGCAATGATGTTAATTGCAGTAGTATTCAATAATTATATTAGAAAAAAAGTTACGGAGACTAAGTGATGTCTGAATATTTAGTTCAATTTAATAATATAAGTAAATTTTTTGGTAAAGTAATTGCTTTGAAAGATGTCACTATGAAACTAAAAAAAGGCGAAATAATGTGCTTACTTGGTGACAATGGAGCTGGAAAATCTACTTTGATAAAAACTTTAGCAGGCGTTCATAAGCCTGATGAAGGTGAAATTATTTTTGAAGATCAAAAAATAGTTTTTGACTCACCACGAGATGCTTTGGATATTGGGATAGGTACTGTTTATCAAGATTTAGCATTAGTTTCCCTTATGAGTGTTACTAGAAATTTTTTTATGGGCAGAGAGCCACAAAAAGGTTTACCTTTTTTCAAAACTTTTGATATTGAAAAAGCAAACACTATAGCTGCAGAAAGAATGGGACAAATAGGTATTGATGTGAGAGACCCATCACAAGCCGTCGGTACGATGTCTGGAGGTGAAAGACAATGTCTCGCTATTTCTAGAGCAATTTATTTTGGGGCAAAAGTTTTGGTATTAGATGAACCAACATCAGCATTAGGTGTACATCAAGCTTCAATGGTCCTGAAATATATTGTTAAAGCAGCATCACAAGGCTTAGCTGTAATTTTAATAACACACAACGTTCATCATGCTTATCCTGTTGGAAATAGTTTTACAGTTTTAAATCGAGGAAAAAGTATGGGAACATTTCAAAAAAAAGATATATCTAGAGAAAAACTTTTAAGCATGATGGCAGGTGGTGAGGAATTAGATAAGTTAGAAGTCGAACTTAAAGAAATGGACCGAATAGAAAATAATTAGACAAATATAACACTTCTACATACATAAATTTTGCTGTAATATTTTTTAAATAAAGAAAGGGGTAACATATGAAAGCATATATAATGGGAAACTACACTGAAAAAGCTTTTCAAGGTTTTTTAAAAGATCCTAAAAGTGATAGAAAAGCAGTAGTTGAACAATTAACAAAAGCTATGGGTGGAACAATGCATAGTATGGATATAGTTAGAGGTCCATATGACTTTATTGTTGTTAATGAACTTACAACATTTGAAGACTTTGCAGCAGTAAAACTTGTAGTAGAAGCATCAGGAGCAGTTAAAAATTTAACAATGTTGGAAGCTATTGATTTTAATAAAGCTACTGTTAAAGCGAGTGAAGTTGCATCAGGTGCATACAAAGCGCCAGGACAATAAATAGATTATTACTTCCAGTACGCGGGCTGGAAGTAAATTTATTTACTTTTTCAATTTAGAGGAAAACTTAAGGTTAGTATTATCAAACTTTTCTATATTATTTTTAATATAATTATCCATAATTTCTAATTTATCTCCCTCGAATTCTGAGACTTTTCGATTATTTAAATCAACATATAATGCAAGGACTTCAATCGTAGATGCTAAATATTGCTTTTGCTTATGGATCATTTCCATCTTGTATTGCAACCTTTTTTTATCGTGATCAAAAAAAACTAAATTTACATCTACCTCATCATTCATCTTTAGTTCTTGATTATATGTAATATGAGACTCAACAATCATCGTACTTTTTCCGGTAGTCCTTGCTGAATACTCACCCATTTTAAAGGTGTCATTTAATATATCAGCCCCATATTTATCAAAGATCAAAAGATAATAAGAAACATTCATATGATTGTTATAATCAATCCAATCCTTCACAATTTTTTGTGAACTTAAAAAAATCGGCATTGTTAAATAAATTTAATGATTTGGATTATCGTTATCCACTACGAGGCATATTTCAGATTTAGTTAAAAATCTTCTTCCAGTTCCATTATCTAATGAAAACATTCCACCAATTCCTTTTACAGCATCTATCGTAAGATCAGTATGTTTCCATTTTTCATATTGATCACCATTCATATAAAATGGAACTCCACCTATTTCCCCAAGTTTAATATCGTTATCTCCCAATGGAAATTCACCTTCTTGGAAACACATAGGTGCACTCCCATCACAACATCCACCTGATTGATGAAACATTAACTTTTCACCATATTTTTCTTTAAGTTCAGATAATAAACTAAGCGCCGAATTTGTTGCAGATACTTTCATATTTTTTCTCTGGCCCATGATATCGAATCATGGACCAGTATATATTATTTGATTAAAAGAAGCCTAATTTTTTCTCAGCATAAGAAACATGTAGATTCTTATTCTGTCTGTAATGATTAAGCATCATTTTGTGAGTTTCTCTGCCAACTCCAGATTGTTTGTATCCACCAAATGGTGAGTGAGCTGGGTATGCATGATAACAATTAGTCCATACTATCCCTGCTTGTATTGCTCTACCCATTCTATAAGCAATATTACCATTTCTAGTCCAAACAGCTGCTCCTAAACCATAAAGAGTATCATTGGCAATTTTTAATGCCTCTGCTTCATCTTTAAATTTAATTACAGACACAACAGGTCCGAAGATCTCTTCTTGAGATATTCTCATATCATTTTTTGCTTCAAAAACAGTTGGTTGAATGTAATTACCTTTTTCTAATCCACTGTTAAGTTTTGCAACACTTCCTCCTGTTAGAACTTTCGCACCTTCTTTTTTCCCTAGATCAAGATAAGATTTAATCTTCTCCATTTGTTCTACGGAAGCCTGTGCTCCAATCATAGTTTCCATTTTTAAAGGGTTGTCTTGAACAACAGCTTTTGTTCTAGCTATAGCTCTTTCCATGAATTTATCATAGATTGACTCTTGAACTAAAGCTCTACTCGGACAAGTACAAACCTCACCTTGGTTAAGATTGAACATAACGAAACCTTCAATACATTTATCGAAGAAATCATCATCTTTATCCATGATATCCTCAAAGAAAATGTTTGGAGATTTTCCACCTAATTCCAAAGTAATTGGAATTATGTTTTGTGCAGCATACTGCATTATCAATCTTCCTGTTGTTGTTTCACCAGTAAATGCAACTTTAGCAACTCTTTTTGATGATGCTAAAGGTTTACCTGCCTCTAATCCAAAACCACTAACAATGTTGACAACTCCTGGAGGTAATAAATCCCCAATAAGTTCCATCATCACCATTATGGATGCTGGCGTTTGTTCGGCTGGTTTTAAAACTGAACAGTTACCTGCTGCAAGAGCTGGTGCTAGTTTCCATGTAGCCATAAGTAATGGGAAGTTCCAAGGAACTATTTGACCAACTACTCCTAAAGGTTCAGGTATGTTGTAAGAGTATTGAGAATTGCTAATTTCTGCAATTGATCCCTCTTCTGCTCTTATTACACCAGCAAAATATCTCCAATGATCAACAACCAAAGGTAAATCTGCTGCCATACATTCTCTTATTGGCTTTCCATTATCTAAACATTCAGCTGTTGCGAGTAAGTTTAGATTTTTTTCTAAAACATCAGCGATCTTATATAATATGTTTGATCTTGTTGTGATGTCTGTTTTTCCCCACTCTGGGAAGGCTGCGTGAGCTGCATCTAATGCTGCTTCTACGTCTTTTTCGTCTGATCGCGCAACTGAACAGATTTTCTCATTTGAGATCGGGCTTACATTATCAAAATACTTGCCTGATTTTGGTTCTACAAATTTTCCATTAATGTAGTTTCCATATTTTGCTTTGAACGGAAATTTAACCTTTAAATGAGAAGTATCTAATACAGATGACACTTTCATTGCTTCTGCACTCATTTTTTTCTCCTCTTGTTATTTATATAAGTTAATTAAAAACCTTTTTGGGAATGATGTAAATGGGTCAATAATGTTTTCAACTAAGAATTGTATTAATCGAGCTTTATTTTACTAATTTTATTGTCTGCTTTTCTCACGAAATAAATTCCTACTGATACTGCAATGAGAGATATCAAAACTTTGAAAGTGATCAATTCCTTCAGGAAAATATAACTCAAGATAGTTCCAAAAATTGGAATTAAATATGAAACTTGTGACTGAAATATCAGTCCATTATTAACTAAAATTCTAAATCTCAATAACCATGCAATTCCAGTAGAAACTAGGCCAAGATATATCACGGATATTGTGGAATCTAACCTTGGCGAGACATTCCATGGTTGTTCAACAATACTTACAATAGGTATCAAAATCAAAACTGCCCAAACCAGTATTGAGCCAGTTACATTTTCATTTTTTTTCTTACTAATTTTTAAGGTTAGAACACCACCTATTACATAACAAGTTGAGCCTAATAAAATTAGTATTGCGGAAAAAAAATTATTTTCATTAATCAAAATATTATCAGAAAATAAATAAAGTATTCCAGAAAAACCAATTAAGATTCCTATTGTTTTGATAAAATTGAATTTCTCATTCTTTGTATAAAAATGACCAAGCACAGTTGAACTTAATGGTGTAGTTGACATCAATATCGCAGCCAAATTACTTTGAACTGATTGCACGCCGTAGGCAATTAAAAAAAAAGGAGCTACTAGATTTATAAATCCTATCATTGCGAACCAATACCAATCTTTTGAAAAAGCTTCGATCTTTATCTTTTTATAATAACAAAGCAACAAAACAGGTATTGCTCCAAAAAACACTCTTAAAAATGCAATGGTAATTGGTCCAAATGAATAGGTTGCAATTTTGATATTAAAAAAAGCTGATGCCCATATTAAAGCTAACAAAATTAATAAAAGATAATCTAATAGTTTTGGTTGTCTCATTCGGTAATATCTTCAATTGTTCCTTTTGTAATTTTCTTTAAATCTGAGAAATTGATTTTAAATATACAATTTGGATGACCTGCAGCAGCAAATAGAAAATCAAACCTATTTAAAGAATTATCTATGTAAATATCAACATTTTCTAAATGGCCTACTGGTGAAACACCGCCAATAGTATAACCAGTAATGTTTTTTACATCTTCAGCAGTAGCCATAGAAACATCATCAAATTTAATATTTTTCTTAATTTTTCTTAGTGAAGCTTTCTTATCTCCAGCAACCAAAAATAAAGTAAACTTATTATCTGTCTTAAAAAGTAAGCTTTTAACAATTGCTCCTACCTCACATCCTAAAGAAGATGCGGCTTCTAAAGCAGTTCTAGCTGATGTTTCTAAAACACTAACACTTAAATTTTGGTCGAATTCTCTAATAACTCTTCCAACTCTTCGAACTGGTTCTTTATCAAGTAATGTCATTATTCAACTCTGAATTGTTAGTATTCTTAGTCTTTTCAATATACACTTATGTTAAAAATGCATAGGTGTTATTAAGTAAAAGAGGATTATTTATCAGTCTTTATTTGGTATCACAACCCACAAGATTACAGAGGAGATATAATGAGCGCAAAAAATGTATTAAAAGTTATTAAAGACAAAGAGATCGATTACGTTGATCTAAGATTTACTGACCCTAGAGGTAAACTTCAACACGTTACAATGGACACTAAGGTAGTTGACGAAGATATGTTAAACGATGGAATTTTCTTTGATGGCTCCTCTATTGCAGGTTGGAAAGCTATTAATGAATCTGACATGATTTTAAAGCCTGATTTAAACAGAACTGTGGTTGATCCGTTTACGTCTCATAATACATTAAACATTTTTTGTGATATTTTGGATGCAATAAAAAAAGATCCTTACGAAAGAGATCCTCGAGGAACAGCAAAAAAAGCTGAGGCATATTTAAAAAAATCTGGAATTGGTGACAAAGCATTTTTTGGTCCAGAAGCTGAATTTTTTGTATTCGATGATGTAAGATTTAAAAATGACATGAATGAAACTGGATTCAAAATTGATAGTACTGAAGGCCCTTACAACACTGGAAAAAAATATGAAAACGGAAATATGGGACACAGACCTGGTATCAAAGGTGGTTACTTCCCAGTTCCTCCTGTTGATAGTGCACAAGATATGAGAAGTGAGTATTTAAAAGCAATGAAAGACATGGGTATTAAAGTTGAGAAACATCACCATGAAGTTGCTCCAAGTCAGCATGAACTTGGAATGTATTTTGGAACTTTAGTTGATCAAGCAGATAACTTGCAATTATATAAGTATGCGGTTCATATGGTTTCACATTCATTTGGAAAAACTGCAACTTTTATGCCTAAACCAGTAAAAGGTGATAATGGATCAGGTATGCACGTGCACCAATCAATTTGGAAAGGAAATACAGCATTATTTTCAGGAGATAAATATGCTGGCTTATCCGATTTAGCTTTACACTATATTGGTGGAATTTTAAAACATGCAAAAGCTATAAACGCTTTTTCAAACGCAACAACCAATAGTTACAAAAGATTGATCCCGGGATTTGAAGCCCCAGTGTTATTAGCGTACTCAGCGAGAAACAGGTCAGCTTCATGTAGGATCCCTATCACTCTAAGTAAAAAAGCTGCGAGATGTGAAATTAGATTTGGTGATGCAGCTGGAAACCCATACTTAACTTTTGCAGCAATGCTTATGGCTGGACTAGATGGTATTAAAAATAAAATTGATCCAGGTAAATCTTTCGATAAAGATCTTTATGCTTTATCTGAAAATGAAGTTAAAAAAATACCTACTGTTTGTGGCTCATTAAGAGAAGCAATGGAAAGTTTGGATAAGGACAGAGATTTTTTAAAACAAGGTAACGTATTCACTGATGATCAGATAGATGCTTACATTGCTTTAAAATTTGAGGAAATACATAATTTCGAACACACACCACACCCAATAGAGTTCGACATGTATTATAGTTGTTAAAAATTATTGTCTAGTAGTGGCAATCTTGTTTTTGCCAGGACCTTTTTTAACAACGTAATCTTGAGTTCCATTAGCTCCTGTTTCAACAGATTTGATCAAAGATCTTTGCAAACTTTTTCTTTTTTCCTTTCTGTCTTCAGACGCTAATAAATTTCTAAATTCAAAAACGTTCATGTAATAATTATATACTAGATATGCATTTTAAGCAATACAGCTATGCAACTTATGGGATACTAAATTTTATTCTACTTTAAAGGACTCCCCGCAACCACATCTCTCTGTTTCATTGGGATTATTGAACACAAAAGTTGAGGAAAAATCCTCTTTTTTGTAATCCATTTCAGTACCTAATAAATACATCACTGCAGCAGAATCTATAAAAACCTTAACTCCCTTGTCCTCAATTACCTCATCATTCGGCTTAAGTTCTTTAGAATATTCCATTACATATGACATGCCTGCGCATCCTCCAGATTTAACTGAAACTCTCACTCCTAAAGCATCTTTTTCGGCACTAGACATGATTTCTTTAATTCTGTTTGCTGCATTTTCACTTAATTTAATTATAGGATTCATTACAAATTTAACTCCAACTTAGCAGCATCTGACATCATATCTTTGTTCCAAGGTGGGTCCCAAACTAGTTGAAGATCAACATCATCAATTTCTTCAACTTGCATAGCTCCTTCTTTTACTTCTTTAGGTAAACTCTCTGCAACAGGACAATTTGGTGTGGTTAAGGTCATTTTAATTTCAGCTTTTTTTCCTTTTACTTGAATATCATAAATTAAACCAAGTTCATAAATATTAACTGGTAACTCAGGATCATAAATTTTTCTAATTTCGTTTATAATTTTTTCTTTTATTTCCATAATATTAATTTTCTGTGCTCACTTGCTTTCCGTCATCTTCCATTGCAGAAATCAAAGTATGCCATGATAAAGTAGCACATTTTACTCTCATAGGATATTGTTTTACTCCGGATAGACACATTAGTTTTGTTTTATCATCTTCCTCTAAAATCGTAGACTTTAATTCAGGATTTTCTTTTATCATTCCAAGAAAATCATCTATGATCTCTTTTGCTTCATTGTCACTTTTGCCTTTAATCAAATCTGTCATTATTGAAGCTGAGGCCATTGATATTGCACAACCACTTCCTTCAAAAGAAATATCTTCAACTTTTCTTTGATTATTCAATTTTAGATAAACATGGACATTATCCCCACATAAAGGATTATTCCCTTTAGCATCTTTATTAAAATTCTCAGTCTTCCTCAAATTCCTTGGATTTTTTCCATGTTCTAAAATTATTTCTTGATATAATTCTTTTAAATTCATTTTAAATCAAAAATTTTTTTACATTTGTTTATAGACTCATTTAATTGATCAAAATCACTTTTAGTATTATAAACACCTACTGATGCTCTTGCACTAGCAGGAATCTCGAGTTTGTCGTGTAAAATTTGACAGCAATGGTGTCCAGCTCTAATAGCTACACCATCTTCGTCAAGTATTGTCGCGATGTCATGTGGATGTACCCCTTCAATCGTAAACGATATTACACCGCCTTTATTTTTTGGATTGCCAATTATTTTTACTGAATTATTCTTTTTTAAAATTTCTTGACCATATTCTATTAATTCTTTTTCATGTCTAATTATATTTTCAATTCCAATACTTTCTAAAAATTTGATAGACTTATCAAAAGCTATCACCTGTGCAGTGGCCATAGTGCCTGCTTCATACTTATTTGGAAGATCACCATAAGTAATACGATCTTTTTTAACTTCTTTAATCATTCCACCACCACCTTGATAAGGTGGTAATTCTTCAAGCCATTTTTTTTTTCCATACAAAATTCCAAGTCCAGTCGGTCCATACATTTTATGACAAGAAATTGCATAAAAATCACAGTCCAGATCTTGCACATCAAGTTTCAAATGTGGTGCACCTTGACATCCATCTACAACAACAATTATATCTTTTGCGTGTGCAAGCTCAGTAATCTCTTTGATTGGTAGGATTGCGCCAGTGACATTCGATAGATGATTAATGGCAATCACTTTTGTTTTTGGCGTAATTTTTTTTTCAATATTTTCAATTGGAATTTCTCCCTCTTCATTTATTTCAGCAAAATTAATCTTTATATTTTTTGATTTTCTCAAATAGTGCCATGGTACATAATTTGAATGATGCTCTAACTCAGTGAGTAAAATTTCGTCACCTTCATTCAAATACTTTTGGCCAAGTGTATTAGCAACTAAATTTAGGGCTTCAGTTGCACCCTTAGTAAATACAATTTCATTTTTATCTTTTGCATTAATATATTTTTGGACAGAAGATCTTGTATTTTCGTATAAATTTGTAGCTGCCACTGCCAAATAATGAATACTTCTGCCCACATTTGAAAATTCTTTAGTATAAAATTCGTTTATTCTATCAATAACAACTTTAGGTTTTTGAGAAGAATTAGCACTGTCCAAATAAACTAGATCATTGTTTTGTATCTTTTCATCAAAGATAGGAAACTCTTTTTTAATATTATCTATGTTCATTTTTTTAAACCAATCATTTTTTTTAATAAATCTTTAATTTCAGCGTCAGTAATCTTTTCGATTACATCAAGCAAAAAACCATTTATTAATAGTCCTTTAGCTTGTTTATAATTTAATCCTCTAGACATTAAATAAAAAATTGAATTATCATCAAGACTACCAGATGCTGATCCATGAGAACATTTAACATCATCAGCATAAATTTCTAATTCAGGTTTTGCGTTAAACTCTGAGGTTTCGTCTAACAAAATTGCTTTACTTAATTGATATCCATCTGTTTTCTGAGCCTTTGAATCTACATATATTCTTCCTTGATAAGCAGACTTTGTATTTTTTCCAAGCACACTCTTAATTAACTGATAGCTTTTTGTATTTTCAACCAAATGATTTATAGTAGTTCTTATTTCGTGCTGTTTATTATCATCTAACGAAAAAATACCATTTATAAATGCTGAAGAATATTCGCCTTTTAGATTACAATTTATCTCATTTTTGAAATAATCTGAACCTGCAGAAAAAACAAAAGTTTCAGAAATACTATTTTGTTTTTGATCTATATTATTAAATGAATATTTTAGATTTTTATTTAACGACTTATCAATTTTATAATTTTTAAGAATCGCATCTTTATCCAAATTAAAATTGTAAAAAATATTCATAAAATTTTTTTCACTATCATCACTAAAGAAATCTATTAATTTTAGTGAGCTATTTTGTTCAAGCTCAAAATCTAACCTTAAATTAATATTTTTTGATTTCATTTTCTCATTGGACAAATGATAAATGATTAAAGGTTTTTTTAATGAGTAGTCTTTTTTAATTAAAATTTTAAAATGTTTATTACTTAAAGCAATATTCAAATCAATTAATGAATTGTTGTTTTGAGACTTATCAATTGTGTAAGAGTCCTTAATTATTTCAATCTGTTTTTTATCCTCATAACTAAAGTCAATTTTTTCAACTCTTCCATTAATAAAAATAATTTTATTATGTTCTAAATCATCAATAAAAATTGATGGATCAATCTTATTTTCAATTGAATAATCATTATAAAAGCTCAAATCTGAAATATTATTACTAATTATTTGATTTATATCTAAAAACTTCCAATTTTCTTGTTTTCTATTTGGAAAACCATTTTCAATAAATTTATTTAGGTAAGACTTTTTTATCTCAATATCGCTATTAGAAAAATTAGAAACTTCTTGAATTTTGTTAAAATCTATTTTTAATTGTTCCTTCATCTAATTAAAACTCTCATATCCTTTTTTTTCTAATTCTTCTGCAAGTTCAGATCCACCTGATTTAATAATTCTTCCATTCATTAAAACGTGAACGAAATCTGGCTTAATATAATCTAATAGTCTTTGATAATGAGTAATGATTAAAAAAGAATTTTCATTATTCCTTAATGTGTTTACACCATCTGCAACTATTTTTAGAGCATCTATATCTAAACCTGAGTCTGTTTCATCTAAAATTGAAAGTTTTGGCGCCAGCATTGACATTTGTAGAATTTCATTTTTCTTTTTTTCTCCACCAGAGAAGCCTACATTTAATTGCCTATTAAGTTTTTCTTCATCAAATTTAAGTTCCTTAGCTTTTTCTTTTACAAGTTTTAAAAACTCGATAGCATCAAGTTCTTTTTGTCCACGAGCTTTTCTAATTGCATTTAGAGAAGTCTTTAAAAAAATATTAGTATTTACTCCAGGAATTTCTAAAGGGTATTGGAAGGCTAAAAATATACCTTTGTGCGCTCTTTCCTCAGTTTCAAGTTCAAATAAATTTTTATTTTCAAATAATATTTCTCCAGATACCTCGTAACCTTTTTTTCCCGATAAAATATTAGATAAAGTACTTTTTCCAGAGCCATTAGGACCCATTATTGCATGAACTTCACCTGGGTTTATATTTAGTGAAAATCCTTTTAAAATTGACTTATTTTCAACATTTGCGTTTAAGTTATTAATTTTCAGCATTAACCAACGCTCCCTTCAAGACTAATTCCAACAAGTTTTTGTGCCTCTACAGCAAACTCCATTGGTAATTGCTGAAGAACTTCTTTGCAAAATCCATTAACAATTAACCCAACAGCTTCCTCAGGATTTAATCCTCTTTGTTGACAATAGTGCAATTGCTCTTCACTTATTTTTGACGTCGTTGCTTCATGAGCAATATTTGAGTCAAAATTTTTGTTCTTTATGTAAGGAACAGTGTGTGCTCCACATTTATTTCCCATTAAAAGAGAGTCACATTGAGTATAGTTACTAGAATTTTTTGCTTTTGAATTTATATCTACTAATCCTCTATAGGTCATATCAGAAAATCCAGCACTAATACCTTTGGAAATTATTTTACTTTTAGTATTTTTACCAAGGTGGATCATCTTTGTCCCAGTGTCTGCTTTTTGATGATTATTTGTAATTGCTATTGAATAAAATTCTCCAATTGAGTTATCACCCTTTAAAATACAACTAGGGTATTTCCAAGTTATAGCAGAACCTGTCTCTACCTGTGTCCAAGAAATCTTGGAATTTTTTCCCTTACATAGTCCTCTTTTAGTTACAAAATTATAAATTCCCCCTTTTCCATTTTCATCTCCCGGGTACCAGTTTTGAACAGTTGAATATTTAATCTCTGCATCATCAAGAGCTATTAGTTCAACGTTAGCTGCGTGTAATTGATTTTCATCTCTCATCGGTGCAGTACACCCCTCCAAATAACTCACATAACTTCCTTTATCAGCAATGATTAAAGTTCTTTCAAATTGACCAGTTTCTGATGCGTTAATTCTGAAATAAGTTGATAGCTCCATCGGGCACTTTACACCTTCAGGAATATAAACAAATGATCCATCGGTAAAAACTGCGGAGTTTAATGTCGCAAAAAAATGATCTGTTGTTGGGATTACTGTTCCTAAATATTTTTTTACTAAATCAGGATGTTTTTGTATTGCTTCTGACATTGAACAAAAAATGATTCCATGTTTTGTTAATTCACCTTTAAATGTTGTGGCTACTGAAACAGAGTCAAATACTGCATCTACAGCTATTCCATTTAATCTTGCTTGTTCTTGAAGGGGAATTCCTAATTTATTATAAGTTTCTAAGAGTTTAGGATCTAATTCATCTAAACTCTTAGGTTTATCCTTCATGCTTTTCGGAGCCGAATAGTAATATAAATCTTGATAATCAATTTTAGGATACTTAGGTTTTTGCCAGTCAGGTTCTTTGAGAAGCTTGAACCTTTTAAATGCTTTTAATCTAAAATCCAACATCCATTTAGGTTCTTTTTTAATATTTGAAATAAACTTAATTACACTTTCATTTAGACCTTTTGGTGCTTTAATATTTTCAATATCAGTTGTAAAACCGTATTTATAATCTTTTAAATTTTCTATATCTTTTTCTCTAGTATCCATTTTATAATCTTCTTTCAAAATTTTCTTTTACTAAGTCGTCTAAACTCTTTTTATCAAAAAAATTATTGATGTGAGTTTCAAGTTCATCCCAAAGATTGTGAGTTAAACATTTTGTAGATTTACCATTGCATCCTTTTTTTGACTCTTTTTTACATTGGACAGTTTTTACTTTTTCGTCTACTGCATCAAAAATATTTGTTAATTTTATTTCTTTAGCTTTCCTATTTAAAATATATCCACCTTGAGTTCCTCTAACGCTTTGAACAATTTCTTTTTTTCTCAATTTTGAAAAAATTTGTTCTAAATAATCTAACGAAATGCCTTGTCTTAAAGATATATCCCTTAGAGAAACTGGATTAATTCCATCAAATCTAGCCAGATCCACTAAAGCCATTACAGCATATCTGCCTTTAGAAGTAAGTCTCATAATTCCTTATTTTACTGGGGTATATATAAACCTGACCAAAATAGTCAAGTATCATGAGTAAAAAAAAGCTAACATTTTGTCACGCAGTTGTGATAAACCTAATTTTTTTTTGAGAATAATAATCAATAACAATTATGGAAAATAAAATATTAGAAATATTTATTCCAGGACCTGCAGGTAGACTTGAAGCCAAATATTATAAGAGTAAAAAAAATACTTCACCAATAGCTTTAGTTTTACAACCCCACCCTCAGTATGGAGGGACAATGAATAATAAAATTGTTGTGGAAACTTTTCATACTTTTATGGAAAATGATTTTTCAGTTTGCAGAGTAAATTTTAGAGGTGTAGGAAAGAGTGATGGAGAATTTGACAATGGTCAAGGTGAATTAGCAGATGCCGCAGCTGCTCTTGATTGGTTAGAGAGAGAAAATTTTGATAATTCTCAGTGTTGGGTTTCAGGTTTTTCTTTTGGGTCATTGATTGCTATGCAACTTTTAATGAGGAGACCAGAAATAAATAGATTTGTTGCAATCTCTCCCCAACCAAATGTTTATGATTTTTCATTTTTGTCTCCGTGTCCAACTTCTGGGATAATGATTTATGGAAAAAAAGATGAATTGGTACCTGTTGAACATATCAATGAACTAAATAAAAGATTAAGTGCGCAAAAAGGTATCAAAGTTGAATTTCAGTCAATCTCAGAAGCAAATCATTTTTTTTCTAAAAATGAGAACGCACTTTCAAAATCTCTTGATAAATACATAAAAAAAGAAACAGCTTTGTATTAAAAATTTTTAACTAAAACTCCACCAGTTACCGATTTTTTACATCTGGTTGTATTTGGAAATGAAATAGGCATACCTTTAAATGATCTTATCGCTAAAAAAGCAAAAGCTTGAGACTCGATAAAGTCTCCGTCTAATTCATATTGATCAATTGAATTAAGATTTATATCATCAAAATTACTTTTAATACTCTCTAGTAGATATTTATTTTTTCTTCCTCCACCACATACTAACCATTTACTTTTTTGAGAATTGTTCTTATTGTGAATAAAATTCATTCCATTGGAAATTAATTTAGCGGTGAAATCAGTAATGGTTGCAGCACCATCCTCTAATGAAAGTCCTTTTGCAAAAAAAATATCAAAATTTTTAATATCTAAAGATTTTTCAAAATTAGATTGTTCAGTAAAATTGTCCAAAGCCTGATTTAAAATCAATTTGTCTGTTTTTCCAGATCTTGCTACTAAACCTTCTTTGTCATACCCTTTTTTTGAATTTTTTCTCATCCATTCGTCTATCAAACAATTGCCAGGTCCAATATCACAAGCATAAATTTTTTCTTCTAAACCCAAATTATTGTATTCTATTGTAGAGGTAACATTAGAAATACCTCCAATATTAAGAATATTCATTGGAAAACCTAAATTAAATTTTTTATTTAATTTATTAGCTAGAGCATTATGAAAGATTGGTGCTAGAGGAGCACCCTGCCCCCCATTTTCTAAATCATTTTGTCTAAAATTATAAATAACTTTCTTTTTCGTTAATTGAGATAGTAGCAATCCGTCACCCAATTGTTTTGTAATTTTTTTTTCTGGAGCGTGAAATATTGTTTGACCATGAAAACCAATTAAATCAACATCAGTTTTTGATAGTTCAAGGCATTTATTAACAGCCTTAAAATGAAATAAAGTTATTTCTCTTTCTAAATCTTTGATTTCAACTTGATATTTGCTTAAATCATCTGGATTTAAGATTTTATCCCTAATTTTAAGTATTTTTTGAGTTAATTCTTCATCATATTGAAAATATTTATCGATTAATATTGAAAATTCTTGATTACCATCTGACTTAATTATGGATACATCTACTCCATCCGATGAGGTACCACTCATTAAACCCATTGCTGTAAAAATCTCATCCATTCTTATTTTTTTTTATTAAATAATGTATATTGTGGAACTATAGACTTATGGATAAATTTTTAAAAGAATTTAAAGATAGAGGCTACTTCTATCAATGCACGAATGAAAATGAATTATCCAAATTAATAAATAAAGAAAAAATTAAAGGTTACATAGGTTTTGATTGTACTGCTGAAAGTCTTCATGTTGGAAGCTTACTTCAAATCATGTGTCTTAGACTTCTTCAAAAATATGGGCACAGACCGATTGTCTTATTAGGTGGAGGGACTACCAGAATTGGAGATCCTTCAGGTAAAGACAAAACAAGGAAAATTTTAACTGAAAAAGAAATAGACAAAAATACAAAAAATATTGAAAGAATATTAAAAAAATTTTTAAATAATAACGATCCAAAAACAAAACCTATTTTTGTAAATAATTATTCCTGGCTTAAAAATTTAAATTATATTTCATTTTTAAGAGAAATAGGAAAACATTTTACAATTAATAAAATGCTTACTTTTGAAAGTGTTAAATCTAGATTGGATAGAGAGCAATCTTTAAGTTATATGGAATTTAATTATATGATTTTGCAAGCTTATGATTTTTTAGAGCTAAATAAAAAAGAGAATTGTTCCTTACAAATAGGAGGTTCTGATCAATGGGGAAACATTGTCAATGGAACAGAACTTATAAAAAGGTATTCTAGTAAACAAGCTTATGGTTTAACTACCCCTCTCATAACATTATCCTCAGGAGCAAAAATGGGAAAAACTGAGTCAGGTGCTATTTGGTTAGATGAAAAATTATTATCATCATATGACTATTGGCAATTTTGGAGAAATATCGATGACAGAGATGTAATAAAATTCTTAAAAATGTTCACAGATTTAGATATTGAAGAAATTGATAAAATGAAGGATGAAGACATTAATAAACTAAAAATTAAGCTAGCGAACGAGACAACTACTATGCTTCATGGTTTAAAAGCTGCTAAAAGTTCAGAGCAAGCGGCAAAAGAAGCTTTCTCAGGAACTTCGCTTGGTTCAAATTTACCTTCAATTAAAATTAAGAAAACTGATATTGAAAATAAAATGAGTATTATAGATCTAGTGATCTTATCTAAATTAGAAAATTCAAAAAGTGAAATCAGACGTCTTATTAAAGGAAATGCAATAAAACTGAATGATGAAATAATATCTCAAGAAAATCTGATTATATCTTATGAATTATTTAGACAAAATTATTTAAAACTTTCTGTGGGAAAAAAAAGACATTTAAAAATTGAGTTAAGTTAATTCTTTTTAATTTTTTCTAATGTTCTTGTAATAAATCTGGGTGTTAAGGTTTTGACAGGATTGACTGAAGTTTTTAAATTTTTTGGAGGGCCTTTGATCTTAAAACTTACTCCAAATACTCCCTCACCAGTTTTTTTTCCAACTAATATTTCACCTAGCATAGGTAATGAACCAATAAAATTATTAATTGTTGTGGCTGGCACCAATGTGCCCTTTAAACTAATTAATTTGTTTTTTTCAACATAGCCCTCCATTAAAATAGATATTGCAGGACCAATCGCATAAATTTCTTCTATGGTCATTAAATCACCCTCATTTTTAAAATTCATTTCAAATTCCGTAAAACGTATACCTTCTCCAGATAAAATATCCGCAATGCCCTGTAAGGATGCTAACGTGAGAATCTTTGTCAATATAGGTAGCTCTTTTAATTTAAAATCATAAATTTTTATTTGCGAAACAGATTTTTTTGATTTTTTTGAACTGAAGAAATCAAGTGATCCTTCGTCAAAACCTTTTATAAATTTATATCTTTTTATGATAGGTTTTGCCTCATCAACAAACAAAGTGGTAATTTTATTATTATTATCTTTATTTATTGTGAGTTTTAGTTTTTTATTTTTTGAAAAACTTCCAATTAAGTCAGCTTTATGTATTTCTTTATTTTTGATAAAAATATCTCCTTTGAAATTTGATAAATAATACTCGCTATCTAAAAAAATTTTTTTTACATCAATTTTCAAATTACTATTAATATCTAGAATTTTAGTATCTTTATCGTCTTCTGATAACAAATCCTCAATTAAATTATCAGCATTAAAACTAGACCCAGTTAAAAAATATTTCTTTTTATTTCTTTTTAATCTGATTGAATTTTTTTGTTTATCAACATCAAGATAGTCTAAATTTACTTCATCCAATCTAGAAATTTGAAATTTTTCATTAAAGACTAGATCTTTTATCTTAATATAGTTTTCATCTTCATTTAGATTTAAAGTTTCAATTACAAATTCATTATTTCTATTTTTAGATCCTTTAAAATTTAAAATAACCTCATTTTTCTCCTTTTTTTTGTAATTCAAATAATCAACTTTAAAAGGATTGTCTTTTATTTTTAGAGTTATTTCAAAATTTTCAGTTTTATTCTTATTTGAAAAAAAATACTCTATATCATCATTTTCATTTTGATAATTTAAATTTCCATTTCCTTCAATAGTAAAATTATTGTTTTCATATTGTAATTTTATTTTTTGATCTAAGAGGGAAATTGTTTTTTTTTGTTTAGGAAAAATTTTTTTTAATTTCAAATTATTAGGTATTATTAATTCATGAACTAGTATTTCTGAGTTAATTTTGAAATTTTCAAATTTAAATCCTTTTTGTATTTCAAAAGAAAAATTATTATTAGAAGTTAATGATATTTTTTCTATTTCAAAATTTGGTAAAAATGGTTTGACTAATAAATCTATATTTCTTTTATCTAAATCAGACTTTTTATGCGCAAAGGTACCATCTACAATAAAATCATCATTCCTTTTTTTTATTGATACTTTTTCTGAGGAAAATCCTATTTTATCAAATTTAAAATTAAGATCTTTAACTAAAAAATTATTCCTTCTATAGTCAAAAATAAAGTCTAATTGGTTTAGATTGTATTTTTTTAATACACTTAATTCAACATCTTTTACAAGACCATTGATCTCATAATTGTTTTTAATATTTCCATTTGAGTCAAATTCTAACTTTATATCAGCAATCAAATATCCTTTTTTAATGGCTTTTTCCATTATGAATAGTTCAGGAGTATTTTTAAATGATCTTAAAAAAGAAATTAAGTTTTTCAACTCAAGAGATTTTGATGAAATCTCTAAATTTTCAATTGAAAACTTATCTTCTATTAAGGACTTTAGCGAAAGTTGTATTTTTATATTTTCAATTTCTATTTTTCTGCTTTGATTTATTAAATTTGTGCCAATAGTTTTGGCTTGAAGTTTAAATTGAAATAGATCTAAAATTAATTTTATTTCTTTTAATTCAACTTCTAAATTCTTATCAAATTCTCGAATTTTTTCTGTTATTTGATTATTAAATTTATCAGTCTTAACTCCCAAAATACTTAGGTAAGTTAAAGTGATAAATATTAATAATAATATTGTTATAAAAAGTTTAAGAAATATTTTCATTATGTTTGATAAAGCGATTGTTCTAAAAATTCATCAATTTCCCCATCTAAAATCTTATCTGGATTGGAGCTTTCAAAGTTCGATCTATTGTCTTTTACTAATCTATATGGTTGTAAAATATAAGATCTTATTTGATGTCCCCAACCTATTTCAGATTTTGATGACTCGGTATTTTCATTTTCTTTTTCTTTTTTTTTTATCTCAAAATCATAGAGTCTTGCTCTAAGCATGTTCATGCATGTCTCTTTATTTTTATGTTGAGATCTTTCATTTTGACATTGGACTACAATTTTAGATGGTAAATGCGTAATTCTAACTGCACTGTCAGTTGTATTAACATGTTGGCCACCAGCACCACTAGATCGATATGTGTCAATTCTCAAATCTTTATCTTGAATTTCAATATTAATATTTTCATCCACGACTGGATAAACCCAAATACTAGCAAAACTGGTATGGCGTCTTGCACCTGAGTCAAATGGCGAAATTCTCACTAATCTATGAATTCCAGACTCCTTTTTTAACCAACCAAAAACATAATCACCCTCAATTTTAATTGTTGAGGATTTTATACCCGCCTCATCACCCTTGTGCTCACTTATTAATGTTGATTTATAATTTTTATTATCAGACCATTTTAGATACATTCTCCTCAACATATCTGCCCAATCTTGACTTTCGGTGCCTCCAGCGCCAGCATGAACTTCTATATAACAATCAAAAGAGTCAGACTCATTTGATAAAAAACAATTGATTTCATTTTTTTTCGCTAATTTTCTTAAATTCTTGATACTTTCTAAAACCTCATTTTGTATGTTTGTGTTATTTTCCTCTAAAGCTAATTCATACAAATCTCCCAAATCTTTTAATTGATTTAAAGAGCTTTTGTGAGAATTGATCAGGTCTTCATACAATTTTTTTTCTTTAAGTATTTTTTTTGAATTAGACTTATTCTGCCAAAAATCAGGATTAAGAATAGTTTTATTATGACTTTGTAATTTTAAATCTAACTTATTTTTATCAAAGATACTCCTTAACTCTTTGATTTATTTTTTCTATCTCTTTTTTATAATCTGTATATTTATGATCCATTAATAAAACTTTAATATATTATTCGTATCTAATCTATTATTATTTGAATATAACACTTTGCCATCAATAACATTCTTGCTTTTATATGCTTCTAAAATTGTATCTTTAGATGAAAATTTTGCTTTTTGACCTGTTGTCGGGTCAACTACCATCATTGTAATACCATCAGCAACTTTAAATGGTCGAGCATCAGATTTTTTTATAGATGATTCGATAAATTCCTTAAATATTGGTAAAGCTGTTTTTGAACCAGTTTCAAATTTACCTAATGGTTGTGGATTATCCATCCCAACATATACTCCTATTACGTAATTTGAAGTATAACCAATAAACCATGCATCAGTATTTTTATTAGTAGTTCCTGTTTTGCCTGCGAGATTCAAATTTAGATCTCTCAATTTTTTTCCTGTACCTCTTTTTACGACACCTTCCAATAAAGAGGTAATTTGGTAAGCTGTTTGTGGAGAAAATATCTGTTTAAAATTATCGCCTACATCAGGAAAGTCTTTACCAGTATATGAGAGTTTATCACAATTTAAGCATGATCTATTTTCATTATTTAAAATTGTGTTTCCCTCACTATCCTGAACACGATCAATCAAAATTGGTATAACTAACTTTCCTCCATTTACAAAAGCTGAGTAAGCAGAAGTGAGTTTTAACAAAGTTGTTTCAGCAGAACCAAGAGAAATAGATAAAAGCTCATCAGGATTTTCATAAATGCCAAGATTTTTGGAGAATTCGGCAACTTTATCTACACCTAAATTCTGTGCAATTCTAACTGTCATTAAATTTCGTGACTTTTCTAAACCAATTCTCAAGGTTGATGGTCCATAAAATTTTTTTCCATAATTTTCTGGCTTCCACATCTTTAAATCAGTTCCTTGATCTAAGACTAACGGCGCATCTAAAACTAATGAAGAAGGTGTATAATCATTTTCAAGAGCTAAAGCGTAAACAAATGGTTTAAATGCTGAACCGGGTTGACGCAGAGCTTGTGAGGCCCTGTTAAACTCACTATTTTTAAAACTAAATCCACCACTAAGAGCAACGACTCTACCTGTGAAAGGATCCATTACAACTATACCACCATTTATTTTTGGTAATTGTTTAAGGCTAAACTTGTTATCTCTAATATTCTTAACATAGATTATGTCTCCCACTCTAAAAAGATCATCTAATTCTTTTTTAGTCCAAGAAATATTATTGTAATCTATAATTCCTTTAATTTTATCTTTTGTTTCTATTTCTATAGAAAATTTAGAAATTTTTTTTATTATTGCAATTTTCCAATCAATCGAATTCTCCAAATCGTATTTATCTAAACCAATAGACCAATTTTTGGAATATGGTTTATTTAATAATGGACCCCGCCAACCTTTACGTTGATCATATTTAATTAATCCATTTCTTAAAGAGTTTGTTGCTATTTTTTGTAATTCTAGATTTATTGGTGTGTTTATATTAAAGCCCTGATTATAAACTTTTTCATATGATAAAATTTCAATTATATTTTTTCTTACGTCTTCAATATAATATTGAGCATCTTCTAAATAAACTCTTTTAGTTTTATTTAATTGAATATTTTTTTTCCTGAAATTTTGATAATTTTTTTCAGTTATAAAATTATTCTCTAATAAATTTTTTAAAACTAAATCTCTTCTAAATTTTGCCAATTCTATATTTCTATATGGATTATATTTGCTTGGCGCCTTAGGTAATGCAGCTAATAAAGCAGCTTCTTCATAATTCAATTCTTTTATTGATTTGTCAAAATACTCTAGACTTGCTGCAGCGACTCCATAAGCCCCGCTGCCAAGGTAAATTTGATTTAAATATAATTCAAGAATTCTTTCTTTCGATAATGCTCTTTCAATTCTAAATGCTAAAATAGCTTCTTTAATTTTTCGGTTTAAACTGACTTCATTAGTCAAAAGAAAGTTTTTTGCTACTTGTTGAGTAATTGTTGAGGCACCCTCTAGTCTTTTAGATGTAAGAACGTTTTTAATATTATTTACAATTGCTCTTAAAACTCCTTTGGCATCAACTCCTGGATGAGAAAAAAAATTTTTATCTTCAGCAGATAAGAAAGAATTAATAACATTTTTTGGAATTGAACCATAAGGAACAAAAATTCTCTTCTCTTTTGAAAAATCCGCAACTAAATCACCATTGCCAGAGTAAACCTTACTTGAGACAGGAGGTTTATAATTTTTTAAAAATTTGTAATCAGGTATGTTGTTGGAAAAATTCCATAATATAACTAAAACAATTATTGATGAAATTAATAAAAAACTAATAAAACCAATAAATAAATTCTTCAAAATCTTACTCATTTTGTTTCCATTATATAAGGGAATTTGTTAAAGATAAGGCACAAGAATACAAACAAAATTTTAATAATTTATGAATCAATCAAAAAAAATGTTATGGAAAAAAATTTATATATCGATGCTTCGCATCCAAATGAGATTAGAATTGTACTCAAATCAGGTGAAAAAATTGAAGATTATGAGTATGAAGGCATAAAAAATAATCTAATAAAAAATAATATATATTTAGGTAAGGTAAGTCGTATAGAACCATCTTTGCAGGCTGCGTTCGTTGATTTTGGGAGGGAGCGTCATGGCTTTTTATCTTTCAACGATATTCAATCTGATTATTATCAAATTCCACAAAGTGATTTGGAAAAAATAAAACAAGAAGAGGAAAGAGTCCGAGAAGAACTATCAAAAAAAGTTGAAGCTAAAGAAGAAGAAAATTTAGCTGAAGGCAAATTAGAAATTGAAGATCCTTTGGAAAAAAAGGATCCAATAGAAAAAAAGGATCCTGAGTATAAGGAAAATTTAGAAAATGAAAAAGAAAAAAAATATGAAAGTAAATTTAGATTCAAAAGATATAAAATCCAAGAGGTAATAAAACCCAATCAAGTAATTTTAGTTCAGGTTATAAAAGATGAGCGTGGTCAAAAAGGAGCTGCGTTAAGCACGTTTATTTCTATTGCAGGCAAATATATAGTTTTAATGCCTAACACACCTAAAGGTGGAGGAATTTCGAGAAAAATTTTTAATCCTGCAGATCGAAAAAAAATAAGAAGTATTTTAAATGAAATTGAAATCCCAAAGGAAATGGGGCTTATAGTAAGAACTGCTGGAAGTAACAAAACTAAAAATGAAATTAATCATGATTTAGATACACTTATTAATAACTGGAATCAAATTAAAGAAAATGCCTTAAGTTCTATAGCGCCTTCATTAATTCATCAAGAAAGTGAAATAATTAAAAGAACTTTAAGAGATATGTATGATGAAAATACAAAAAATATAATTATTGAAGGTAATGAAGGTTATAAAAAAGCTCAAAATTTTATGAAAATGATGATGCCTTCTCACGTAAAAAAGATAAAAAAATACAGAGGAAAAAAACCTTTATTTATTGAAGAAGGTATTGAACAGAAATTAAATCAAATATTTGAAAGTGAAATAAAATTGAACTCAGGTGGTTACTTAGTAATTAATCCTACAGAGGCATTGGTTTCCATTGATATTAACTCTGGAAGTTCTATTAAACAAAAAAATGTAGAGAGCACTGCTTTAGATACAAATCTTGAAGCTGCAGATGAAATAGCAAGACAAATAAAAATAAGAGATTTGTCAGGACTTATCATAATAGATTTTATTGACATGCTAAGTTATGGTAATCGAAGATTGGTTGAAAGAAGATTAAAAGAAAAGTGCAGATCTGATCGTGCCAGGATTCAAATTGGAAGAATATCGAATTTTGGTCTTTTAGAAATGTCTCGACAGAGATTAAGAGAAAGTGCGGTTAAATGGAGTATCAAACTAACAGATGAATCTTTTGCTCTAAAAATTCTTAAATTAGTTGAATTAAAAGCGGTTCTAAATAAAGCCAAATTTGTAGATTTAAAGGTTTGTAAAAAAATTTCTGATTTTTTAAAAGAAAATTTTATTGAAGATCTTACTTACTTTGAAAAAAAGAATAAAATGAAAATTGATATAATATCTGATGATAGTTTAATAATCCCTGAATATATTATTGATATTAAGAATAAATCTAAAAAAACTATAGAGCTGATCGAATATTTTGAAAAATTAAAAAATCTTGAAGAACAAAAAGTTAACAACGTTATTGAATTAAAAGATAAAAAGAAATTTAAAAAGAAAACTTTTAGAAAAAAGAAATTTTATAAGAAAGCTAGATAATTCCTGACTTTGGAGAAGACGGATTTCCGTATAATGTTTTTTTTATTCTACCAGACAAGTATGATTGGCGACCAGCAATAACCGCATTCTTAAATGCTAAAGCCATTAGAAATGGTTTTTTTGCTTTTGCAATCGCAGTGTTTACTAGGACCCCATCACAACCTAATTCCATAGCTATAGCAGCATCTGAAGCTTGGCCTAATCCGGCATCAATAATTAATGGTAATTTTGTTTGCTTCCTAATTATCCTAATATTTATTTCATTGACAATACCTAAGCCTGAACCTATTGGAGCTGCTAGAGGCATAATTGCACAAGCACCTGCATTCTCCAATCTTTTTGCCATTAAAGGATCGTCATTACAATAGACCATCACTTTAAATCCCTCCTTAGTTAATACTTCAGTTGATTTAAGTGTTTCAATCATTTCTGGGAACAAATTTTTTTTATCTCCCAAAACTTCTAGTTTAACTAATTTCCACCCACCTATCTCTCGTGCTAATCTTAAAGTTCTTAATGCATCTTTTGAATTAAAACAGCCAGCAGTGTTAGGAAGGTAGGTAATTTTTTTAGGATCAATATAATCCATTAATAACGGTTTTTTTTTATCAGTAATATTGACTCTTCGAACAGCAACTGTAACTATTTCGGCTCCAGATAAATTGATTGCTTTAGCACACTCCTGCATACTTTTATACTTACCAGTTCCAACAATAAGTCTAGAGTTAAAATTTTTTTTAGAAATAATAAATTTGTCTTTTTTCAATTTTAACCACCTCCAATGAAATGAACTATTTCTATTTTATCATTATTTTTAAGGTTGATACTTTTTATTTTTTTTTTATCCACTATTTCTTGATTTAATTCAATAGCTACTTTGGTTAATGGAATTTCGTTTTTTTTAACAATATTGAATAATGTTGAATTATTATTAATAGTTTTTAATTTTCCATTTAATTTAATTTTAATTTTTTTTTTCATCGTATATAAAAGCTGAATGAATAATAAAATAATTATTATTAATGGTCCAAATATTAATCTATTAGGTGAAAGAGAACAATCACAATATGGATCAATCACTTTTGACAAACTTAAAGAAAAATGCTTGGCAAAATCAAAAGAATTAGGGCTTTCGACTGAATTTGCACAATCAAATGTTGAGGGGGAATTGGTCAATATAATTCAAAATGCTAGAGAAAAATTTGATGGTATAATAATTAATGCCGCTGCATTTACCCACACCTCAATTGCAATTAGAGATGCTTTAGAAATTTTTAAAAAACCTATTATTGAAGTGCATATTTCAAATATCTATAAACGTGAAGAATTTAGAAAAAAATCTTTAATAAGTGACGTAGTTACTGGTGGAATATTTGGTCTTAATGCTGATGGTTATATTTTAGCCATAATTTCAATGCAAAAGCTAATCCAAAATGAAAATAGATAAAAAAATAATAAAAGAGTTAAGTGATTATTTGGATGAATTTAATCTTACTGAACTGGAATACACTGAAAAAGATACCAAAATAAAAGTCTCGAAAAATAATATTTCAATTAATAATCAAACAAATCAAACTTTATCTAAAGAAATAAGCTCAGATAAAAATATGGAAAGTCAAAATAATATATCTGGGATTGAAGTTACATCACCAATTATTGGCACTGCTTACCATGCACCTGAACCTGGAGCTAAAAAATTCGTAGAGGTTGGAAAAAAAATAAAAAAAGGCGACACTGTTATGATTGTGGAGGCTATGAAAACCATGAATCATGTCCCCTCAAGTTCTGATGGAATAGTAAAAAAGATACTTGTAGCTGATGGTCAACCTGTTGAATTTGGCCAAACTCTTATCATTTTAGAATAATGTTTAAAAAAATTTTGATTGCAAATCGTGGGGAAATTGCAGTTAGAATTATAAGGGCCTGTAAAGAATGGGGAATTTCTACTGTTGCTGTTCATTCTGATGTAGATAGAGAAAGTATGCATGTAAAATTAGCAGATGAAAGTGTTTGTATAGGCTCTCATCAACCGGCTAATAGTTATTTAAATATTCCTGCACTTTTATCAGCTATAGATTTAACTAATGCTGAAGCAGTCCATCCTGGTTATGGTTTTTTGTCTGAAAATGCAAACTTCGCAAAGATACTTGAAGAAAATAAAATCAAATTTATCGGTGCTTCTGCAAAACATATTGAAATGATGGGAGATAAAATTCAAGCAAAAAAAATTGCAAAAGAAAATGGACTTCCTGTCATAGAGGGATCTGAGGGTGGTGTTCGAGATGTGGCTGCAGCAAAAGAATTGTGTAATAAAATTGGTTTCCCGGTCTTAATTAAAGCCTCTGGAGGTGGAGGAGGTAAAGGTATGAAAATTGTTCAAAAAGAGGAGGATTTTGAGACACTATTTTCTACAGCAAAATCTGAAGCAAAAAAATATTTTGGTAATGATGAAGTTTATATAGAAAAATTTTTTCAAAATCCAAGACATATAGAAGTTCAAATTTTAGCTGGAAAAAATGCAACAATTCACTTGCATGAAAGAGATTGTTCTGTTCAGAGAAGACATCAAAAATTAATTGAAGAAACTCCAAGCCCAGTTTTAAACGACGAAATTAGAAAAGATTTATTTGATAAAACTGTAAATATGGTCAGAAAAATCGGTTATCAAGGAGCTGGTACAGTCGAATTTATTTATGAAGATGGAAAATTTTACTTTTTGGAAATGAATACGAGAGTTCAGGTCGAACATCCTGTCACCGAAATGGTTACAGGAATAGACATAATTAAAGAACAAATATGGATTGCTTTTACTGGTGAAACAGCTCTAAAACAATCAGATATAAATCCTAGGGGCCATGCTATTGAATGTAGAATAAATGCTGAAGATCCAGAAAAAAATTTTCAGCCATCTCCAGGTACAATAGGCATGTGTCATCAACCATCTGGTTTTAGGACAAGAGTTGATGGAGCAATATTTCAAGGTTATAAAGTAACTCCATATTATGATAGTATGATATGTAAACTAATTTGTCATGGTAGAAATAGAGGAGAGGCTATTCAAAGAATGAATAGATCATTAGATGAATTTGTTATTGAAGGCATTACAACAACAATTCCTTTACACAAAAAACTTTTAAGTCATAAAAAATTTATCGAATCTGATTTTAATGTAAGTTGGCTTGATAACGAAAAAATAGTTTAATAACAGCTTACTAACCAAATATCATATACAGGGTGATCAAATGGGGTTATAGACGGGCTTGATGAAAACATCCAGCCATTAAAAACAAATACATCATCTTTGTCTTTATTTGTTAGATCACTAACTTGAATATAAGCTGTAATTTCTGGATTATCATCGAATTCAGAATTTTTACACTTCATACTTTTAATTAAAAGATCTTTGTGTTTTTTTGCTTCTCCGTTTTTAAGTTTAACTGAAATATTTTTTGAGGAAATCTTATCTAAAATTTTTATATCAGTGTAATTACCTTCCAAATTTTGTTCGGAATTTACAAAAAAAGGAAAGATAAAAAATAAAAATATTAATAAATTTGATTTAGTCCTTCCAAGACTTGTATTTTTTTTGAATAGCATTTTTGTTTTTATTTGGATAATAAGCTGAATCTGTGCCAGTTAAATTCTCTTGATGAGGTTTTTGCCAATCATATTTTTTTAATTCATGATTATTTTCTATTTTATTATGAGTAAAATGCATCCATGAATACCACTCTACCGGTATTTTTGATGCATCAATTTCTGCAGCATAAATTACCCATCTTTTTCCATTTTTAGATTCGTAATATTTATTTCCTAAGTGATCTGTACCTACTAATTTACCAAATAAAATTGTTTTTATTCTGGTTCCAAAAGTATCTCGATTCCACCATGTGAAAATTTTTTTAAAAAGTGTCAACATAATAAAATTTTTTTTTTCAATTTAAAATTGTATAAATTAAATTAGACTAAAATTTGTTTTTGTATATAAATTTAACTGATTCATTATTCAAATAAAATTTAAAATAATAACTGAGGTTAAATGGCAAAATATTTAGTTGAAACATATTATACTTGTACTTTTAAAGTAAACCATTATTTAGACGACATTAATGAAACTGAGCTAAAAAATTTAGAAAAACGTGACGATGGCAAATTTGAAGTTCTGGACGTAAAACTTGATAATAGAAAAACCAAAAGCTTAGATCCAAATAATAAAAAAATTGTTGAAAATAAAAAAATTGATGTAGTTGCAGCAAATGATCAAACACCATCAAAAAATTTAGAGAATATAATTAAAACAAATAAAAATAATTCAGAAAAATCTGGAAAAAGATTTAGTATGCCCGATAGACGAAAAGGCTACATACAAAAAGCAACTATTGGTGATCATAAAGTATATTTACACACTGGTGAATATGAAGATGGAAAAATTGGAGAAATTTTTATTGATACAAGTAAAGAAGGCGAATTAGTGAAAGCTCTTATGAATAATTTTGCTATAGCAGTGTCCTTAGGCCTACAATATGGAGTTCCACTGGATGAATTTATAAGTGCTTTTGTTGGTACTAAGTTTGAACCTTCCGGTAAAGTTCATGGTAATGATAGAATTTTGACCGCAACATCTATTTTAGACTATATTTTTAGAGAATTAGCTATTTCTTATCAAAATAGAGAAGATTTAGCTCACACACCTTCAATTGGTAATTCAGAAATTTCAAATATTGATGAGCAAAACTCAGATGATCAAAATCAGCTTTTGAAAATAGTCAAAGATATTACTAGTAAAGGTTTTGTTAGAAATAATTATAAAAAAAATTTAGTAGATTTATCAGATGTAAAGATAAATCTAAAAGGTAAAAAATAATCTATTTTTTTATTTTAAGAGCTAGATTGAGCTCCTTTAATTGTTTCTCATCTATTGATGAAGGAGCATTCATCATTAAATCTTGAGCGTTTTGATTCATGGGAAACATGGTTACTTCCCGAATATTTTTTTCGTTTGCCAAGAGCATTATTATTCTATCAATTCCAGGAGCTATTCCCCCATGCGGTGGTGCACCATAGCTTAAAGCATTAATCATTCCACTAAATTTTTCATCAACTTGATCTTTATCATAACCGGCAATAGCAAATAATTTATACATAAGTTCAGGAATATGATTTCTTATAGCACCAGATGAAAGTTCAATCCCATTACATACTATATCGTACTGATAGGCTAACATATCCAAAGGTTTTTCAAAATTAAGTTTTTTAATATCTCCTTGCGGCATCGAAAAAGGATTATGACTAAATTCAATTTTATTTGTTTGATCGTTTTTTTCAAACATTGGATAATCAACTACCCAACAAAATGCAAAAATATTATCATCTATTAAATTTAAGTCTTTTGCAATTTTATCTCTAGCCAAACTAGTAATTCGCTCTAAATCCTTTTTTTTATTACAAGCCATAAATATACTATCTCCAACTTTTGCGCCTGTTTTTTTCATGATTTCCTCTAAAGACTCTTTTGAAAAAAATTTACCCACTGGCCCTTTTGCAGAAATTCCATTTTCAATAGTGAAATAAGCTAGACCAGAAGCTCCCTCATCTTTGGCCCATCTATCAATATTATCAAAGAAGCTTCTTGGTTTATCTTTGGTATTCTGAGTAACAATACATCTTACATTTGAGCCAGACTTCACAAGTTTTTTAAAGATATCAAAAGAAACATCCTCTCTGGTAAATGTTTCTGTTATGTCTTCAATTATCAATGGATTTCTAAGATCAGGTTTATCACTTCCATACTTTAAAAGAGCATCTCTATAAGTAATTCTTGGAAATTTTTCTGTTATAATTTTTTTTTTTGAGAATTTTTTAAAGGTGTTTACTAATAATTGTTCAACGACTTTGAAAACATCCTCTTGCTCAACAAAAGACATCTCTAAATCTAACTGATAAAACTCTCCTGGACTTCGATCAGCACGAGCATCTTCATCTCTAAAACATGGGGCGATTTGAAAATATTTATCAAAACCTGAAACCATTATGAGTTGCTTAAATTGTTGAGGTGCCTGCGGCAAAGCATAAAACTTACCTGGATTCAATCTACTTGGTACAAGAAAATCTCTGGCTCCCTCAGGACTAGATGAAGTTAATATTGGTGTTTGAAACTCTAAAAAACCAAATTTGTTCATTTCATTTCTGATAAACGAAATAACTTTTGATCTCAAAATAATATTTTCATGAATTTTTTTTCTTCTTAAATCTAAATATCTATATTTTAATCTGATTTCTTCAGAATATTCTTGATCACTAAAAACAGGCATTGGCAATTCTTTGCACTTACCCAAAACAACAAAATTTTCGATAGTGACTTCAATCTCTCCTGTTTCTATCTCTTTATTGATTGTATCAGTTGATCTATCAATTACTTTACCCACTACATTAATAACTGTTTCAAGTTGTAATTTTTCTAAATCTTTGAAGTTTTTATTTTCTTTATCTACTATACATTGTGTAATGCCATAGTTATCACGTAAATCTAAAAATAAGAGATTTCCATGATCACGTTTCTTATTAATCCAACCTGAAAGTAAAATATTACTCCCAACATTTTTTTTTCTAAGTTCGTTACAATTGTGACTTCTATATTTATTCAATTATTCTCCCAATACTTCTTTAATTGTTCGTAAATTTATCGATCTTTTTTTTTTTAAACTTACTTCGTCGATTTTATATATAAAATCAACTATTTTTCCATATGATCTATCAATTCTTTTAATAATATAGTCAATTAATTTTTTA
>CACMPD010000004.1 GCA_902615425.1 uncultured Pelagibacteraceae bacterium
GGGGCATATCCAAAAAAAATATTAAAAAAATTCAATTACTTAAGATTGCAGGAATAGCAGGGATATCTTATTTTAGATAAAAAAAAAGGCCCCTTTAAAAGGGGCCTTTTCTTTAAATTTATCGTCTAAACTAATTAGAATGCAAATGATAGATTGAACTCATAACCTTCAAAGTCATTAGTTGGAGTTCCATCCATGTTATCTACTTCGTTCATAGCACCAGCAATTGTCATTCCACCCATAGTGTATGAAGCAGAAACACCAGTAGACTCTTGATCAGATAATGATGCACCTGAATCAAATTCTAACTCGTGGTAGCTATAACCGATAGAAAAATCATCGTTTACTGCATAAGTTACACCATAAGCTACAGACTCTTGACTTGAGCTAGCTGTATCATGGTCAGCGTCAACTGCTTGTGCACCAACAGTGAATCCACTAATTGCATATTTGATATACATGTTAGATTTATCATTGTCTTTACCACCAGCTGCTACTGTGTTGTTTGAAATAGCATAACCAATTGTTAAGCCTTCAACAGCTTCTGGCGAAACTGCAATAGCAAAGTCAGTGTATGTATCTGCAGCCGCTGCATTACCACTTGGTACTAATGCTGCTTTTAGAGTTGCACCACCAAAATCTGGAGATGTGTAAACGAACATGTTCGCTCCACTACCACCACCAATTACAGTTGGGCTTCCTGAAGTTGCAGTACCATCTGTATCAATGATATCCCAAGCTTCTTCGTAAGCATTAGGTGTTACATCATCAACAGCACCGAACGCAGTTGATCCACCACTACCATGGAACTTCAATGATCCCCAGTCACCTGAAAGAGTCATATCGTAATCATCCATGACGTCATCATCAATCTCGTAGTAAACAGCAACACCTAGTCCGCCATCTGTTTCACCACTTGCATTGAATCCAAGACTATTACCCATTGAAAAGGCGTTACCATTAACTCCTTTACCTCTGTTTGTGTCATCGTAAGTTAAACTTGCTGAACCACTTACTGAAAAATCAGCAGCATTTACAGAGAAAGTCGCTAACGAACCAGCTAAAGCTGATAGTCCGATTTTCTTTAAATTGTTCATATTAATCACTCCTTTGTTTTTGTTTGATTATTAATAATAAACACCGACAAATTATCATTTTATGTCTCAAAAACCCCAAAATTGCTGTTATTTTAACATTTAATCATTATGTGTTGCAAATTTGCAACACAATAAACACTTATTTTTTATAGATTTACCATTTATTTGTGTATTTATTTTTATTTCACTTTAAAAAACTCAAAATGTCTAATTTACCTCAAAATATAAAACTTGTCTTAATCATGCTCATGATTTTTGCTTCAACCTCATGCTCTAAAGGTTTCTTTAAAACTGGAGACGCAAGAAAAATTTCACCTGATCCCAGAGAGAGAGTTAAAAAAAATATAGAGGAAGGCAGAGGTTTTCGATTGAGTAATGCAATGTCAGGGAATAAAGGAACAAATTTTGAATTTGCAAGTTCAAATAGTCTTTGGAGAGCTTCCCTTGAGGTTTTGGATTTTATGCCTTTGACCTCTGCAAATTATAGCGGTGGTATTATTATTACTGATTGGTATTCAGAACAAGGTAATGCTGATGAGTCTATTAAAATTACGATAAGATTTTTAAGTAATGAAGTAAGATCAGATGCACTTAATGTTGATATATTTTATAAAAAATGTGTTGCTGCAAATAATTGTAAAATCAGTAAACAAAAAGGTCAACTTAAGAAAGAAATTACAAAGCAAATATTAGCCAAAGCTGCAGTATATCAAAAACAAGTTAAAGATAAAGATTTTAAACCTTACAGAACGTCAGGTGATGACTAATTAATCAATTTGGTAATTAGTTATGAATAGATATAATTTCAAAATTGTAGAAGCAAAATGGCAAAATTATTGGGAAAAAAATAAAACCTTCAAAGTCAGAACAGATCCTTCAAAAAAAAAATTTTATTGTCTTGAAATGTTTCCTTACCCATCAGGGAAAATTCATATGGGCCACGTAAGAAATTATACTATAGGAGATGTTCTTGCCCGGTACAAATCTCTCAAAGGATATAATGTTTTACACCCAATGGGTTGGGACTCTTTTGGTATGCCAGCTGAAAATGCTGCAAAGCAAAACAATTTAGATCCAAAAAGTTGGACAGAAACAAACATAACAAATATGAAATCTCAATTAAAAAAACTTGGGTTATCAATAGATTGGGATAGAGAAATTTCGACTTGCAGCAAAGATTATTATAAGCATCAGCAAGCTTTTTTTTTAGAATTATATGAAAAGGAACTTGTTTACAGAAAAGAGAATTATGTAAATTGGGATCCTATTGACGAAACAGTTCTTGCTAACGAACAGGTAATTGATGGAAGGGGTTGGCGCTCTGGAGCTATTGTAGAGAGAAAAAAATTAAATCAATGGTTTTTTAACATATCTAAATTTTCTCAAGAATTGTTAGACGGCTTAGAAAAATTAGATACTTGGCCAAACAAAGTGAAAACGATGCAAAAAAATTGGATCGGTAAGTCTTTTGGCTGTGAAATAAACTTTAAGATCGAAGGTGACTTGCCAGTTAATAATATTAAATGTTTTACAACTCGACCAGATACACTTTTTGGTTTTTCTTTTTTAGCAATATCTGTAGATCACGATATTTCACAATACTTTAAGAAAAATAAGGATTTTTTAACTTTTAAAAATGAGTGCTCTAAAACAGGAACAACTGAGGAAGCTATTGCAGTCGGAGAAAAAATTGGATTTAAAACAAATCTACAAGCTATTAATCCACTTAATCCAAAGCAAAAAGTACCTGTATATTTTGCGAATTTTGTTTTAATGGACTATGGATTTGGAGCTGTATTTGGTTGTCCAGCTCACGATCAAAGAGATTTCGATTTTGCAAAGAAATACAATTTAGAAATTAAAACAGTCGTAAGGCCCCATGATAAAAATGAAACATTTAAGGTGGAAAAAGAGGCATATCCGGGGTCTGGTATTTTAATTAATTCTGATTTTCTTAATGGTCTTCAAGCACCCGATGAATCTATTTTAGAAACAATTAAAATTTTATAAAAAAAAAAATTAGGAAAAAAACAAATTAATTTTAGATTAAAAGACTGGGGCGTATCCAGACAAAGATATTGGGGATGTCCAATCCCAATAGCATATGATGAGGCTGGTAAAGCTTATCCAATACCTAAAACAAAATTACCGGTTGAACTACCAGAAAACATAGACCTTAATGTCAAAGGGAATCCACTCGATAGCCAAAATGATTGGAGAAAAGTAACAATAGACGGAAAACAATTGGTAAGAGAGACAGATACATTAGATACATTTGTTTGTTCTTCTTGGTATTACTTAAGATTTTGTTCTCCAAAAGAAACGGAATACGGATTTAAAAAAGAGGATATCGATTATTGGATGCCAGTCGACCAATACATTGGGGGGGTAGAACATGCAATCTTACATTTACTTTACTCTAGATTTTTTATGCAAGCTTTATCCCACGACAATAATAATTTTAATATTTTAGAGCCATTTAGCGGTCTGTTTACACAAGGTATGGTTTGTCATGAAACATATAAAGACCCTGAAAATAATTGGGTAAGTCCTGATGAGATTGAAAATATAGATGGAAAAAAGTATCTTAAAAAAGACAATTCAAAATTAATATCAGTTGGTCCATCCGAGTCGATGTCAAAATCAAAAAGAAATACCATTGACCCAGAAAACATTATTGCTAATTACGGAGCTGACTCAGCAAGGTTATTTATTTTATCTGATAGCCCTCCTGAAAAAGATGTTCAATGGTCGGAGGAAGGAATTATTTCATCATTTAAATTTATTCAAAAGCTTTGGAACCTAAATGAGAAAATTATAGTTGAAACTAATAAAAATCATGTCAAAGATTTTGATGATGAAATAGAAAAATACACAAATAAATTTTTAAAAAAAATTCACGATAATCTTGAAAGTTTTAGTTATAATAAAATAGTCGCGAATTTATACGAGGTTTATTCTTTTTTGAATAAACAAATTGAAAAAAAATATACAAAAAAAACATTGGTCGAGAATTATCAAAAAATTTTAGTTACTATGACTCCAATTATTCCACATTATGCGTATGAGTGTTTGAGTATTTTAAAAACAAAAAATCTAAAATGGCCAGAATACGACGTTTCGATGTTAAAAGAGGAAAATGTCAATATTGTAATACAAATTAATGGAAAAAAAAGGGGATTGGTGCAAACAAAAGCAAATATTTTGGAGGAAAAACTATTTGAAATAATTAAGAATGATGAGAAAATAATGAAACATTTAGATCAAAAAAATATTAAGAAAAAAATTTATATAAAAGACAAACTTTTGAACATAATTACTTAATGCTTAAAAAAATTTTATTCATAATTTTATCTATTAATCTATTAAATCAATGTGAATATAAACCTGTCTATTTAAATGAAGATAAAGTTGATTACAAAATAATCATAACAAGTTTTAACGGCGATAAAGATATTAATAATTTTATAACTACTAATCTTAAAAAAAATAGTAAGGAAACATCAAACGAAATTCTAAATATTAGTTTTGATACAAAATATACAAAAAGTATCTTAGCTAAAAATGCTGCTGGAATAATAACTGATTACCAAACAAAAGCATTGGTGTCTTTTAAAGTTGTAAAAGGAGATGATTTAGAAAATTTTAAAATTAGTGAAAAATTCAATTTTCAAAAGATTAATGATAAATATGAGGAAAAAAATTACGAGCAAAATATTAAAAAAAATCTCGCTAATTCAATATCACAAAAGCTTATGCTCAGATTAGCAATTAATCAATGATCTTAAAAACATTTGAGTTAAATAAAATTAAAGATAGTACAATTTTTTACTTACTTTATGGTAAAAATGAGGGTTTAAAAGCTGAATGCACTAACGAAATACTTAAAAAAAATAATGGAAAAATTTTTAGATATGAGGAAAGAGAGCTTAAAGACGAAACTGAGTCCTTTTATGAAAACATTTTATCTGGTTCATTATTTGAAAATAATAAAGTTATAATAATTAACAGAGCTTCTGATAAAATTTACGAAGTCGTTCAAAATTTAATTGATCGAAATATTAATAATATAAAAATAATTTTAAATGCAGGAATTCTGGAAACTAAGTCAAAACTGAGGTCTCTATTTGAGAAAAACAAAAATTTAGTTTGTATTCCTACATATCCAGATAACCGTGATACATTATCAAGATTAATAACTTTTTTTTTAAAAAAAGAAAATATTTCAATTTCACAACAAAATATAAATTTGATTATCGATAAATGTAATGGGGATAGGAATAGTTTGAATAACGAACTTAATAAAATAAAAAATTATTCCAAAAATAAAAAAAAAATTACATCTGCAGAGATTTTAAAATTAATCAATCTAAGCGAAAATTATGCATTATCAGAACTAATTGATAATTGTTTAGCTAAAAACAAAAGTAAGACAATAAACATTCTCAATGAAAATAATTATAATGCAGAAGATAGTATTGTTATTTTGAGAACTTTTTTGTCTAAAGCTAAAAGAATTCTTAAACTTGCAAATCAATTAGACCTGAATAAGGATATAAATAAAACAATTAACTCAGCTAAACCCCCTATTTTTTGGAAAGAAAAAGAGATTGTAAAAGCACAACTAGAAAAATGGAAGCCTAATAAGATAGAGGATTTAATTAAAGATTTAAATGATATTGAGCTAAAAATTAAACAAAATTACAATAATTCTACACTTATCATCACAAATTTTATTTTAGAAAAAAGCTTCACTGAAATTAATAATTAGTTTTAATAATATCAATTATTTTATTCAATTGTTCAAAATCGTGATAAGCAAACGTAATCGTTCCTTTGTTTTTTTTATTGTTTTTGATTGATACATTTAAACCAATTTTCTCGGATATTGACTTTTCTAGGTTTTGGATATTTGGGTCAGTTGAATCAATGTAGGTTCTTTTTTTCTTTTTAAAAATTTTAACAAAATTTTCTGATTGTCGAACTGAAAGTTTCTTTTCAATAATTTTATGTGCAACGAAACTTGCATTTTCAAGCCCAACTAATATTTTTGCGTGCCCAGTTGATATTTTTTTTGTTTCTATCAAATTCAAAACATCGTTTGGCAATGTTAATATCCTCAAACAATTAGTGATGTAACTTCTGCTCTTACCAATAAATTTTGACACTTTTTCTTGGTCATAGGCAAAATCATTAATTAATTTTTGATATCCTTGTGCTTCTTCTAAAGGATTAAGATCATTTCTTTGAACATTTTCAACGATTGCAAACTCAAGAGATTTTAAATCATCTGCCTCGGTGATAACAACAGGCACTTCATGAAGACCAGCTTTTTGAGCCGCTAGCCATCTTCTTTCTCCAGCAATGATTTCATACTTAGAGCTTTCATCTGACTTTCTTACTATTATTGGTTGAATGATACCTCTTTCCTTTATTGAATTCTCTAAATCACTTAAACTATCTTCATCAAAAATTTTTCTAGGTTGAAGTTTGTTTGGGTAAAGATCACTAATTGACAATTTATTCTTTGTCGACTCAATCTTAGATTCTCCTATTAATGATGATAATCCTCTACCTAATCCCTTTTTAATCTTATTCACTAAGCAGCACTCCCTATTTGACTTTCCTGATGTATAAATTCATCTGTAAAACTATAGTATGATTTGCTACCAGGACAATTCTTATCATAAATTAAAACAGGAACTCCATGAGATGGTGCTTCAGATAGTCTTACGTTACGTGGAATTACTGTTTGATATACTTTGTCTTTAAAATAATTTCTCGCTTCGTGTTCAACCTGAGATGATAATTTATTTCTTCTGTCATACATTGTTAAAAGTATTCCTTGAATTTCCAAGTTCGGATTCAAATTAATCTTTATGCGGTCAATCGTTTTCATTAATTGAGTTAGGCCCTCCAAAGCAAAAAATTCTGTCTGAAGTGGAACTAGAAGTGATTTTGAGCACACAAGAGCCATCACAGTTAGTAAACTTAGAGATGGTGGACAATCTATAATTACATAATCATATAAACTCTCAGAATCATTTAAAAACGCAGATAATTTAACCTTTAAAATGAACGCACGATCACTGTCGCCAGCCGTCTCAACCTCAAGACCAGATAAATCAACATTTGAAGTTATCAGATCAAGATTCTCAAATTTGGTTTTTTTAATTACTTCCGAAATAGACTTAGTTCCATTTAAAATACCATAAATAGTTTCATCAGATCTTTCCAAATTAGATAATCCAAGACCGGTTGTAGCATTTCCCTGAGGATCTAAGTCAATCACTAAAATTTTTTTTCCTTGTTGTGATAATGCTGATGCAAGATTAATCACTGTTGTTGTTTTGCCAACTCCACCCTTCTGATTTATTATTGAAATAATTTTCATTAAATTTTTTTTTCCATATTTTTTATATTTAACAAAAATGAGTCTTTATTTGTTAAACTTTTTTTTTCTTCATAGTCTAAATTCCAAATTTTAAGAGTATCATTTAAAATTTTTCTCCCACTCTTGCCCATAAATAAAATTACATTTGTATATTTCCCAAAATTTTTTTGCACTAAATCAAGAATTATGGGCATTGGCTTGAAAGCTCTAGACATAATGGTTCCAGTTTCAATATTTTTAAGTTTAAAAATATCTTTTTGTATTATTTCTGTATTCAATTTTAATTTTTTTGAGACATCTTTTAAAAAAACACATTTATGATAACTTTTTTCAAAAAGTTTTATTTTCATGCTGTTTTTTAATTTCTTCATTAAAATTGCTATGATTAAACCAGGCATTCCACCTCCAGAACCTAAATCTGAGGTTGTATTACTATTTAAATCAACAAAATCAACTATTTGTGCTGAATCAATAATATGTCTTTGCCTAATAGCCTCTTTTTCAGTGTTTTTTTTACTAATAATGTTTATTTCCTCATTTTTCTTTTGAATCATTCCTATGAGAATTTCAAGATCATTACAAGTTTCACGTGAAACATCAAATTTTTGAATTTTAGAGTAATTTTTAGAAATTATCGAATCCATTAAGCTATATGCTTAATAGACTTTCTTTTAACGTGTGACAACAAAATATATACAGCTGCTGGGGTAATACCATCAATTCGTAACGCTTGCCCCATAGTTTTTGGCCTTATTTCTTTAAATTTGGCCTTTACTTCGTTAGATAATCCAGAAAATTGATCATAATCAATATTATCAGGAATAATAAGGTTTTCATCTCTCTTAAAAGCTAGAATATCTGCATTTTGCTTTTTTAAATAACCTCTATAATGAGAGTTAATTTCAATTTGTTCATCAATTTCCGATCCAAAATCTTTAATTTCAGGCCAAATATTTCTAATTTTATTCATATTAGCGTCTTTTTGAGCTAAGATTTCATCAGCGGATCGTAAAATACCATCTTTTGCTATTTTAATTCCATGATTTTCTGCTTTTGTTGGGGATATGGTTAAACTAGACATTTGAAGAGAAATTTTACTCATTTTAGCAAATTTATCCTCAAATTTTAATTTTCTATCACTAGAAACTAAGCCAATTTTAATACCTTTGTTCGTAAGTCTCAAATCAGCATTATCTGCTCTCAAGCTAAGCCTATACTCAGCTCTTGAAGTAAACATTCTATAGGGCTCTGCCACACCCTTTGTAACTAGATCATCTATCATCACTCCAATATAAGCATCTGACCTATCGAGAATGAATGGCTCTTTATTCATATACGACAAAGCTGCATTCACACCAGCTATAAGACCTTGAGCTGCAGCCTCCTCATAGCCAGTGGTTCCGTTTATCTGACCGGCTAAATATAAGTTTTTAATTTTTTTGGTTTCAAGAGTTAGAAAAAGCTCTCTAGGGTCCACGTAGTCATATTCAATCGCATAACCTGGTCTAATCATTTTAACATTTTCTAAACCATTGATATTATTGAGTATTTCAGCTTGTACTAAAGTGGGTAGTGAGTTTGATATTCCATTTGGATAAATAGTATGATCATTTAGCCCCTCCGGCTCTAAAAATATTTGATGTTTCGTCTTTTCAGCGAACTTAACTATTTTATCTTCTATTGATGGACAATATCTTGGACCCACTCCTTTAATGCTACCAGAATACATTGCGCTCTTAGATAAATTCTTCTCAATTATTCTATGCACCTTTTCGTTAGTGTATGTCATTGAACAAGATACTTGTTTATTGATTGCTGATTTCGTTAAGAAGGAAAAAAAGTAAGGATTTTCATCAGCTGCTTGTTTTTCCAAATTTTTAAAGTTTATTGTTCTCCCATCAAGTCTAGGGGGGGTACCTGTTTTCAATCTTCCTATTTTAAATTTATATTTCTCTAATTGTTCACTTAAACCTGTACTAGGTTTTTCATTATATCTTCCCGCAGGAGTACGCTCATCACCAATATGTATTAACCCATTTAAAAAAGTACCAGTTGTAAGTATTAATTTATTACAATTAATCTTGTTACCTTTTAATGTTAAAAAGCTATTTATTGTATTATCTGAAAAAATAAACTCAGTTACAGGATCTGAAAAAATGCTTAAATTACAATAGTTTACAAGTTTTTCTTGCATAAATTGCTTATATAACGATCTATCAGACTGAGTTCTTGGACCTCTAACTGCAGGTCCTCTGCTTTTATTTAATAATCTAAATTGTATTCCTGATTTGTCTGCAATCTCTCCCATGACACCATCTAATGCATCTATTTCTCTGACTAAATGACCTTTACCCAAACCACCAATTGCAGGATTACACGACATCTCACCAATAGTATTTTTATCATGAGTAAATAAAGCAGTATCCACACCTAGACGAGCTGAAGCAGCTGCTGCCTCACAACCGGCATGACCACCTCCTATAACAACTACATCAAATGAAAATTCATTTTTCATGATGTAAATTTATATTTGAAAAAAAATTTTACAAGACTCTTATTTTCCAATACAAAAATCATTGAAAATACTGCCTAATATTTCCTCTACATCGACCTTTCCAACAATCATACCCAAATGTCTGGTAGCTAATCTTAAATCTTCAGCAGCTTTATCAAAATCTTTTTTATCATTTTTTTCTAAAAAATTTCTTAAATTATCTGAACACTGAACTAGGTGTTGTCTGTGTCTTTCTCTAGTAATCAAAATATCCTCATTTATAATTAATTTTGTTTTTAATCTGTCTTTGATTTTTGAAATTAATTTATCTAAATTTAGGTTCTCCTTTAATGAAATTAAAACATGATCTAACTTTGTTACCTCTGTATCTAATTCACCCTGAATAAGATCTGACTTATTTACAACTAAAATTGCATTGTCTTTTAATAAATCATTCAAAAAACCCTTTAAATCAATACTTTTTGCATCTACTACCACTAATTTCAAATCAGCATTTTCTGCTCTGTCCAACGATAATTTTATGCCTTTTTTCTCTATTTCATCTTTAGAATTTCTGATACCCGCTGTATCTGAAATTATTACTGGGTAGCCGTCAATATTTAAATGTGTTTCGATTACATCCCTTGTTGTTCCTGCAATTTCAGAAACTATCGCCACGTCTCTATTCGATAGATTATTTAATAAAGAAGATTTCCCAGCATTGGTCGGACCAACGATAGCAATTTTAAAACCTTCTCGGATTATTTCACCTACTTTTTGATCATCTAAAATTTTATTGATTTTATTTAAAATTTCAGTTGCGTCTTTTTTAATTTTTTGAATATTCTTTTCAGGTAAATCTTCCTCGGGAAAATCTATTTTAGCCTCAGCAAAAGATAAAATCTTTAATAACTTGTCTCTTAAATCATCAAATTTCTCAGCTGATTTCCCTTTCATTATTTTAACAGCTTGTAATCTTTGTATTTCAGTTTCTGCTGCAATTAGATCAGCTATGCTTTCAGCTTTAAGCAAATTAATTTTACCATTTTGAAAAGCTATCTTGGTAAATTCTCCTGGTTCGGCTAATCTAAAATTCTCTATTTTAGACAATTCATTTTGTAGTGCTAAAACAATCGCTTTGCCTCCATGAACATGAATTTCAGCCATATCTTCGCCTGTATAGCTCTCAGGCCCAGGAAACCAGATAATTATACCTTCATCAATAAGTTCAGAAGTGTTAACATTATTTATTTTGCGGAGGGAGGCGATCCTAGGCGAGGGAAGAGGTTTTCCTGTAAGCAAAGTTATTGCTTTAGACGCATCTGACCCAGAAATTCTGATGATAGCAACTCCAGATATCCCTGGTCCCGAAGATAATGCGTAGATTGTCATACATAAATTATAATGACTTAATCTAAATATTAAAATTAAATATTTCTATTTAGCTATTTTTTCCAATTCCTCAAAAAAACTCTTTCTATAATTTTGATTATCAAATAGTGGACTTTTTAATGCATTTGCAAAAACAAATTTTCTTAATTTTATATAATCACCATGGTTATTTGATAAATTAACTATTTTCTGCACATATTCACTTTCATCTTTAGCAATCATTTCATCCATACCTAAATTTTTATTTATAGACTCCCCACATCTTGAATTAAAATTATAACCAGCCATAGTTAGAACTGGAACTCCCATCCATAAAGCTTCAAATGATGTAGTTACACCATTGTAAGGAAAGGTGTCTAAGGCGATATCGATTTCCTTATAGGCATTAAGATGATCTTTAAATTCTTTTTCCCTACCCATGAATGTGATTGAATCCAAAACACCATTTTCTTTAAATAATGCTTTAAGTCTTTCTAATCCATGTTTTATTTTTGATGTTTTTAAAATTAGTTTGGAGTTATTAATTTTTTTTAAAATATTTGACCAAACAGAAATTACATCTGGATTAATTTTATCGAAATTATTAAAAGAGCCAAAAGTAAAAAATTTATTTTTTAGAAAAGGAGGTGGATTTTCAATTCTTTCTAAATCAAAACCACAATGAGAATTCCAAATTTTAGGCAAATATATTACCTTTTCGGCATAAAATTTCTCTTCATTCGAGCGAATTAAATTTGGATCTGAAATTATATAATCCATATTTTTTAGTCCAGTGGTGTTGCAATAGCCCATCCATATGACTTGTTTTCTGGCAGTTCTGTTTTTTAACATTTCAATTCGATTCATTGATGTATAACCCATCAAATCAATCATAATATCCAATTTTAATCCTCTTACTCTATTAACAGCACTGACATTATCTAAATTCCAAATATCAATTGTCTCATCAACTAAATCTTTGAAATCTTTTGTTGAGTGATCTTCTTTTGGATTGTTTAAAATTAAAGTAATTTCAAATTTTTTTTTGTCATAGTTTGATAGAATTGTTTTTAAAAAAAAAGTAATTGAATGACCTCCGAGGATATCTGCTGACAAAAAGCCTATTTTAATTTTTGGGCCAGACTCATTAGAAATTTCTTCTAATTGATCTTGTGGAATTACTTTTAAATTTTGATCTAAAAACTTTCCAAAATTAAAAAAATCAGATTGTTTCCAATCTTTATCAAAACATCTCCAATAGCCATAATTACATAAATCTTTGGAGTCAAATTTTTTTGATTCTATTAATCTCTTAAAGTGAAGTATTAATTTTTTTGCATCGTTTAACCTTCGATAAACCATTGCCATTGCTAAATTAATTGGCCTATGATTTATGCAAAATTTTTCAGTCAATTCATAAAAATTGATTATCTCACTGAAGTCAAATTTGTAATCTTTTTCTAAATCCATTAATAGAACGCTTGAAGTGATAAAATTAGCGAGACAATCTATTGCATGATTTGTATTTTTTTCTCTTAAATAACCTTGTTTAAAATCTCTTAAAGCCATCGACAATGAATCTTTATCTTTTTTATCATTAGAAATTCTACTTAAACCTAATAAATTACATAAAGATGAAGATCTTTCTTCATCTTTAGTCTGAGATGTAATTTCAAATATTATTTTGGAATATTGTTTTTGCTTAAATAATTCTTGAAGTTCAATTTCTAACTTTTGTGAAGAAACCATTATTTTGTTATTTCTGTAATTAATTTGTAGAAATTATCTGAAAATTTTTTTTGGTTAAAAAGTGGACTTTTAATAGCATTATGAAATATAGATTTTCTTAAATCTATAAATTCACTTTGATTTTTTGTTAAATCAATTGCTTTTTGAATATAATCATTTTCATCTTTAGCAATTAGTTGATCCATACCTAAATTTCTATTTATCGACTCCCCACATCTTGAATTAAAATTATAACCAGCCATAGTTAGAACTGGAACTCCCATCCATATTGCCTCAAAAGATGTGGTAACTCCATTATAAGGAAATGTGTCTAGAGCAATGTCTACATCTTTATATAGATTAAGATGATCTATTTTATCTTCAAATCTTTTATGAAAAATTACTGAGTCTAAAACGCCCTTTTTTTTCATCAATCCCTCAATTCTATCTAGCTTTTTTTTGTCGTTAGAACATTTCAAAATTAATCTAGAATTTTTAATTTTTTTTAAAATCTCTGCCCAACAATTTATTACATCTTTATTGATCTTTGCAGGATTATTAAAAGATCCAAAAGTAATGAAATTATTTTTTATTAAAGGAGGAGAAACTTGTTTTCTTTCAAAATCAAATCCACAATGAGTGTTCCAAATTTCTGGTAAATATAAAACCTTCTCTGTATAAAGATTTTTTTCGTCTATATAAATCAAATTTGGATCAGAAATTATGTAATCCATATTTTTTAATCCTGTGGTATTACAATAGCCCATCCATATAGCTTGTTTTTTTGCTATTCTATTTTTAAACAATCCTATCCTATTTCTTGACGTATAGCCCATCACATCAATAATAATATCTAAATTTAATTCCCTAATCTTATTAAAAGCATTTAAATCGTTCAAACCACTTATATCAATATTTTTATGTACTAAATTTTTTATTTCAGTTGATATGGAGTCAATATCAATTTGATTTGATATTAAATAAACCTCTATTTCATCTTTATTATAATTTGACAAAATAGTTTTCAAAAAAAATGTAATAGAATGTCCACTCTTTAAATCTGCAGACAAAATTCCCAAATTAATCTTTTTATTTTTTTTATTAGATATTTTAATTATTTTATCTTGCGGATATTCAAATAAATTTTTATCTACAAATTTTCCATAATCAAAAAAATCTTTTTGGGACCAGTTTTTGTCAAAACATCTCCAGTAACCATAATTACATAAATCATTAGATATAAAATCTCCAGACTCTATTATTTTTTTAAGATGAAATAACATTTCCTCATGATCACTCAATCTTGAATAAATTGTTGTCATTGCAATATTAATTTCTCTTTTATTTTGGAAATTCTTAGGAGTTTTTTGATAAAAATCCTTTATTTCATTAAAATCTATATTCGTATTTTCAAAATCACTTAAAATTGCACTTGCAAGCACAAAATTTACTAGTGCATTAAGTCCATTTTCACTAGTTTTTTCTTTTAAATAACCCTTTTTAAAATCACTTAACGCTAATTCTATTTGAGATTTATTTTTTTTGTTAGAGGAAATCCTGCTGATACCCAACAACACACACAATCCTGCATTTCTCTCTTCCTCTTTCGTTTTAGTGGTGATTTCAAAAATTATCTCGGAATACTTTTTTTTCTTCAATAAATCTTGTAATTCAAATTCAAGGTTTTGAATTGAGACCATTAAGAAGATTTATGCTGGCTTATTCATTGAGTTAAAAAACTCAGCATTATTTTTAGTATCTTTTAATTTAGAATTTATAAATTCAATTGCATCCATTGTGCCCATTGGGGCAATAATTCTCCTTAATACATTCATTTTTTGAAGGTCATTTTTGTCAAATAGCAATTCTTCTCTCCTGGTGCCTGATTTTGTAATATCGATAGCTGGATAAATTCTTTTATCAGCAATTTTTCTATCTAAAACAGTTTCACTATTACCAGTTCCTTTAAATTCCTCGAAAATCACCTCATCCATTCTGCTCCCTGTATCTATTAGTGCAGTAGAAATTATTGTTAGTGATCCACCTTCTTCAATGTTTCTAGCAGCACCAAAAAATCTCTTTGGTCTTTGAAGTGCATTAGCATCTACACCACCTGTTAAAACTTTACCTGAGCTCGGTATTACAGCGTTATAAGCTCTTCCTAATCTAGTTATCGAATCTAAAAGTATAACGACATCTTTTTTATGCTCGGTTAATCTTTTAGCTTTTTCTATAACCATCTCAGCAACAGCAACATGGCGCTGAGCGGGCTCATCAAATGTAGAACTAATGACTTCACCTTTAACTGTTCTTTGCATGTCAGTCACTTCCTCAGGTCTTTCATCAATTAATAAAACGATTAGGTAACACTCGGGATAATTTTTGGCTATTGAGTTAGCTATACTCTGTAATATCATAGTTTTACCAGCCTTTGGTGGTGAGATAATAATTGATCTTTGACCTTTACCAATAGGGCTCACTAAGTCAATAAGTCGTGGAGTTAAATCTTGCTTTTTGTCTGGTTTTAACTGCTCAACTTCCATAACAAGTTGCTTATCAGGATATAGAGGTGTCAGGTTATCAAAAGCTATTTTATGTCTAGATTTATCAGGTTCTTCAAAATTTATTTTACTTACTTGCAATAATGCAAAATATCTTTCACCCTCTTTGGGAGCTCTAACAGGTCCCTCAACAGTATCACCAGTCCTTAAACCAAATTTTCTAATTTGACTTGGGCTTACATAGATATCGTCTGGACCTGGTAAATAATTTGACTCCATAGCTCTTAAAAAACCAAAGCCATCTTGAAGTAATTGAAGTACACCCGCCCCAGTTATTTCCTCTTTTTCTGCAACTTTTTTCAAAATCGCAAAAAGTATCTCCTGTTTTCTTAGAGTGCTTGCATTTTCAATGCCAAGCTCTTCTGCCTGAGTAATAAGCTGTTCTGATGATTTTAATTTTAGTTCTTGTATGTTCATGGGTAAATTATTAAGGACTTAATAATATTTATAATATATATGCTAAAACAAATTATTCAACCCTAGATAGGCTTAAATATTACAACAAATATGATTAAAATAAGCAATAATGTGGGTATTTCATTAATGTATCTGTAATATTTATGAGAATGTTTATTAATATCTATTTTAAATTGCCCTAAAATTCTTCCTAGATAAAAATGATACAGAGTTAAAATAATCACAAAAACTAATTTTAATATCATCCACTTTTGTCCTAATTGTTCAAAACCTATTTCATGTATTAATACTAACCCGAATACCCAGGATAATGTCATTGCAGGTGTCATAATGTAAAAAAAAAGTTTTTTTTCCATAACTTTAAATACTTCTGAAACAAGTGGTTTGTCATTATTTTGTGAATGGTAAACAAAAATTCTCGGAAGATACAAAAGACCAGCCATCCAAGAAATTACTGCTATTAGATGGAGAGATTTGAAAAGCAAATAAGTATTCATCGATTATATGTTTTGTTGAATTAATGATTTTAATAAATTTATATGGTCATTATTATCATTTAAACATGGTACCATATCGAAATTTTCACCACCGGATTCTAAAAAACTTTCTTTACCTTGAATAAGAATTTCTTCCAATGTCTCAACACAATCTGAGGAAAAACCAGGACATATTGCAAGAACATTCTTCTTTCCCTCTTTAGGCAATTTCTCTAGTGTTTTATCTGTATAGGGCTCAAGCCATTTTTGAGGACCAAATCTAGATTGAAATGTTGTTTTAATTTCTATCGAATTAAATTTCTCTGAAATCAATCTTGTCGTTTTTTGACAATAGCAGTGATACGGATCTCCTTTATCAAAGTATTTTTGAGGTATACCATGATAAGATGCCAATATTAAATCTGGCTTCCAATTTATTTCTTTTATTTTCTTATTCAGTGAATTTACCAAAGCATCTATATACAAAGGATGTGATTCATAATGTGGTATTATTTTGATTGATGGTTGCCATCTCATTTTCATTAACGTTCTATAAACTTCATCACAAACAGTTGCTGTTGTTGCTGCAGCATATTGAGGATATAGAGGGAGTATAATCAAGTTCTCACAACCCTTTTCATGGAGTTTTTTTATTTTGCTTTTTATACTCGGATTTCCATACCTCATGGCATAATCAATAGTCAGGTTTTGTTCAGAAAAGGAATTTGACAATTTCTTGGCTTGTTCTTGTGTATAATAGAGAAGGGGAGAAATGTTTTCATCTTTCATCCAAATTTCTTTATAAGCTTTAGCGGTTTTAGATGGTCTAAAATTCAATATAAAAACATTTAATATAATTTGCCAAATAAAAGGATTAACCTCTATTACCCTTTTATCAGACAAAAATTCTTTCAAATATTTTCTAATATCAAACCAACTTGTAGAGTCCGGTGTCCCCAAATTTATTATCAGAGCTCCTGTTTTACCAAAATTAATAGGTGGGTGATTTAATTCTTTTTCCATTAATAATCTTTTATAGTTTTAACTAAATAATCCATCATACTTGGGTCTGTTTCAGGTAATATTCCATGACCTAAATTAAATATATATGGATGATCTTTAAAAATATCCAGATACTTGATTGCTTCTTTTTTAAGATTGTCTTTATCAGTAAGTAAAACTTTTGGATCCATGCCGCCTTGCACAGGAATTTTTATCTCTTTTTCAATTTTTATTGGATCAACTTCATAATCTATACAAATTGCATCTGGTTTTACAATTTCACAATATTTTTTATAATTTTTTATACCTCGTGGGAAGCAAATCACTGGGACATTTAAAGATTTAGTAAATTCAACTAAAGAACAAGTTGGATTATAAATATAAAAATCATAATCCTTATTTTCTAATAGTCCTGCCCAACTATCAAAAATTTGTATAATATCTGCACCACTATTAATTTGATTTTTAATATGAATTTTTAAAAATTTATCTATTATTTTTAAGGTTTTTTCAATTATAGACAAATCTTTAAAAAAATTTTCTTTGAGCTTTATTTTTGGAGATTGTTTATTTAGAATATAGACAAGTAATGTCCAAGGGGCTCCAACAAAACCTATAGTAGACTTGTTTTCTGTTAAATTATTATTTCTTACCAAATTTATAGCTTTATAAATGGGATCGACTCTTTCAACAAAATCACTTTCAGTAACTTCGGATGCTTGATTAATGTTTAGATCACCAAGGATGGGTCCAACATTTTTTTTAAATTCTACTTTTTGTTTCAAACCGTAAGGTAAGATTAATATATCAGAAAAGATTATGGCTGCATCTAAGTCAAATCTTTTAAGAGGTTGTAAAGTTATTTCAGCTGATAAATTAGAATTTAAACACAGTTTAATAAAATCAGTATTTTTTTTTCTAATTTCTCTAAACTCTGGCAGATATCTTCCAGCTTGCCTCATAATCCATATAGGATTTAAATCTGTTTTTCCATCTTTAATAACCTTCTTGATGTTAGACATATTAATAATAAAGTTTATTTAATAATATTTGTAATAGGAGCTGTGAAATACGTGGATTAAATTTTATATACATTTTATAAACCAGTTATTAACATTTAAATGTAATTTTTTGATATATATATAAGTAATATTGAAGCTTATTACCAATATTTCAATTTAATGAAAAACTTTATACAGATGTTTAATAATGTTAATAAAAGCTATGTTTTACAGCATAAATTTTAAATTTATAAAATTAACTAACTTTGTCTAAATAAAACAAAAACTATTAACATTTTATACATGAGTAATATTTATCAGATTTATCTAATATCAGACTCTACGGGTGAAACGTTAGATAGAATTTTTACTGCAATTAAAGCTCAATTCAAAAATATAGATTATAAAATACACACTTATTCCTTTACAAGAACTGAAAACCAAATTTTAAAAATTTTATCTAATGCTAAAGAAAATCAAAACTCTATTATTTTATATTCAATCGTAGATAGTAGCCTTGCAAAATATCTCGCAAGAAATAGCGAAGAAAAGAAAATTCCCTGTTTTGGTGTTCTTGGAGATTTAATCTTGAGCTTTTCAAAGCTGCTTAATCAAAAAGCATCTCACCAACCCAGTGGTCAATACACTCTCAATGATGAGTATTATAAAAGGATTGAAGCAATTCAATTTACAATGAACCATGATGATGGAAATTTAGTAAAAGATATTAAAAAATCGGACATTATTTTATTGGGAGTTAGTAGGACCAGCAAAACACCAACCTCGATTTATTTAGCAAACAAAGGGTTTAAAATATCTAATATTCCTTTGGTAAATGAAAATTCTATTCCTGAAACTTTAAAAGAAGACCCAAACCTTACTTGTATTGTTGGATTAAGCACAGAAGCAGAAAGATTGGCTGATATTAGAAAAAATCGAATGAATTCATTAAAGGAATCTCAAAATAAATCTTACACAGACTTATCTAAAATTAAAAAAGAAGTTGAGAATGCTAAAAATACTTTTAAAAAATATAAGTGGCCGGTGATAGATGTTACTAGAAAATCGGTAGAAGAAACTGCTGCCTCAATTATAAAGATATACGAAATATATAAAAATAATGGTTAAAATTATACTTGCCTCAAAAAGCAAAGTAAGAAAGCAAATTTTGGATAATAATGATATTTCCACAGATGTACAAAATTCTAATTTAGATGAGGATATTGTCAAAGAAAGTTTAATTAAAGAAAAAGCATCCCCGGAACTAATATCAAAAAATTTAGCTGAGTTAAAAGCAAACAAGGTTAGTCAGAAGAACCAAGGATTTTTAGTTTTAGGTGCGGATAGTGTTATAGATTTAGAGGGTGAATTAATATCTAAACCGATAAACAGAGATCAAGCTTTAGAAATTTTAAAAAAACTTAATGGAAAAAAACACAATCTCATCAGTTCCGTTTGCATTTCTAAAAATGGTAACATGGTGTGGAATTACACTGATAAAGCAACTTTAACTATGAAAAATATGACAAAAAAAGAATTAAAAGATTATTTGTCTAGAATATCTGATGAAGCGTTATATGCTTATAATGTTTACCAAATTGAGGGTGAGGGAAGAAAATTATTTTCAGATATAAAGGGAGACGAAAATACTATAATGGGTCTTCCAATTGACAAAATTAAGGATTATCTAAAAAATTATGAATAAATATTTAGTAATTGGCAACCCAATTGAACATTCTTTATCTCCCAAACTCCAAAACTGGTGGCTAAAAGAAAATAATATTGATGCCACGTATGACAAAATTAAACTCGAGATTCATGAAATCAAAAACTTCATTCAAGGAATTAAAGAACAAAAAATAGCTGGTTGTAATGTAACTGTCCCTTTCAAAAAAACAGTTATTCCTTTTTTAGATAAATTAAGCCCAGAGGCAGAACAGACACAATCAGTAAACACAATTAGTTATGATAATGGTGATTTAGTTGGTCATAATACAGACATAGCTGGTTTTGATACGGCAATTAAAAAGTTAGATTTCAGTATAAAGGGCAAGAAAGTTTTAATTTTGGGGGCTGGCGGTGTAGTACCTTCAATAATTTTTGCTTTAAAAAATATGCATGTTCAAGAGATAATAATAAGCAACAGAACTAAAGAGAAGGCAGAGAATTTGAGAGTTTTATTTAAAGATCTCAAAATTTTAGAGTGGGGAAATTTAACCGACTTTCATATGGTGATAAATGCAACAAGTCTTGGTTTAAATAATGAAACAATAGATTTAGATTTCTCAAGTTCAGGACATGATAAATTATTTTATGATGTAATTTATAACCCTCAAGAAACTCGTTTTTTGAAAATGGGAAAACAATTAGGATACAGAACAGAAAATGGAAAAACTATGTTTATTTATCAAGCTCTGGAAGCATTTAAACTATGGCATAGGATAGAACCAGAAGTTAATAAAGATACATTTAAGCTTTTAGATAATGATTAGAGTTGGAATTTTAGGAGATATAGGATCTGGAAAAAGTTTTGTAGCAAAATCATTTGGCTACCCAGTATTTAATGCGGATAACGAAGTTGGAAAATTATATAAAAAGAGTAGAAAAATTTTTATTAAGCTCAATAAGTCTTTACCTAAATATATCACCCAATTTCCAATAAAAAAACAAGAGGTAACAAGAGCGATATTGGCAAATAAAAATAATTTAAGGAAAATTATTAAAAATATTCATCCTGAAATAAGAAAAAAGATGAATATTTTTTTAAAGAAAAATAAAAAAAGTAAATTAGTTGTTTTAGATATCCCCTTATTACTTGAAAATAAAATTAATAAAAGAAAAGATATTTTGATATTCATTCAATCTAATAGAGCTGAAATTTTAAAAAGATTGAAAAAAAGGCAAAATTTTAATTTAAAAATCTTAAATAGATTTAGAAAAATACAACTACCACTTGACTATAAAAGAAAAAAATCAAACTTTATCATTAAAAATAATTTTACAAATAAACTTATTAAAAATCAGATAAGGTATATTCTAAATCAATTAAATTAAATGAAAGAAGTAATTTTAGACACAGAAACAACGGGATTGTCTGTTAAAGAGGGTCACCGAATAGTCGAGATAGGATGTATTGAGCTCGAAAATCTCGTTCCAACAAACAACAACTTTCATTGCTACTTAAACCCAGAGAGAAAAGTTTCTGAAAAAGCTTTGGAAACTCATGGATATACAGATGAATTCCTGTCTGATAAAAAAAAATTTAAAGAAATAGCCGATGATTTTTTATTTTATATTAAAGGAAAAAAACTAATTATTCATAATGCTGAATTTGATTTATCGCATTTAAATAACGAATTAAAAATAGCAGGTAAAGATCTAATTAATAATGAAATTATAGATACTGTTGTTTTAGCAAGAGATAAATTTCCAGGATCTTCTAATAGTCTAGATGCCTTATGTAAAAGGTATAGAATAGACAATTCCAAAAGAGAAAAACATACAGCTCTAATCGATTGTGACTTATTATCAAAAGTTTATATTAATTTAATAGATCAAAAAGAACCTAAATTAAATTTTAGCAATGATATTAGTGAAAATAATCAAGCTTTAAAAACAAACATTTCTTATTTTAAAAAAGTCATTAAACCTACTGAAGAGGAAAAAAGAAATCATGAACAATATTTAAAAATTAATTTGAAAAAAAATTTTTTTTAATTAAATTGTTTGTTATAAAGTTCATCAAAATCAACTTTTTTTTCAAATTTTATATTTGGATACCCAGATGTATGTAAAAGATTGAGTAGAGCTTTTTCTAATTCTGGATAAATTTCTTTCTGTACGTCACATAGTATAATTTTTTGTAGAATTTTCTTGTCTTTTATTTCTTCATTGAGTTTTATTACAGACGTATAAGTCATTTCAAAATGAGATTTTTTTTTACTTTTTGAAGTATCGTGAAATTTTAATAAAGTATTTACTTCGATAATTTGTTCTTTCAAAGGCTTTGAGTTTATTTCAATATTTAATTGATATTTTGATATATAATCTTTTACGTATAAATATGTCTCAATGTCAGCTGTTTCACCTGAGATATCTTTTATAAATTTACTTATAATTTTATAATTTCCGTTCATCGTCTTCTTCAATGTCTTCAAACTCACCTTCTATATATGGTTTTTTAATTTTTGTCTCATTTTTAAATTTATTAATAATTTTCCCAAAAATTAATTTTCTTGTTAGAGGAAAAATTAAAAGAAATCCAAACAAGTCAGTTGCAAAACCAGGAACTATCAACAATAAAGCTGCAAATGCTATGGCTGCACCTGAGATTATCTCGTAAATTGGTGCCTCATTTTTTATTAATTGTGAAAAACCAGATCTTAGAGTATTTAATCCTTCATATCTTGCATAAATTACTCCAATTATTGCTGTTATAAATATAAGTGATATTGTGTTAAAGGCACCTATTTGACCACCAATCTTTATGAATAGATAGATTTCTATGATGGGTGTTAAGATAAGGGCAATTAATAGTGAGTTCATTTGTCTTTAATTTAATTGCTAGTTGAAATTATTCAACAGAGTAATTAAATTGTTATTATGAATTATAGTTTTGAATATATAGACATTATACTATTAGCAATGATAGCCGGGTTTATTTTTTTAAGATTAAGAGGCATTCTTGGGAAAAGAACTGGCTTTGAAGGAAAAAATCCTCAACAATTCCAAGAAATTTTAAAAGAAGTTCATCAAGAAAATAATTTAAATCAAAAAGAGGATTTTGATAAAAAAGCTCAAAGTGAATTTTTAAAAGGTGCAAAAATTGCTTATGAAACCATCATCACTGATTTTAGTGATAATGATAATAAGCTCATAGCTAGCAAACCTTTACTGAGTGAGGAGATTTATAAGGAATTTAATAGAGCCCTTAAGGATAGAAGTAATAGAGGCCATTATGCCGAAATTACATTTATTGGAATTAAATCAGCAGATATAAAAGAACATAAAAAAATAGACAAAGCTCTTCAAGTTACTGTAGATTTTGTAAGTGAAATTATCACATGCATTAGAGATAAAGAAAAAAAAATTGTTTCGGGTAGTCCCGATAAAATTAAAACTATCTATGATACTTGGACATTTTCAAGAGATATGAGATCAAATAATCCAAATTGGTTGTTGGTAAATACTCTTAATTAAGTGAACAGTAAAATTTCAGAAAAAGATAAAAAGACTTGGGATGAGTTTTTATCAAGCGATCAAAAATTATATGATAAAGATAACTTACAAACAGAAATAAATGTAAAAAAAACCAGATCATTAGACCTTCATGGGAAAACACTTGATGAAGCAAACCAGATCATAGAAACATTTATAAAGAAATCATATGAAGATAAGATTCAAAAACTTATAATTGTCACTGGCAAAGGTCTTCACTCTAATAATGAGAAAGATCCGTATATTTCAAAGAATTTTGGTATTTTAAAATATTCTATCCCTGAATTTCTAAAGAACAATCAAGACTTAATGAAAATTATTTCAAATATAAGCCAGGCAAGTATAAAAGACGGTGGAAGTGGGGCTTTTTATATTTTTTTAAAAAAAAAATAATCTATATTTTTAATTGTTCAATATTATAATGTTTTAATGATAGTTTGGTTAGCTTCATATCCGAAAAGTGGAAATACATTTGTAAGATCTTTATTATCATCATATATATTTTCTAAAGATGGTAATTTTAATTTTGACTTATTGACAAATATTAAGCAATTTCCAGACAATTCATTATTTAAACGATTAGGTGTTGATATTAATAATGAGGAAGAGATGTTTGAGAATTATATTAATACGCAAAAAATATTTAATGAGAAAGATTCTATTAGATTTTTAAAAACACACAGCTGTTTTTTTAACAATAAAAAATTTAAATTTACAGATCGACATAATACACTTGGAGTTATTTATATTGTTCGAGATCCAAGAAATATTGTGACATCATTTGCTCACCATTTTCAGATAACCCCTGAACAAGCGTATGAAAATTTATTATCTCATCAGTACTTAGGCAAATCTTCAAGCAAACATTGTATAACTTATCTGGGGCCATGGAAACAACATTTTGATTCTTGGAAAGTTTTCAGAAGATTTAATAAATATTTACTAGTGAAGTATGAGGATTTAATTGATGATACTGAAAAAACTTTTTTAAATATTTTAAAATTTATTGCTCACCTTGGAAGAGTAAAATTTAGTTATGATGAAAAAAAATTTGAGAATACTTTAAAAACAACAGGATTTGAAACCATGCAAAAACTAGAGATAGCGGAGAGCTTTGTTGAAGCAAAAGAAAATAAACAAGGGGAAAAAATTAAATTTTTTAATATGGGAGCTCAAAATGATTGGAAAAAACTTCTTGATCCAAAAATAAAAGAAAATCTGGAGAGAGAATTAGCTAATGAAATGAGAGAACTAAATTATCTTTAATAATTTTTATAGAATAAATTTTGATAAATCCGTATCTTTAATAAGTGTATCCAAATTTTTATCAATATATTCCTTGTTAATTATAATTTTTTCACCAGCTCTATCAGTTGCAGTAAAACTAATTTCATCTAAAATTTTCTCAATAATTGTGTGCAATCTCCTTGCACCAATATTTTCTACAGTTGCATTTACTTCTGAAGCTATATTTGCAATTGAATCTATTCCTTCTTCTGAAAATTCTAAATCTACATTTTCAGTTTTTAATAAAGCCACATATTGCTTAATTAAACTATAGTCAGGTTCCTTTAAAATTCTTTTAAAGTCCTCACTAGTTAAAGCTTCTAACTCAACTCTTATAGGTAACCTTCCTTGAAGTTCGGGCAATAAGTCTGAGGGTTTGGCAAGCTGAAAGGCTCCTGACGCAATAAATAAAATATGATCTGTTTTTATAGGACCATATTTTGTATTAACTGTTGTACCCTCAATTAAAGGTAACAAATCTCTTTGTACTCCTTCTCTGGATACATCTCCCCCAACTCTATCGGTTCTGCCAGAAATTTTATCAATTTCATCTAAAAAAACTATTCCATTATTTTCTGTTGAAATTTTTGCAGCTTTAATAATTTTATCCTGTTCAATCAATTTATCAGACTCATCATTAATTAAAATTTCGTGAGATTCTTTAACAGTCATTTTTTTCTTTTTTTCTTTTGTGCCCATTGACTTTCCAAGCATTTCTCCAATATTGATCATCCCAACATTTGCTCCAGGCATTCCTGGTATTTCAAAAGAAGTACCACTTCCGCCTGTATCACTAACTGAGATCTCTATTTCGTTGTTATCCAAGTCTCCATCTCTGAGTCTTTTTCTAAAACTTTCTCTGGTTGCGGTGCTCGCTTTTTTTCCAACTAAAGCATCCAAAACTTTTTCTTCTGCCATCTTTTGTGCTTTTGCATAAACTTCTTTTCTTTTTTTTACTTTTTCCATTGAAATTGCGATTTCAATTAAATCTCTTACTATTTGCTCAACATCTCTTCCAACATATCCAACTTCAGTAAATCTTGTAGCTTCAACTTTTACGAATGGTGCTTCAGCAAGTTTTGATAATCTTCTAGATATTTCAGTTTTACCGACTCCAGTTGGTCCAATCATAAGGATGTTTTTCGGCAGTACTTCATTTCTCATTTCACCTTTAAGAGCTTGTCTTCTCCATCTGTTTCTAAGAGCCACAGCAACAGCTTTTTTAGCTCTATTTTGACCTACAACAAACCTATCTAACTCTGAAACTATTTCTCTTGGTGACAATGAACTAACTAAATTTTCGTTATCTTTAGAATTCTTATCTTTTGGAACAAGAGGTGTAACGTTTGATTTTTCCATTATATTTTTTCGACCTTAATATTATTATTAGTAAAAACACAAATTTCTGAAGCAACTTCAATAGCTTTTTTTGCCACCTCTTCAGCACTCATATCTGTGCCCATTAAAACTTTTCCAGCAGCTAATGCGTAATTCCCACCAGATCCAATTCCAATGACATCACCTTCGGGCTCTAGCACATCTCCAGTTCCTGAGATAATATAACTATTATCTTTGTCACCAATAGCCATAAGCGCTTCAAGTCTTCTTAAATATTTATCTGTTCGCCAATCTTTAGCTAATTCAACAGCGGCTCTTGATAAGTTTCCTGCATGCTTTTCTATTTTTGCTTCTAATCTCTCAAACAAAGTTAAAGCATCTGCAGTGGAACCTGCAAATCCAGCAACAACATCTCTTTTTTCTATTTTTCTTACTTTTGACGCAGTGCTTTTTACGACAGTATTTCCCATGCTAACTTGACCATCGCCAGCAACTACCACTTCATTATTTTTTCTAACTAAAACAATCGTTGTCATAGCTTATAAATGGATACTAAATTTGATAGTTCAAGCCCAGGTTTAGTATTATTGCCATATTTGTATAATATATGTATACCTCTTTTTAATTATGAAGCGTAAAGGTAAAATTAGTCGAAAAACAAAAGAGACCAGTATAAGTGTTGATCTCAATATTGATGGTAAAGGTAAGTATAAAATTGATACCGGAATAGGATTTCTTAATCACATGCTTGAGCAATTATCCAAGCATTCGTCAATTGATATGAGTATAAAAGCTAAAGGAGATACTCATATTGATCTTCACCACACAACTGAGGATACTGGTATTGCAATTGGTGAGGCTTTGAAAAAAGCATTGAAAAAATCTGTTGGTATTAGAAGATATGCGCATGCAATGATTCCGATGGATGAAACTTTATCACGAGTTGCAATTGATATTTCAAACAGACCCTACTTAATTTGGAAAGTAAAATTAAAAGTCGAAAAGCTTGGTGAGATGGATACGGAACTATTCAAAGAATGGTTTCAAGCTTTTTCTCAAGCAGCAGGAATTACTTTGCACGTAGAAAATATTTATGGTGATAATAGTCACCACATCATTGAATCTTGTTTTAAAGGATTAGCAAGATCATTAAGAGCTGCATTAGAGATAGATCCTAGGAATAGTAAAACAATTCCATCTACTAAAGGCTCATTATAAAATTAATGAAAGTTACTATTGTTGATTACAACTCGGGTAATATAAGCTCGGTGATTAACTCATTTAAAGAAGTTGCTAAAGATAGAGTAAAAATTGAGGTTACTGCTGATTTAAATAAAATTAAATCAAGCGATAAAGTAGTTTTACCAGGGCAGGGCTCATTTAAAAGTTGTGTAGATGCTTTAAATAAAATTAATGGTCTTACAGAGGCTTTACATGAATTTGCAATAAATAATAAAAAACCACTTCTTGGAATTTGTGTTGGTTTACAAATGTTTGCAGATATTGGTTATGAGGAAACGGAAACTAATGGCTTAGGTTGGATATCTGGCAAAGTCTCAAAAATAGATAATCAAAATGGAAAATATAAACTTCCTCATATTGGTTGGAACCAGATAAATATTGTAAAACAAAGTAAGATTTTTGAGAATATAGAAAATAATTCACACATGTATTTTGTGCATAGTTACGAATTTTTACCAAATGATAAAAATGTAATTTCAGCAACAACAGATTATTCAACAAATATTGTTTGTTCTGTTGAAAAAGAAAATATCTTTGGAACACAATTTCATCCAGAAAAGAGCGATAAAATAGGATTACAAGTAATAAAAAATTTTATAGATTTATAAAATGAAATTTCCAACTCACTTGGATTTAATTATTCCAACCATAAAAGCTTTAAAAGATATGGGGGGTACAGCTACACCAAGTGAAATTACCAACAAAGTTATTGAATTAGAAAAATATCCTGAGGAAATTCAAAATGAAAAACAACAGGGAGATGGATATAGAACAAAATTAGAGTATCGTTTAGCCTGGGCAAGAACATACATGAAGAAATTTCTGAGTGCTGTTGAGGACAAAAGTAGAGGGCTATGGTCATTAACCCCGATAGGGTTAAAATTGGATATAAGTAATGCACAATCAATTATTGATTTAGCTCAAGAAAATAAGAAAAAAGATAAAAAAAATTGGCAAGAAAATAAAGGTGAAAAGAGTGAAGATGAAGAAGAAGCTTCAGAAGATTGGAAAACAGAGGTTTTAAACATAATCAATAATTCTTCACCAAAGTCTTTTGAAAATTTATGTCAAAGATTATTAAGAGAAAGTGGTTGCATTAATGTAGAAGTAGTTGGTGGAGCTAACGATAAAGGGATTGATGGTACAGCAGTTTTAAGGTTGGGTTTAATATCTTTTCCAGTAAAATTTCAGTGTAAGAGATATGGCTCTTCACAAGTAACACCAAAACTTATAAGAGAATTTAGAGGTACACTTGGTCAAGTGGATAAAGGAATATTTATGACAACTGGCAGATTTACAAAGTTAGCAAAAGAAGAAGGTCAAGATTTATCTAAAGGAAAAACAATGGATATGATTGATGGTGATACACTTTGCGATTTACTAAGAGAGTATAAAATAGGTATCGAAGAAAAAAATGATGTTAATGTAGATAAAGATTTTTTTGAAAATATTTAATGAATAAATTTTTAAGAATAATTCTTAGTTATATCTTTCTTACTTCATGTCAAAATATTCAAAATATTGAAAAAATAGAGAAAAAAAAAACGACAAAAGAATTTACAATTTCAATTGAACCTAACTTAAAAACCAATAAATGAAGATATTTCCTGCAATTGATATCAAAGATAAAAAGTGTGTGAGGTTAATTAAAGGAGATTTTGATAATAAAACTGAGTATGAAACGTCTCCGGTTGAGCAAGCCAGCAAATTTAAAGATCATGGCTTCAAAAATTTACATGTAGTTGATTTGGATGGAGCTTTAACTGGTGAGACCAATAATTTAGATATTATCCAAGATATAGTAAGTAGATTTGATCTTAAAATTGAGGTTGGTGGAGGTATTAGGAATTTTGAGAGTATTCAAAAGTATACTGATGTTGGAGTTGAAAAAGTAATCCTAGGCAGTGCCGCAATAAAAGATAAAAATTTTCTAAAAGAAGCCTGTGAAAAATTTCCAAACAAAATTGCGTTAGGTTTAGATGCTAAAGATGGATATTTATCCATATCTGGTTGGCAGGAAAACTCTAATCAATTAACTCTAGATTATTTAAAAGAGGTAAATGGTTATGGTGTTAGCAGATTGATTTATACGGATATCAACAGAGATGGTATGAAACAAAGTCCAAATTTTGAAGAGACTACAAAAGTTTCTGAAAAATCAAATTGTCCAGTTATTATTTCTGGTGGCGTGTCATCAATAGATGACATTAAAAAAGCCAAAACTTTAAAAAATATTGAGGGTATTATAGTTGGCAAAGCTATTTATGATGGAGATATAAAGTTAGAGGAACTGGTAAAAGAAGATGCTTAAAAATAGAATCATTCCTTGTTTAGATGTTAAAAACGGACGTGTAGTCAAAGGTATTAACTTCGTTGATTTGAAAGACGCTGGTGATCCTGTTGAGCAAGCAAAAATTTATTCTGATGGCGGAGCAGATGAAATATGTTTTTTAGATATTACTGCTTCAAATGAAAATAGAGATACAATTTATGATGTAGTTGAGAGAACATCAAAAAAATGTTTTGTCCCTTTAACTGTTGGTGGAGGAGTAAGAAGTATAGATGATATCAATAAATTATTAAATTGTGGTGCAGATAAAGTTTCTATAAATACTGCTGCTGTTGAAAATCCAAAAGTTGTTTTAGATAGTTCAAAAAAGTTTGGTTCACAATGTATTGTTGTTGCAATTGATGCAAAGAAAAATGGAGACAAGTGGGAAATATTTACTCATGGAGGTAGAAACAATAGTGGTCTTGATGCTTTAGAGTATGCGAAAAAAATGGAAGATAGTGGTGCAGGAGAATTACTTGTAACATCAATGGATAGAGATGGAACACAAATAGGTTATGACGTCGATTTGATAAGTAAAATTGCATCAAAAGTAAATATACCTTTAATTGCTTCAGGAGGCGTTGGTAATTTAGATCATTTGGTTGATGGAATTAAGTTAGGAAATGCTAGCGCAGTTTTAGCAGCCTCAATATTTCACTATGGAAAACATTCAGTGCAAGAGGCTAAGGAATATTTGGACTCAAAAGGAATTCCTGTTAGAATTTAGTATGTTAAGTACACTTGAAAATTTATTTAAGCTCGCGCGTGAAAGAAAAGAAAAGCCAGTAGATGGATCTTATACTAATAAATTATTATCAGATAAATTACTAAGCAAATCAAAAGTTCTAGAAGAAATAAATGAACTTATTGAGGCTGTAGATAAAGATACTAATAAAATACATGAAGCTGCTGATGTATTTTATCATTTGATAATTTATCTAGAGGCAAATAATATTAAGATTGAAGATATTGAAAGTGAATTAGAAAAAAGAAAAAAATCAAATGAGTAAAATTAAGATTATATTTTTTTTAATACTAGGTTTTGTTGTTTATAAAGGTTACGAAGCTTTTACAAATTTTGAAATTGGTGTTTCTGATAGAATTACTGAGATTGAAGAAAAAGCTGATTTTGAAAGACAAGGAGAGGTTATAACCCTGATAATGTATCTAGGTGATCCTCCTCAATTAAACGAACATTTATTGGTTAAGAGTAAGTCGAAGTGTTTAAAAATGAGACAAAAAGCCGAAGAAACATCTTTTGCATATGGTGGATCTGCATTTTACGAATGTGCGATCGTTAATGCAAATTTAAAAGGTGGGAAAATAACTAGTATAAATGAAAAGCTTGAAGTTTTATAATGATGTACGATGACAATAATATTTTTGCAAAAATTTTAAGAGGTGAAATTCCTTGTAAAAAAATTTACGAGGATGATTTTGTATTATCTTTTTACGATATCAATCCCCAAAAAAAAATTCATGCACTAGTAATCCCAAAAGGGAGGTACATAGATTTAGATGATTTTAGTAATAAAGCTTCACCAGATGAGATGGTAGGATTATTAAAAGGTATCAATATAGTAGCAAAAAAACTTAATATTTCAGTTGATGTAGGCAAAGGATACAGGGCCGTAGCAAACATTAGTGAACATGGTGGTCAAGAAGTACCCCATCTTCATTTCCACTTATTTGGTGGTGAACCCGTTGGTAAGATGGTGCTGTGAATAAGAGGGTTGAGAGAAATTATTTGGAAATATCTTATTTGGAAGATTTAAAAGACTCCTCAAATTTATCAAACCATTACTCGATAAACTTCGTGGATCCTGTTGATTTTCAACTTAATAAATTTTTTTACAAAAATATTGGCAAAAGTCATCATTGGGTAGACCGATTAGTATGGGGCGAAAAACAATGGTTAGATTATGTATCTGACAAAAAAGTTAAAACCTATGTATTAAAAGACAAGAATGAACTAGCGGGTTATTTTGAATTAATTTTACACACAGATAAAAACGAGGTCGAGATAGCCTATTTGGGTTTATTGGAAGAATATCAAAATAAAAAATTAGGTTCATATTTATTATCAGCTGCAATTAAAAATTCCTTTAAAGAAAAACCTAAGAGAGTTTGGGTTCATACATGTTCGTTAGATCATAAAAATGCATTAAACAATTATATCGCACGAGGTATGAAAGTTTTTAAAACTGAAACAGTCTTAATTTAAGCTAGTTTTGTTGCGGAAGTTTAAATAATTCCTTTTTTAATTTTTGATTTCTTTTAATGGAAAAAAGATAGGTAATACTTACATTTTGATAAATATCTACTGTTTGCCATCCAATTAAGTTATAAGTTTTTTTATCAAAAAATAGATTTATCTCATTTTCATTTTCTGTAAAGTTAAAGTTTATTAAATCATCATTCACTTCCCTTTGATCTAAATTTTTTATTTTTTTTAATAAATATTCTTTATTGAGAATTGTATCTAGAGGTGTTTTTTTAAGCGGATAAAAGTAATAACTACTTAATGTTTTAATGACTAATGATTTTCCATCTGCGACCAAAACCTTCTGATTACTTAAATTATATTTGCAATAAATTTTTTTTGGATATTCAATTATACAATTACCATTTTCAATCTTACCATTAATATTTTGCTCAAAATCAAATGATACATTTTTAATATCTGTAAATTTTTTAATTATATTTTCTTTTATTGATGCAGAAACATTGGAAGTAATTGAAAAAAAAATTAGGATAATAAAAAGTTTTTTCATTTAAGAACATCTCTTTTTCCAACGTGATTTGCTTTACTCACTATTCCCTCGGATTCCATCATATCAATTATTCTTGCAGCTCGATTATATCCAATTTGAAGTTTTCTTTGTAAATATGAAGTTGATGCTTTTCCTTCTGTTTTAATTATTTCAATAGCTGTCTGATATAATTCATCTTTTTCGCCTTGATTTTTTGCTTCATTCAATTCTTTTTCATCAGCAAAATTAAGTATTTCATCAACATAATCAGGCTCCGCTTGAGATCTTAAAAAATTATTAATTTTTTCTATTTCTGTGTCCGAGACAAATGGAGCATGAATTCTTACAATTCTATTTGCAGATGACATATATAGCATATCGCCTTTTCCCAACAATTGCTCAGCCCCTTGTTCGCCTAAAATTGTTCTACTATCTATTTTAGAGGTGACTTGAAAAGAAATTCGGGTTGGAAAATTTGCTTTAATCGTGCCTGTAATCACATCAACGCTGGGCCTTTGAGTAGCCATAATAATATGAATACCTGCGGCTCTAGCCATTTGTGACAATTTTTGAATATAATTTTCAATTTCTTTTCCTGCTACTAACATTAAATCAGACATCTCATCAACTACCACTACTATGTAAGGCATCGGCAATTTATGTTTTGAATTATAACTATCAATATTTCTCACTCCTTCTTTGGTCATCAGCCTATATCTGCTCTCCATCTCTTTAACCACCCAACCCAGAACAGAGGCAGCCTTTTTTGCCTCGGTAATGACAGGGCAAAGTAGGTGTGGAATTCCTTCATAAGTAGAAAGTTCTAACATCTTAGGATCAATTAGAATAAATTTACATCTTTCTGGAGTATGCTTGTAAAGAAGAGACAAAATAATTGTATTGATACAAACAGATTTTCCTGAGCCTGTGGTACCAGCAATAAGCAAATGAGGCATTGCAGATAAGTCTCCGATGATTGGAGTGCCAGAAATATTTTTTCCTAAAGCAATAGGTAATTTGATTTCTTTCTTTTTAAAGCTTGAATTATCTAAAATTTCACTGAGATATACATTCTCTCTATTTAAATTTGGAAGTTCTATACCTATAGTATTACTTCCTGGAATGGTTGCTATACGAGCTGACTCTGAGCTTGTATTTCTTGCAATGTCATCGGATAGATTGATTATTTTAGAAACTTTGATACCCGCAGCCGGTTCAAATTCATTTAGTGTAACAACTGGGCCATGGCTAACTTTTTTAATCTTTCCATTAACACCAAAATCTAAAAGAATTTTCTCTAAAAATTCTGGGTTATTATTTTCATTTTCTTTGACACTTTCTCTCTCTTTTTTTGTTGGAGTTTTTAACAAATCAATTGAAGGAAGAACAAATTTGTTTTTTGAAGACCTGTTATTTTCAGCTTTAATAAATGGCAAATCCTCCTGTATAATATCTTTTATTTCATCTTGAGGGATAAATTCGTTTATAAGTTCATCCTTATTTGTATAATTTTTAGAGTTTTTCTTAAATAAAAAATTTGATATTTTTTTAATATTTAGAATAAAATTTTTTAATTTAAAATTTATACTTAAAATGAAAAAGAATAGAGTTAATAGTAAAAGTAAATAATATGAAAAATCTTCAAATCTATTTAATAGATTAATTAAAAAGTTTTCTGATAGGTAATTACCAACAAAACCACCACTACCGTTGATATAAAGTGTAAAATTTTCAGAGTGAAATTTTGAGAAAAACAAAGATCCAAATAATGCATAAATTGTTACAAAAAAAGTGTTTTCTATAACAACTAAAATCTCTTTTGTTCTAAAAATACTTAAACCTGTAAAGATATAAGTAATAGGTAATAAGTAACTTATTAAGCCTAGTGACTGAAAAATAAAGTCAGAAGCTACACTACCCTGATAACCCAAGATATTTTTGATTATTCTATTTTCTGGAAAAATGAAATTTGGGTCTTCTGGAGAGTATGAAATTAAGGCGATAAAAATTAAAACCCCCATTAGGAGAATACAAATACCAAAAATTTCAATTAATCTATTTGTTATGAATGTTAGGGCTGTATTTGAAAGTTTTTTTATATCCATATCAAATGAATCAAATTTACCACTTTGTATCATCTAATTTTTATTGTTAAAATTAAAAATTTATATGAAACTTTGTATTTTAGGTGGTGGCTTAACTGGATTAAGTTTAGCAAAATCTTTAGTTAAAAAAGGACTTTCTGTTGATATTTTTTTGAGTAAAAAAAACTTAGATTTTGATAGCAGTCGAACAATTGGCATATCAAATGATAATTTAATATATTTTAATAAAGAAATACTAGATATCAAAAAATTATTGTGGGATATAAAAAAAATTGAAATTTATTCTGATAATCTAAAAAGTGAAAAAATTTTAAATTTTGAAAATAACAATAAGACCCTCTTCGCTATACTTAGAAATTATGAATTACAAAGTAAATTATTAACAAGTTTAAAAAAGGAAAAGCTTTGTAAATTTAGAAACAATTTTAACTATCAACTTTCGAGCTTTAAAAATTATGGGTTAATAATCAATTGTGAAAATAATAACTATTTTTCCAAGAAATATTTTGCAAGAAGACTCAAAAAAAAATATGATAGTTTTGCGTATACCACAATTTTAAAACACAAAAAAATTACAAATAATGTAGCATCTCAAATATTTACAAAAAATGGACCTTTGGCATTTTTACCAATATCTGAGTTAAAAACATCTGTTGTTTATTCAATTAAAGGTAAAAAAAAAATTAATTTGGAAGAATTAATTAAAAAATATAATACTAAATATTCAATTATAAATTTTGGCACTAGCAACTTTTTTGAGTTGAAGTCCTCAAACTTGAGAACTTATTATCATAAAAATATTTTGGCCTTTGGTGATTTATTACATCGCCTCCATCCTTTAGCTGGCCAAGGTTTTAATATGACTATAAGAGATATTCAAGATTTGAGTAATTTAATTGATCTTAAGTTAAAGAATGGATTGGAGATAGATAATTCAATTTGTGAGGATTTTCAAAATATTACTAGACATAAAAACTACTTATTTTCTAGTGGAATTGATTTTATATATGAATTTTTTAATCTTGAAACTAAGATGAACAATAATATCATTAGCAAATCAGTCAGGCTCATAGGAAAAAATAAATTTTTAAACAGCACTTTCAAATATATAGCTAATAGAGGTTTTAGAATTTAGTTTTATTGAACAGTTGTATTATTATAATTATCAAAAGAATAAGTAGTTAAAATTTCAGAAATTTTAGTTTTTCTAAGTTCTAAATTTTTGGCTTCTAATAAAATTTGTTTTTCCTCTAATGTAAAAGGAGATGCCATTGCTAAAGCATTTATTGTTTCATCTAAACTTTGTTTTTCTAATCCTTTCCAATTGATAATAAATCCTTGTTTTTCAAAAAGATTTTTCAAGTCTTTAAAAATTAACTTTAAATCAGAAAATTGTAGATTTTCATTTTGATAATTTAAATCATCATAAAAATTTTGAAAATTAACCTCATACTCTCTATATTTTTTGTTTGATTTTATTTCATTCAATTTTTGGAACCTGATAACACCTTTAAGCTCAATTAAAAATTGACCACTATCATTTTCTTTAAAGCTAGTAATTTTACCCATACATCCAACATCGTATAATTCTGGAACAATCTGACCTTCTTTTAAGTTTTTTGGCTGTATCATACCAATAAACTTGTTTGACTTCATACTATCATTAATCATATCAATATATCTTGGTTCGAATATATTAAGTGGCACAGTAGTTCTTGGAAAAATTATAAAATTACTCAACGGAAAAACCGGCAAAGATTTAGGTAACTCTTCTTTTTTCATTATAAAAATATATCATAAAAAAAATCTCTTTAAAAAAATAAAATGACACACTTAATCAAATTTCAATCTATAAAAAAAATATTCTAACTTTATTTAAAGTATAAACTTCTTAGAAATAGCGAATGCCACATAAAGTAGTACACAAAAAGTAATTCTTGTAATTCTGATAGTCTAAAAAAATTAAACGATAGAATTATACTTAACATAGCACTTAAATTAAATCCCTTAAAAATTTCATTTTCAGTTATATGTAATTTTGAAAAATCAACCATTCCTGCCTTTGTCAATATTAAATCCGGAAGGATGAATATAAGCAATAAATAACTTATAAAAATGAGTTTTATATTTGGTGCTATGATTATTGTGAGCTCTTTTGAATTTTTTAATCTTGTGAATTTAAAAATTATTATAGATAACGAGCACCATATGATTACCAAAATTCTCGGAAACTCATTGAAAATTCTTGATGTATTATGTAAATTCATTTCTCCTTGATGATTATAAAAAAAATTATCCTCTTTCAAAAAAAAATTGAATGTTTCGAAATTAAAAAGATGTTGCCCCCAACTAATTTCTTCCAACAAAAAATAACATAATCCAAATATTTCAATAATAATAAACCTTTTTATTAAAGATGTTTCAAAAAATTTTTTCTTTGATAGATATAAATTTAGAAGTATGAAAATAGTTATTATTAAAATAGTTATTTGAAGTGTTTCAATTAAACCATTTTCAAACCATATAAATTCACTCCATCCTTCTAGATGTGTACCAAAAGTTATTGAGTAAAATTCTGGATATAGTTTATTCATACCCCAGCCAAAACTTTGATCAAATGCTTGAATCAAAAGAAAAATTATAAAGGTAATTAAAATAATGTTTGAATTTTTATAAACTCTTTTTAGTTTCATAATATTATTTTTTAATAGAAATAAAAATTTAGTAAAACTTAATATATCTACTAAAAGGTGAATTATGCTTAAATTAAAAATCTACAATGGCTGTTGATATTAAATCACTTGCATATTTTTAGAAAGCTACTAATTTTAAGGATAAATATAAGCGGGCGTAGCTCAGTGGTAGAGCGTCTCGTTGCCAACGAGAAGGTCGAGGGTTCGATCCCCTTTGCCCGCTCCAATTTAAGTTATATTGTAAAATTTAATTAGTTAAGGATACAAAAATAATGAATGAACTTTTTGAGAAAAAATGTGTCCCTTGTGAAGGTGGTGTACCAGCGCTCGATATTAGTGAAATACATAAATATCAAAAAAAAATTGATGGTTGGGATGTTATCAAAAACAATAAAAATATATATTTTTTGGAGAAAAAATATACATTTAAAAACTTTGTTGAGAGTCAAAAATTTGTAAATGAAGTAGGTAGAATATCTGAGAAGGAAGGTCATCATCCTGAAATTTTATTTGGATGGGGTTATGCGAAAATAAATATTTCAACTCACGCAATTGAGGGATTATCTGAAAACGATTTCATCTTAGCTTCAAAGATTGACAAGATTTAATGTCTAAAATGTCTTGTTTTAGAGAAAATTAAAATAGTATTAGTTTTATCTGCAAACTTTATAATCTCTTTATCTCTGATTGATCCTCTGGGTTGGATTACAGCAGAAACACCAGATTGAATTAATCTTTCAATACCATCAATAAATGGAAAAAAAGCATCAGATGCTGCAACAATTTCTTTTTCATTTTTTTTGAAGCTTCTCATTTTATTTATTGCGATTTGACAGCTATCAAGCCTACTAGGCTGTCCAGATCCAATACCAACTGTTGATTTATCACCAACAAGCACAATAGCGTTGGATTTAACATGACGGGAAATATTGAACGCAAATAATAAATTTTCAAATTGTATTTTGTTTGGTTTTTTTTTTGAGACAACTTTGAAATCCCTCTTTTTAAAAACAAAATCATCTTGAGATTGAATCAACATTGAGTCTGATGCAGAGTTTATTTGAAGAACATCATCAAATTTAAAGTTTGTCGAATCTATAATTCTAACATTCTTCTTGGATTTTAATAATTTAAGAGCACTTGTTTCAAAACCATTTGCAATTATTACTTCTAAAAAGGTTTTATTTAACTCAACAGCTAAACTTTTATTAATTTTAAAATTACAAGAGACAATACCCCCAAATGCGCTTATAGGATCACATTCAAATGCAGATTTATAACTGCTTACTTTGTCCTTTAAAATAGAAACTCCACACGGGTTAGCATGTTTGATAATTACAGTGCCTATATTTTTCGGTAGACCTTTGGATATCTTTAAAGCAGCAAAAATATCATTGTAATTGTTATAGCTTAATTGTTTTCCATGAATTTTTTTTAATTTGAAATCCTTATTTTTAGAGTAAATAGCAGATATTTGGTGCGGATTTTCTCCATATCTTAATTTCTCGATTAAGTTTCCGTAAATAATTTTTTTCTCTGTAAAATTTTCACTTGTGACTGAATTGAAGTAATCTGAAATTACGGAGTCATAATATGCTGTTTCATTAAAGGCCGATTGAGATAATTTTTTTCTAAATTCTAATTTTGTTGCACCCTTAAATCTTTTTAACTGATCAATCAATGCTGAATATTGATTGATGGATGTTATTACTGCAACGTCATTGTAATTTTTTGCAGCACTCCTAACTAAAGCAGGACCACCAATATCAATTTTTTCAATTATTTTATTGTGATTTTTTGTTTTATTTAAAGTTTTTTCAAATGGATAAAAGTTGACTATAACTAAATCAATATTTTGAAAATTATTTTTTTTTATTTCTCTTTTGTGAGAATTATTATTTCTTTTATTCAAGATTCCTGCATGAATTTTTGGATGAAGTGTTTTAACACGTCCATCAAGAATTTCATTAAAACCAGTGTAATCAGAAACTTCAAGGCATCGATAACCTAATTTTCTAATTGCTTTAAATGTACCCCCTGAACTAATCAGTTTAATATTATACCTGTTTAAAGTTTGTAATAATGGTTTTAAGTTTGATTTATCTGAAACAGAAATTACAGCTGATTTTATTCTTCTTACTATATCTTTTTTATTTGCCATTTAATATCTTCAGTCTGGTTATTTGAAATTCCAGATATAAATATATTTTGATTATCAATATATGAATTTTTATTACCGAAATATAAACCATTATCAATATTTATATCATAATTATCACAAGTAAATTTCCAACCCTCATCCTCCAATTCAATTAATATCGATTTACCATCCTGAGTTTTCATTAATTTTACGTCTGGTTCTACATGAAATCGAATATCAAATTTATAATTTTTATTAACCTTTTTTAGAATTTTATCAGAACCAATAAAAGTTTCTTCTCCAGGATAAAATTCTATATTTCTTTCATGAATAGTATTATATTTTTTTTGGTATCCATCATGAGAAGCATTTATTTTCCAATAGTTTTTTTCAAAAATAGTCTCTCTTTTTGTAATTTTTAAACCCCTGGTAACAAAAAAATATTTATCACTGTTTGTAAATTTGCAGGAGGAATTATCATCGATTACCAAGGTATTCTGAGCGGCAGTTGATCTTGATAAATGATTTAGTTTTATATTTGTTTCACTATGATAGCCACAATTGCTAATTAATTTTTTGCCATTAGAAATTATTTCAAAAGATAAAGCTCCAGATTGATAATCTTTAGAAAAAAATGAATTGGGTGAAGGACCAGCATCCATAGTGAGACACATCTTTTTATTTCTCAAGATTATATATCCACCATAATCTTGATTGTCATTTTTGAATTTATAACCTAGTCTTTGAAGATAATTATCAAAATTATTATTATCTGAGATGTTATTACCATTATAAAGAATATCACTTTTTAGATTTTGCCAAACAAAAGCGTAACCTTGTCCAAGATAGTATATTGTTTCATTTATGTGTTCTGGAATATTAATTTGAGATTCTTTAAACCACTCTCTGATTAAAATATAATATTTCAAATAAAATATTAATTGTTTAATACTCCTTGATTTAGGAAAACCAGAATTATCAAGAGTAATTTTAGATATTTTTTTTAGTAAATTTAAACCATATGGCAAATACTTTTTTTCATCCTGATAACAAAGGCCAACTAATATAATAGATGCACAACCTATCAATTTATCTTCAACAAATTTTGATTTATTAATTTCATTTATGAGGTGATTTGCTTGTTTTTGTACCATAGTGTTAAAATCAATTTTATATTGTCCGTTACCATCTTCATAAGTGAGATGATAATTAGATAACCAAGCAATAATTCTTTTTGCAGTTAAATCGAAATTCCAACTTTTTGAATTGTATTTATGATTTAAATTCATCCAGTTTTTTATAACTGATTGGGTATTTTTTTTTGAAGACTTAAGATCTAAAGTAAAAAGCCAATAAAAATTATTAAGCTTTCTTAAGTTTTTTTTGGTTATTTCTTTATTATCCCAAATTTCATTTAATGCAAAATCTTCAATTCTAAATTTTTTTTTTTGATATTTAATTAAGGATGAAAGTAAATGAGGACTAGGCTTATAAATTAAATTTTGATAATAAGTTTTTGAAATTTTTTTATCGTACAGACTAGAATTTAAATATAATTCTCTTATTTTATCGAAAATATTAAAAAAAAACTGATTTATGTAAATCATGAAATTATTTTGATTTTAATAATTCAATATTCTTTTTTATATCTCCATTATTACTTTTAAAAATTGTTGTTCCAGAAACGAGTATATTTGCTCCTGCTTCTATTGCCTCTTTTGAATTGTCAAAATTGATACCTCCATCAATTTCAATATCAAAATTGAGATTTTGAGTTTTCTGTATTTCTTTTAGCTCTTTAATTTTTACTAAAACTTCTGGCATAAATTTTTGACCACCAAAACCGGGGTTAACACTCATTATTAAAACTAAGTCAATTTCGCTCAAGTGTTCTCTAATTACATCAACTTTCGTCTCAGGATTTAAAGATACCCCAACCTTTTTATTTAATTGTTTAATCTTTGAAATAGATAAACTTAGATCGTCCGTAGCTTCTGGATGAATAGTAATAATATCCGCACCTGCATCAGAATATGCATCGATATATTTGTGTACTGGAGAAATCATTAAATGGACATCAAATATCATTGATGATTGTTTTTTTAATGCTTTTATAACTGGAGGTCCGATGGTTAAATTTGGAACAAAATGCCCATCCATTACATCTACATGGATCATATCTGCACCTGCATCTTCCAAACGTTTTATTTCGTTTCCTAATTGACTAAAATCAGCAGATAAGATTGACGGTGATATTTGTATTTTTTTCATTGATAACTAAATTACTAGTACCAATTTTTAAAATTTAATTGAATTAAAAAATTGATAAATTTGTCTAGAAATTTCACTTTCCAAAGGAAAAGATAACATTCCCATGACAGAATATCCCAAAATCCATGGCATTAAATAAAATCTTATCATAAAGAAAAACCAAGCAACATATAGTGGAACTATTGGTTGAATAATAAATTCGGGTGTAATTGGTTTAAAAATACGTAGTAATGGATTGGTAAATTTTACGAATACTTTCATGAAAAAAAATTGAGAGTCTTCTTTTTGGAAAATATTCATTGCAACTCTGCCAATTAATGTCCACATTATAACCCCAAGTATGTAATCAATAATGTACACCATTGGGTGAAAATTAGCCGACATTTAAGAATTTATATTGGAAAAAGGCTTGAATTAAAAGGGGCGAAATTAATCGCCCCTTAAAATAATTATTTAGTGTTGTTTGCCAAGGATCGATTTACCTGATGGTATTCGAACCTCATCAACCATTTTCTGCGTTGCAGCGTTTGGCGCTGAAGTCATTAGACTTACAACAACCATAGCTACTAAGCTGACAGCTGAACCAAAGATACCAAATGTTAACTGTGTAATACCTAGGAATCCACTTCCACCTGTTCTTACCCAAATTAGGTAAGCAGCACCAGAAACTAATCCTAAGAACATACCAGCTATAGCACCTTCTTTGTTAGCTCTCTTCCACCATACACCAAGTACAAGTGGGAAGAATAATCCTGACATCGCAAAGTCAAAAGCCCAGATGACTGAACCTAAGATACCTTGAATCTCAAGAGCCGCAATAGTTGCTCCAGCAAAACCAATTACTACAAGTAGTACCCTTGCAACAACTAGTCTCTTAGCAGTCTCAGCTTTTGGATCGATGATTTTATAATAAACATCGTGTGAGATTGCGTTTGCGATTGCTAGAATCAAACCATCAGCTGTTGACATGGCAGCAGCCATACCTCCAGCAGCAACTAGACCTGAGATTACGTATGGTAATCCAGCTATTTCTGGAGTTGCTAACACAACGGCTTTACCACCCATGAAAAACTCATTTAATTCAAGAGTTCCATTTCCGTTAAAGTCGCTTACAAACATTAAGTTTGCTTGGTTCCAGTTTTGATACCAATCTATCGCTTGAACTTCTGAAATTGATTTACCAATAATACCTGTTGGTAATGTTGGATCAATCAATGACAACTTAGATAGTGTCGCTAACATTGGAGCAGAAGAATAAAGTAGGAAGATAAAGAATAAAGACCAACCTACTGATTTTCTAGCTGCTTTTACACTTGGAGTAGTGAAATATCTCATCATCACGTGAGGCAATGAAGCTGTTCCCATCATCATCGCTAGTGCTAATGAAATAAACGCCCAAGGCGTTGCATTCACCGCTGAGTGAGCTTTAGTTATACCAGCCAAACCTTTTGGCACCTCTTTTAGATTTTCAGCAGAGTTTTTCACAAAACCAAACTGAGCTTCTAATTCAGCAATTCTTGATACTTCATCAGCTAACATAAAGTGTGGGAAGAAACCCGCACCCATTTTGTTACTGATCCAGAATACTGGTAATAAGTAAGCTATGATTAGTACAATATATTGTGCAACCTGTGTCCAAGTTACTCCTCTCATACCACCTAACATTGAACATAGTAAGATACTTACTAATCCAACATAAACTGCGTATTGGAATGGAATATCAAGTGCAACAGATGCAATAGTACCTGTAGCGTTAATTTGTGCAGTCACATAAGTAAATGATGCGACAGTTAAAACTACTACCGCCATGAATCTACTTAAATTACCACCATATCTTGTACCAATAAAATCTGGAACTGTGTAACAACCAAATTTTCTCAAGTAAGGTGCTAATAAAGATGCAACTAATACATATCCACCAGTCCAACCTACAAGTAGTGCCATATATCCGTAACCTTTGAAGTAAATACCTCCTGCCATTGCAACGAATGATGCACCAGACATCCAGTCTGCTGCAGTAGCCATTCCATTGAATACAGTTGGCACTTGTCTTCCAGCTACGTAATAAGCATCAGCTTGAGCTGTACGTGATAGATAACCAATTATAGCATAGATGGCTACTGTGAAAGCAACGAAACAAATTCCGATTGTTTTCGCAGTCATACCCATCTGCTCGGCAATTGACATAATGATTATGAAAGCTAAAAAACCACCTGTATAGATTCCATAAACCTTAGGTAAATTGTCTATAAAATTACCTTTGATCATTTAGTCATCCCCTCTTTCTGAGAAGCCAAACTCTTCATCAATTTTCTCCTGCCTGTTCGCAAACCAGAAAATTAGGATTACGAAAGCACCAAGAGAACCTTGACAAGTGAACCAATAAGTTAACGGATAACCAAATGGTCCCGTAACTTCATTCATTTCAGCCCCGAATAAGAAGATGCCAATTGAGAATACAAACCAGATTGCTAGTGTCATGAATAGCAAACCTCTGGATTTTTCCCAGTGTTGTTCTTGTTTTGACATTTATACCTCTCTCTTTTTAGTTATAACTGGCAAAAACCATAACCATTATCGAGGAGATTTAAAGTGTTAAAATTGCTCAAATTAGTCCGATTTATGGGTTATAACTATCAAAAATAGCTTATTTTATGGGAAAATATAAACTTACCTGGAAAGATCTTACCCTGAGGGACTTTAAGATCTATCTATTTGCCCTTTTTAAAGCATTTATCCCTAAAAAAAAAATAAAATCATTAGATGAATTAGAAGATTTTATTCAAACAAAATCAGCTTGGGTTTCACAAGTTACTTTGTATGGTTATTTAAAGACCAGGATGGGTACTAGGTATGTCCTTCATTTTGAAAATGATGAATTTATGAAGTCAGTTAATTTAGCTAAGTGGAATATCTATGCTGTAGCTTTACAAGATCTTACGTTTTTTACTTTCTCTTATTTAAAAGCAACTACAAACTATGAAGATACCAATAAAGCTAAAGAAATTTTTTTTAAAATTCTAGACGATGAAATTTCAAATAAAATGCCTTTAGATATTATCGAAAACACTAAAAAAAATTTTGATGAAAGATTTGAGAAAATGAATTGGGATACTTATCATAGTGATCTCCCTTTTAATCCGAGCGCATTATCTTTATACAAGTGGGCTCCAATTGCTGAGGAGCTAAAAACTTTAGATCGTAAAATAGTTTTGAATTCAGTCATTCTCAAATGGGATATCGTTAAGAAAGAATTTCAAGAAAGATTAGGTCTCTAAGTATTTTTTCTGTTGTCAACTAAACTATCAACAACACTTGGATCAGCTAAAGTAGTAGTATCACCTAATTGACCATGTTCATTTGCTGCAATCTTTCTAAGAATTCTTCTCATTATTTTTCCAGATCTTGTTTTTGGAAGCCCTGGAGTAAAGTGAATTAAGTCAGGAGTTGCTAATGGACCTATTTGTTTTCTAACCCATAATTTTAGTTCTCTTTCAAGATCTCCTGTCTCAGTCTCACCTGCGTTAAGAGTTACATAACAATAAAGTCCATTTCCTTTAATGTCATGTGGATAACCAACCACAGCAGCTTCAGCAACTTTAGGATGAGCAACAAAAGCACTTTCAATTTCAGCAGTACCCAAGTTGTGTCCTGATACAATTATTACATCATCTACTCGTCCAGTGATCCAGTAATACCCATCCTTGTCTCGCCTGCACCCATCTCCAGTAAAATATTTTCCATCAAATTGAGAAAAGTAAGTATCAATAAATCTTTGATGATCGCCATAAACAGTTCGCATTTGGCCTGGCCACGACTGAGCTATACAAAGTCTCCCTTCTCCAGCACCTTTAATTTCTTTTCCATCTTTATCGACAAGAACAGGTTTAATTCCATAAAAAGGTTTTGTTGCTGATCCAGGTTTTAAAGGTATAGCTCCTGTTTGAGGTGCAATTAAAATTCCACCTGTCTCTGTTTGCCACCAGGTATCTACGATTGGACACTTTGAGTTTCCAACTGTTTTGTAATACCACATCCAAGCCTCTGGATTTATAGGCTCTCCGACTGTACCCAATAATTTTAAAGATTTTCGAGATGTTTTATTTACTGGATCATCACCCTCTCGCATAAGGGCTCTTATAGCTGTTGGAGCAGTATAAAAAGTGTTAACTTTATATTTATCAACAATCTGCCACCATCTTGAGCTGTCCGGATAATTTGGTACTCCCTCAAACATTATTGTAGTAGCTCCGTTAGATAAGGGACCATAAATAATATAACTATGACCTGTTACCCAACCAATATCTGCAGTACACCAATAAATATCTTTAGGCTTATAGTTAAATATGTATTGATGAGTCATGGAAGCATAAACCATGTACCCGCCTGTTGTATGCAGTACACCTTTTGGTTTACCTGTAGATCCAGACGTATAAAGAATAAATAAAGGATCTTCAGCATTCATTTCCTCAGGTTCACAATGACTTGGGACATCTTTAATTAGATCATGATACCAAACATCTCTGTTGTCATCCCAATAAACATAGTTTCCTGTTCTTTTGACAACAATACATTTTTTAACACCAGGACAATTACTTAATGCTTCATCGGTTGTTGCTTTTAAGGGAATTGTTTTTCCACCTCTAACACCCTCATCAGCTGTTATAATGTATTCTGATTTACAATCATTTACTCTTCCAGAAATAGACTCTGCTGAAAACCCTCCAAATATTATAGAATGTATGGCTCCTATTCTTGCACAAGCTAACATCAAAACAGCCAGCTCGGGTATCATCGTTAAATATATTGTTACTCTGTCTCCTTTTTGTATCCCTAATTTTTTTAGACCATTAGCTGCTTTTGAAACTTTTTGATGAAGTTGTTTATAAGAAATTTTTTGAGTATCCTTAGGGTCATCACCTACCCAAATTATAGCTGTTTTATCTTTTTTGTCTTTTAAATGTCGATCAATACAATTAGCAGAGGCATTTAAAGTTCCATCTTCAAACCATTTTATTTTAACTTCATCTTTGCTATACTTCACATCTTTAATTTTTTTATATGGTTTTATCCATGTAATTCTTTTTCCTTCTTTTTTCCAAAAAGCATTATTGTTCTTAATAGAGTCAGTATATTTATTCTGATATTGAGATTTATTAATTAAACCACTTTTCACCCACTCTGGTTTTGGTTTAAAAATTAGTTCTTGAGTTGAGCCTTCGTTATTAATTTTAACTTTTTTAATCTTACTTCTAATCTTTTTTTTTCTTTTAAGAATTTTTTTTCTTTTTTTAACCTTCTTTCTTTTTGAGGTTTTTTTTCTTGATTTAGATTTTTTCTTTTTTTTAGGCATAAATATTATTTCTAAATCTTACCCATGTTATTTAAAATTTTCCAGCTTTTAGAATCTATTGGCATTACTGATAGTCTGCTTTGTTTAATAAGTGATAAATGGCTTAATTGCTTGTTTTTCTTAATATCCTCAAGACTTACTGGCTTATTTAATTTTTTTAGAAACTTTACTGTAACAGCAACAAATCGACCAGATTTATCTGTCTTGTCTAAATATGCTTCCTTGATAACTTCAACAATGCCAACAATTTCCTTTCCTATGTTCGAATGATAGAAAAAACATTTATCTCCTTCTCTCATTGATTTTAAATTTTTAGCAGCTTGATAATTTCTTACTCCATCCCAAGGAGCACCTTTAATACCAGCTTTTTTTTGTTGTTCAATTGACCAAACGTCAGGTTCTGACTTAAGTAACCAATATTGCATTAAAGTTTAACCCCAGCACCTTTTAAAAATAATGCATTTTCATCTAAGGGCCATCTTGGTTTTGCTGGATGATCTAGGTTATTAAAAAGTTTTAATTTATACTTTTCCAAACCTACCATTGCTATCATTGCAGCATTGTCCCCACATATTTCAATTGGTGGAAAAACACTTTGATAATTATTTTGTTTACACAAGTTTATCAACATAGATCTTATTTTTTTATTTGCTGCTACACCACCCGCAACAACAAAAATTTTATCTTGTATATCATTTTGTTTTTCAAATTCATTAAAAGCAATTTTGGTTTTTTTTTTCAATATTTCTTCAATTGTTTTTTGAAAAGAAGCTGCCAAATTAAATTTTTCTTGCTCTGTTTCAATGGTTTTACTTATCTTCAGGATTGCAGTTTTAAGACCAGCAAATGACAAATTACAACCACCCTTATTAATGATAGGTTTTGGTAGATCATAAGAATTTGGATTACCTTTTTCTGCCCAAAGCTCGATTTGGGGTCCTCCAGGAAATTCTATTCCTAAAAGTTTTGCAGTTTTGTCGAAAGCTTCACCTAGTGCATCGTCAATAGTTGTTCCCAGTCTTTTATATTTTCCAAGACCTTGAACATTTAAATATTGTGAATGACCACCCGAAATTAATAGCAGGAGGTAAGGATAATTTAAGTTTGAAACTAATTTTGGACTCAACGCATGTCCTTCTAAATGATTTACAGCTATAAAAGGCTTGTTTATTGAAGAGGCAAAAGCTTTCCCAAAGCTTAAGCCTACTGACAAACAAACGATTAGACCAGGACCTGCAGTCGAAGCTACTGCATCAATATCTTTAATTTTTATTCCACTTTCATCCAAAGCTTTCTTCACGATTAAATCTATTTTTTCGATATGTGATCTGGCCGCTAACTCAGGAACTACACCTCCAAATTCTTTGTGGACATCAGTTTGGCTAGAGACAATGTTTGATAAAATTATAGGTTTCCCTTGGTCATTTTCAGTTATAACTGAGGCAGCTGTTTCATCACAACTAGTTTCAATTCCAAGAATTAAGGGTTTTTTACTCATACAAATAGTTTTTAATAATTGTACATTTCCAATACAAGAAAGAAATAAATTTATTTATGACTAAAAAAATTATCATAGGTTCTAGAGGTAGTAAATTAGCATTGTTGTATGCCCAAAAAGCTAAAGAACAAATTATTAAAAAAACTACTTTAGATACAAATGATATTGAAATTAAATCTATTTCAACAAAAGGTGATCAAGTTAAAGATACTAGGTTATCTGATATAGGTGGCAAAGGATTGTTTTCAACTGAAATTGAAAAAGAGTTAGAGAATAAAAGTATCGACATTGCAGTACATGCATTAAAAGATATGCCAGCAACAGAAACTAGTGGACTTAAAACAGACTGTTTTTTGGAGAGAAATGATCCAAGAGAAATTTTGATAACAAATAACAAGAAAAAATTAAATGATCTTAAGCTAAAATCAATTATAGGAACATCTTCATTTAGAAGGGAATTTCAAATTAAAAAATTAAGATCTGATCTAACATGCAAAATAATTAGAGGTAATGTGGATACTAGAATTAAAAAACTAAAAGATGGAAATTATGATGCAATAATTTTGTCTTATGCAGGGATTAAAAATTTAAATCTTGAAAATGAAATAGCTGAAATTTTCTCAGCACAAGAAATCATACCAAGTGCTGGACAAGGAATAATTGCACTCCAATGTCGTGAAGCAGATAAAGAAATTATTTCAATTTTAAAAAAAGTAAATCATGAAGAAACCTTTAAAAGAGCTCATGCTGAGAGAAATGTCCTCAAAGTTTTAGAGGGAGATTGTGAAACAGCAATAGGCGTTTATTCAAAAATAGAAAGTGATACAATTGTAGTTGAGGCAGAACTTTTTTCAATAGATGGCTCTCAAAGATTTTATGAAAAGAAATCTGGCCAGATTGATAAATTTAAAGAGATAGGTAAACAAATTGGGCAGAATTTAAAAATGCAATCAAACAATTCTTACAAAAAATAATATGCATATTTTATTAACAAGACCACTGGAAGATTGTTCAGAAATGATTTTAAAGTTTAAATCATTAGGTCATCAAGTTTCGCACATCCCACTGATTAATATTGAAAAGGTTAATTATGAGGAAATTAAATTTTCTGAATATGGAGGAATTATTTTTACCAGTGCTAATGCAGTGAAATATTTAGATCAAAATAACATAGACAAAAATATCAAATGTTTTTGTGTTGGTAATTCAACTGAAAAAAAGGCTAGATCATCAGGATTTCAAAACACAATAGCTGCAGAGGGTAATGTTTCTAATTTAAAAGAGTTAATTTTACAAACTTACGAGACAAAAAGTAAAAAGTTACTTTATGTCAGCGGTGAAATTATATCTGTTGATTTAGATCAACAACTCATGAAAGAGGGCTATGGCATAAAAAGAGTGATTAATTATAGAGTAAAACATAATCAAAAATTCAATGAAAGTTTTGTAAAAGATTTAAAATTGAACATGCCTGATATGGTTTATATTTATTCACAGAATAGTGCTCAAAGTTTTTTGAGTTTTGTCAAAAATCATCAATTTGAAAGCTTATGGATGAATACTAATTTATCGTGTATTGGCGAGAAAACTTCATCTATATTGAATGAAATTAAGTGGAAAAAAATATTTCTTTTTAATCCTGGAGAAGAAGAGTTTTTGTTATATAAAATTTAATTATGGAATTGTTTAATAATTTTTCTGAAATATTTCTATCGGTATGGAACAAAGGTATTTTAGGCGTTGATATCTTACAAATATTAATTGGTTTAGGAATTTTTTTAATTTTTTTAATTTTCAGAGGTCTTATTAGTAAACTTGTAATCAAAAAGTTAGAAATTATCTCAAAAAGAACAACAAATAAATTAGATGATACTTTCGTAAAATCTTTAATTGGTCCTGCAAGATTTTTACCAATTGTTTTAGGTTTTTTTATAGCAAGTTATTACATGACATTTTCTATGGAAGGTAGAGAAATTGTCGATACTATAAATAGAACTCTAATAACCATATTAATTTTTTGGGTTATTCATCAAATTATAGAACCAGTCTCATATATCTTAAGTGGTCTTGATAAATTATTAACAAGAGAACTCATTGGATGGATTATTAAATCTTTAAAGATATTAATATTCATACTAGGGCTTGCAGCAGTCTTAGAATTATGGGGAATAAAGATTGGACCAATTATTGCTGGTTTAGGTTTGTTTGGAGTTGCAGTTGCATTGGGTGCTCAAGATTTGTTTAAAAATTTAATTTCTGGGATTTTGGTATTAGTTGAAAAAAGATTTAAAATCGGTGATTGGATTTCTGTTGATGGAATAATTGAGGGTATTGTTGAAAAAATTGGTTTTCGATCAACAACAATCAGAAAATTCGATAAATCATTAGCAATAATTCCAAATTTTCAATTTGCAGAAAATGCTGTAGTAAATGTAAGTGAAACTTCAAACTGGTTAATTAGCTGGATTATTACTCTCCAATATGACACTTCGGTTGATCAATTAAAAAATATAAGAGATCAAATTGAAGATCACATAAAAAAAAGTGATGATTTTGACACTAATATAGGAATTGCAGTTAGGGTCGATAAGTTTTCAGATAGTTCTATAGACATGTATGTGCGTTGTTTCACAAAATCGGATAGTTGGAACGAATGGCTTTCAGTAAAAGAAAAACTTGCAATTGCAATAAAACAAATTGTTGAAAATAATAAGGCCTCTTTCGCATTTCCAAGTTCTTCGATTTATATTGAAAAAAAATGATTGCTATCTTTTATTTAGTTTTACAATTATTAAAACTTTATTCATATGTAGTGATTGCCAATGTTATCATCAGCTGGTTAATCGCTTTTAATGTATTGAATACTCAAAATAGATTTGTTTATGCAGTTTTAGATTTTACTTACAGGTTGACAGAACCATTTTTAAGAAGAATAAGACGATTTTTACCAAATTTGGGAGCGTTAGATATTTCTCCAATTATTTTACTGCTATTGATTTGGTTTATAGAAATGTGTATGAAGCTCTACATCGCACCAATGATATTCTAGAATATATGATTTTAATTGATGGAAAAAAAGAAGCAGCACTATTAAGGGAACAGCTTAAAAAGGAAGTATCTGATCTTAAAATTAAGTTTAATAAAGTTCCAGGGTTAACGGTAATTTTGATTGGAGACTTAACTCCTAGTCAGATTTACGTTCGAAACAAAGAAAAATCTGCTAACGAAGTTGGACTTAAATCCGATGTGATTAAATATCCAGATAGTGTTGAAGAAAAAGTTATTTTAGAGAAAATAGATGAGTTAAATAAAGATAATTCTGTATCAGGTATTTTAGTTCAATTACCATTACCAAAACATATTGATAAACAAAAAATTATTGAAGCGATTGACCCATCAAAAGATGTAGATGGATTTCATCCAATGAATGTTGGAAATCTTTCATCAGGTTATGAGAGTTCTGTTCCATGCACACCATTAGGATGTTATTTATTAATTAAAAAGATAGAACCTAACTTAAATGGTAAAAAAGCAGTTGTTGTTGGTCGATCTAACTTAAATGGTAAACCAATGACTCAACTTTTACTAAAAGAAAATTGCACTGTTACTATAACACACTCTAAAACAAAAGATTTAAAAGCAGAGTGTTTAGAAGCTGATATTATTATTGCAGCTGTTGGTATTCCCGAGTTAGTTAAAGGCGATTGGGTTAAAAAAGATACTATCGTGATCGATGTTGGAATTAATAAAACTGAGAAAGGTATTGTTGGTGATGTTGCATTTGATGAAGTTTCAAAAAATGCCAAAGCACTCACGCCTGTTCCTGGTGGAGTTGGTCCAATGACAATCGCTTGCTTGCTAAAAAATACGATTGACTGTTTCAAAAGATCGCAAGCATAATATTGAATTCAACAAATTTTTTTTGATAAGATAGGTTATGAAAAAACCTAAATACCCCTATAGAATTGCACTTCTCATGCTCATACTGACAGTTCCACCAATTGGCGCGACACAATTAGGTTGGTATTTATATGATAAACAAACTGGATTTGATTATGGTATGATAGTTGGAACATTTTCAGTAATTTATGCTGCTTGGTTAATGTATGAAAAGAATTGGAGAGAAGATGATGAGGATTAAATTGTGGAAAAAATAATTTTTTTTGGATTAGCGATACCAATTTTAGCATTTGTCCTTTACTTGGGTGGAACAGCTATCATGAAAGGTTTTGAGGCCAAAAGAGAAAATAAATCCAATGAGAGCTTAGAAGACCAGGACCATGAAGACAACTTGTCTGATAATAATGATAAGTTAACAGATGAATTGAATAAATTAAATCAACTCCTTAAAGATGGTGTTTTAACAGAAGAAGAATTTAAAAAAGCTAAAAAGAAAATTTTAGATAATTAATTATAATCAAGTAATTTTTTTAAAGATCCAAATTCACCTATTTTATAAATAATTGCATCTTCTTTTTTAAATCCATATTTTTCCGCTCCAGCTTTAAATCTTACAGGTGGCTCCATGATTGGTTCTAGGGATAAAACAAACGTGCCCCAATGCATTCCAATCACTTTTTTACTCTTTAAATTTTTTGCAACCTCCAAAGCTTCTTCTGGATTTGTGTGATAAACCGACTTATCCATATAAGGCATTATTGGATAAAAGTTATAGGCACCAATATTTATAAATGTAAGATCAATTGGACCATACTTATTACCTATATCTTTATAAATATTTCCTACTCCAGTGTCACAACCAAATAATAACTTAATATCTTTATATTCGATCAAAAAATTTCCCCATAAAGTTTTATTAGTATCTGTTAGACTTCTTTTTGACCAATGCACAGCAGGTAAAAAAGTAATTTTTAAATTTTTATTTATTTCAATTTTATCATACCAGTCCATTTCATTCACATCGCTATAACCATTTCTGGAAAAATATTTACCAAGTTTTAATGGAAGTAAAACTTTACAATTTTTAAAAGGAAATCTCCGGATTGTCATCATATCTTGATGATCATAATGATTATGGGTGAGTAAAAAAATATCTGTTTGTGGAATCTCATTTAATTTTAATGCTGGTTCGGTAAATCTCTTAGGTCCAAAAATTAGCGGCCCAACATTTTTTGAAAATACTGGATCTGTAATAATTGTTGTTTCACCAAGCTTAATTAAAAATGTTGCATGGCCAATCCATGCTACATAATCGTCTTCTTGAAATTTTTTTAAGTCTGTTAAAACTTTCTCTTTTTCAATAACATGTTCTTTGGGAACTGTCATATCAAGCTTTTTTCTCTCTCTATTAAAAATTTTGAAGGACCATTTAACATTAGGATCTGGTTTTGGTGAACCCTGAGGATTTCTAAAAGTACCGTCTGGTAAATGGTGATAAGGTTTTTTTTCCACTAAAACTAATTTTTTTTGTTGTAAGTTTTTATAATTGTCTCCTCTAAAGTTCTACTTATTATTATGGTGCCCTTTTCATTTGGATGTATACCATCACTTAGATTAAACTCGGGCTTCATGGCAACTCCCTCAAGTAAAAAAGGAATAAGCTCTATTTTAAATTTTTTGGCTAGATTAGGAAAAATTTTGTCAAATTTTTTTTTATAAGAAAAACCATGCGAGGTTGGAGCAATCATCCCAGCTAGGACGATTTCAATATTTTTATCTTGAGCAATTTTTATAATTTTTTCTAAATTGCTTTTTGTTTCTTTTGGCTGGATGCCTCTTAACATGTCATTAGCCCCTAAGCATAAAATTATTAGATCTATATCTGGCTCACTCAAAGTCCAATCAGCTCTATTTAATCCCCCTGACGATGTACTACCAGAAACACTGCCATCAACAATCTCAATATTATAACCCTTTGCTTCTAAATTTTCCTCTAAAACGACTGGTAAACTATTGTCATCAGACAAACCATAACCAGCCATCAAACTATCACCAAATAATACAATCTTTTCGATTGCATATGCATTAATGGTTAGTAGACAGATAATAATTATTTTAATAATAAAACTTTTGTTCATGAGTACTCTTCTTAAATTAAAAAAGATAAATCTTAAATACCAAACTGGTAAAGACAATATTAGTGTTTTAAAAGATATAAATTTGACCACAAAAAAAAAAGAAACTATTTCAATAGTAGGTGAAAGTGGTTCAGGAAAAACAAGTTTAATCATGTTAATTGGTGGTTTAGAGCGTCCAACTTCAGGCAAGATATACTTCCAAGACCACGAATTTACAAAATTAAGTGAGGATGAAGTATCAAAAATCAGAAAAAAAAATATTGGTATAATTTTTCAGTCTTTTTATCTAATCCCAAATTATACAGCCTTAGAGAATGTAACCTTAATTCTTGAATTGAATAAATTCAAAAATCCTGAAAAAGAAGCAAAATCTCTTTTAGATAGATTTGGCTTAAAACATCGACTAAATAATTTACCCAGTCAGTTATCTGGAGGAGAACAACAGCGTGTCGCTATCGCAAGAGCTATTGCTATGAAGCCAGAGCTAATTCTAGCTGATGAACCTACAGGAAATTTAGATACAGAAAATTCCGATATGATTTCTAATATTTTATTTAGGTATGTTAAAGAGGAGGGTTCCTCATTAATTATGGTAACACACGACTCGAAACTTGCTAACCGCGCAAGCAGAAAAATTAAAATTAAAGATGGAAAAATTAAATAATTTTTATCAATACAAGTTTATCTTAATATATGCTCTTCGAGATTTAAAAAGGAACTATAAAAAAATCTCTAGTATTATCATCACTCTGTTCATTAGTCTTTTTATATTAAGTGCAATATTTACTATTGAGGATAGTTTAAAAAAGGAACTCAAAGAAAATGCTAAAGAGCTTTTAGGTGGAGACTTAGAAATTGATTATAACAGAAATCAAGGAAATATAGATTTATTAAATAAAGTTGAAGAGTTTACAACTATATCAGAGATGGTTGAATTCAGCACAATGCTTTCGACAACAAATCGAAAGAAAAATAAATCTTTATTTACTAGAATAAAAACAGTTGACCAAAAGTATCCTTTATATGGTGAAGTAACTTATGAACCTGCTGATGCTTATGAAAGAATGCAAACTGAACCTTATACAATTTTAATTAATGAGAGTTTATCAAAAACCTTAAATATCAAAACAAATGAAATTGTAAAAATTCAAGATCAAGAATTTCTTGTTATTGGCAAGGTAAGATCTGTTCCAGATGTAAGTGGATTTGTGACTTTTGGAGATTGGGTTTTAACAGGTAAACAAACTTTAGATATTTTAAAACTTAACGGAATAGGAAATTTTTTAAATTATGAATATAAAGTAAAATTTAATACCAATGATAATCCAGAAATAATCATAAAAAAAATTGAAAGTATTTTTAAAGATGATCAAAAGGTAAAAATTAGATATCCAGAAAATGCAGCAAGTGGATTAAAAAGAGTAATTGGTAACTTTTCACAATTTTTATCCCTTGTCTCAATAAGTGCGATGCTTATTGCTGGTATTGGTATTGCTAATACTCTTTTGTCTTTTATAAATCAAAATAACTTGTCTATAGCAGTAAGAAAGGCCTTAGGTTTCTATTCTGGTAATATTAAAAAACTTTATTATCTTCAATTGGTAATATTATTATTTATAATTACTATTTCAGCATATTTAAGTAGTTTATTAATTGTGCCATTAGCAGACAAATATTTGTCAAGTAGCTTTGGACTTAAAATAAATCTATTTTTTTCTTTTTTTAATTTTTTTAAAATTTTTTTAATAGGTTTATTAGTTTTGATAATTTTTTCGATTCCTACAATTAGTTCTATCGATCAAGTCAAAGCTTCAAGTCTATTTAGAAATGTATTCCAAAACTTACAATTTTATTATTCAAAAAAATTAATTGGCATGAGTATTATAATGTTATCGATTTTGATTTTAATATTTAGTTATAGATCAGAAAATCTTGTTTATAGTCTTGGATATTTTGGGGCATTTTTTGTTTGTTTGATTATCTTTTTTCTACTTTCAAAGTTAATTATATTTTCTCTAAAAAAGTTTAAATTTAATTCGAGCACTCCTTTGAAAGTATCTATTAAAAATATTACACAATCAAAAAGTATTACACCTATTACAATTATGTCTTTAGGCCTTGGTGTTACATTACTTTTGACTTTGGCATTAGTTGGAACTAATTTTAAAAGAGAGATAGCAAAATCAATACCTGACATCGCTCCTGATTATTTTTTTGTGGGCATTCAAAATGGAGAGCGTGAAAAGTTTGAACAAAGAATTTTATCAATGGATCCTGGTGCAAATATCGAAATTGTGCCAATGGTTTCATCAGGAATAGTAAAAATTAATGGTATAAATCCAAACACATATATTACACCTGAAAATGATAGTTATTGGGTTATTGGCAGTGAACGGAGATCATCTTGGACAAAAGAAGTTCCTGAGGATAATCTAATTATTGATGGTAAGTGGTGGGATTTGTCTAAACCAAATCAACTTCAGATATCATTAGACGCTAAGGTTGCAAAAGATTTTAATATTAAATTAGGGGATATATTTACTTTAAATATCTATGGTAGAGAAATTGATGGTGAAATAGTCAACTTTAGACAAGTTGATTATAGAGATCTAAATATAAATTTTGCAATGCTTTTTAACCCTGACTTTGCAAAAAATATTCCTCACGAATATTTAGCAACCACAAAGTTCTATAATTTAAATAAATTTGATGAAACAAAAATGCTTGAAATTTTCCCTAGTTTATCAATGATTAAAATTGCTGATTATTTAAATAAAGTAACTAATGTTTTAAATAAAGTTTTCATAGCGGTTATTGTCATTTCAACAGTCACTATCGTCATTGGTTTAATTGTAATATCAAGTGCAATAATGGTCCAAGGAAAAGTAAGAGAATACCAAAATTTGGTTTTTAAAATTTTAGGTTTTTCAAGAAAAGAGATTGTTTTTTCTTCGCTGATTGAATTTATGATTATTTTTATATCTGTAATAATGATTGCAGTTTTGTTTGCTGTAGTTGGTTCAAAATTTATTATTGAAAATATATTTGAGTTATTCTGGAAGTTTGATCTTAAAGTTTTAATTTATCTTGGTTTATCCATTGGTTTAGTAACGTTGGTATTAATATTATTAACTAATATTAAATATTTAAATCCAAAGGTTTATCCTCTTATAAGAAATCAATAATCACTAAGATCTATTTAGCCTTCTCCATCAGCCAAAGGTTATCACTCGCCAAAAAGTAAATTTTTCCATTTTTTGGATGAACTTGGATATCTCTAATTCGTCCGATCTCATCTTTAAAAATTACATCTTCTTTTATGTTGGACAAATCATTGAAGATTAGTTTTCTTAAGGATTGATCTTTTAATGATGTAATTAAAGCATGACTATTCCATTCATTAAATTCGTTTCCTTCATAAATTGTAATTGCACTTGTTGCAATTGAAGGCACCCAATACTGGATTGCTTTTGTAAAGCCAGGTTTCCATTTTGGACCAATAGGAAAGCCAGAATAATTTTTTCCTCCCCAGCCTAATATTTTCCAACCATAATTTTCACCTTTTTTTACTTCACCAAACCAATCACCACCTTTGGCACCATGGTTACTCATATAAATTTTACCATCGTATGATGATAAAGTTAGACCTTGAGGATTTCTGATACCAATTTGATAAATTTCAGGTAGCCAATCAGGCTTATCTACAAATTTAGGATTGTCATTTGGAATACTTCCATCAAGTTTAATTCTTATAATACTCCCAGGATGTTGTGAGGGGTCTTGAGCAATCATGCCTTTACCTCTTTCACCGGCAGAGGCAAATAAGTGATTATCTTTGATCGCTAACCTTGAACCAAAATGATAACCAGAATCAATAGGAGGTTCAGCTTGAAAAATATTTTTAAAATTTAATTTTTTTTCATCAAAAATAGCTTTAGCAATAGAGGTACTTGTTTTGCCATTACCTCTGTTTTCAGAATATGAAACATAAATAAAATTATCTTTATATAAAATATCTAAAAGACCACCTTGTCCGTGTTCTAGAAAATTTAGGTTATGATCAACTTCAACAGCTTTTTTTTGGAGTATATCTATGATCTTAATTTTTCCACTTTTTTCAGTAATAATTAGTTCTTTATTATTTAAAAAAGACGAACCCCACGGGTCGTTAAGAGCAACTAATTTTTTGAATTTTAAATTTTGAGCAAATAAATTAGTTGAAAAAAATATAAAAAATATAATTACAAAAAAAAGCTTTTTCACCTTATGAAAGTTTAGATCTTCCACCATCTACTGCAATAATTTGACCTGTTATCCAAGAGCTATCTTCAGTGATTAAAAATCTAGCTAAAGAGGCAGAGTCTTTTCCCTCTCCCAATCTTTTTAAAGGATGGGCCTTTGCAATACCATCTGCTAGGGCTTTATTCTTTAACATGGGCTCAGCAATTTTGGAATTAGTCAAGCTTGGCGCAATACAATTCACTCTTATGTTTGGAGCAAATTCAGCTGCAAGTGAAACTGTTAAACCCTCAACAGCTGCTTTTGTTGATGCAATAATTGCGTGATTGGTAAATCCTCTTTGAGCAGCAACAGTTGAAAATAAAACTATTGAGCCCTTATTTTTTTTCAAACTCTCTTGATAACCCTTAATAACTTCAACCGCAGAATAAAGATTTAATTTCATACATTTTACAAAATCTTGTTCTGTTACCATTCTCACAGGTTTTAAGTCAATTGACCCAACACAATAAGCAACACCTTTTACATCAGAAATATCATTTTTAACTTTTTCTATAAATCCCTCTTCCAAAACATCTACGATAGTAAAAGGACACCCTAATCTCTCTGAAATATTTTTAACCTCGTTTTCATCTCTACCTACTAAATGTACACTATTTCCAGAATTTACTAATTGTTCAGCCAAGCTTGATCCGATTGAACCTGTCGCACCAAAAATAAGATATTTTTCTGACATAAAAAATTTAATTAGTTATATTTAATTATGAAGTTATTTTTTATACTGGGCAATCAATTATTTCCATCAAAATACCTAGACCGCTTCAAAAAAGACCACCTTTTTTTCATGGCTGAAGATTACGAGCTTTGTACTTATGAAAAACATCATAAACAAAAAATTCTTCTATTTTTATCATCAATGCGATCTCACGCAGATGTACTTAAAAAAGATAAATTTAAAATAGAATACTCAAAAATAGAGGATAAAGAATTTAAGGAAAGTTATTTTAAAAAGCTTAAAAAATTAATTAGCACAAAAAAGATTAAGGAAATATCCAGTTTTGAAGTTGAGGATAAGTTTTTTGAAAAAAAAATTAATCAATTTGTTAATAAAGAAAAAATAAAATGGAATATTATCCAGACGCCAATGTTTTTAAATTCAAGAGAGGATTTTAAAAAATATTTATCTAAATCTAAAAAACCATTTATGGCAACTTTTTACAAAGATGTCAGAAAAAAATCTGGAATATTAATGGGTGCTGATGGGAATCCTACAGGAGGTAAGTGGAGTTTTGATGAGGATAATAGAAATAAATTACCAAAAAATATTTCAATCCCAAAATTTCCAAAAATAAATGAAACTTCTCATACTAAAAAGCTAAAACCTATTGTTGAAAAGCTATTTAAGGATCATCCTGGCAGTACCAAAAATTTCTGGTTTGCTACAGAACACAATGATGTTTTGAAGCTTTTAAATTTTTTCATTAAAGAAAAATCAAATTTATTTGGTGATTACGAGGATGCAGTTGATCAAAAAGATAATATTTTGTTTCATAGTGCACTAAGTCCATATGTAAATTTAGGTCTTATAACTCCAGAATTTATAATTAAAAAAATTTTAGAATTTCATAAAAGTAAAAAAATAAGACTAAATTCTTTAGAGGGATACGTTCGTCAAATAATTGGTTGGAGAGAATTTATGAGAGGAATTTATCAAAGTTATTCTAGTGAAATGGAGACAGGAAATTTTTTTAAACAAAATCGTAAGATGAAAAAATCCTGGTATGACGGCACTACTGGATTACCACCATTGGATTATGCAATAAAGAACGCATTAAATTATGGATGGTCTCATCATATTGAAAGACTTATGATTTTATCAAACATAATGAACCTTTGTGAGATCAAACCCACTATTGTTTACAAGTGGTTTATGGAAATGTTTGTGGACTCCTCAGATTGGGTGATGGTTCCAAATGTTTATGGAATGGGATTGTTTAGTGATGGTGGAATATTTGCAACTAAACCATACATTTGTGGATCAAGTTATTTTATGAAGATGATGGATTTTAAGAGGGGTGATTGGTGCAATATAATGGATGGGCTTTATTGGAGATTTATAGATCGAAATAGAAGGTTTTTTTTTAAAAATCCAAGGCTTTCAATGATGGTGAGAATTTTCGATAAGATGAAAACTGATAGAAAAAAATTGATTTTGTCAGCTGCAGATAAATTCATTAAAGAAAATACAATTTAGTGAAAAAAGAAAATTTACCAATTAAAGTTTGTCCAATATGTCAAAGGCCATTTAAATGGAGAAAAAAATGGAGACTTAATTGGGAAAAAGTTAAGTATTGTTCAAAAAAATGTTCATCAAAAAAATAAAAAACTTTTATGAATAATAAAATTTTTGAGTGGGCAGGTGTTATCACTGCAATAATGTACTCATTATTTGTGGCTATGAACATTGGTATAGAGTTTTTTGGTTTTTGTTTACTACTTATATCTGCAATTCTAATTGGAATTTGGGCTTATCGAGGTGGTCATAGAGGAATATTATTTTTACAATTCTTTTATGCAACAGCCGGGATTATTGGCATGTTTAGATGGTTTTAGTTAAGTGTTGAAATAATTTTTGGAATATAATTTTTAAAGTTAAAGAAACCTTTATTACAATATTGCCAAGAGTTTTGATCAAGTTCTCTATAAAGAAAATTGATTTTAAAAGTATTTGAATTCAAATAATCTAAATTTTCTCCAACAGTTGGATACAACCCGACTGCTTTTTCTATCTTTTTAATTTCGCTAATATCTATAACTTCACAATCAATAGATTGATTTTTAAATCTTTGTTCCTGGTCTTGAATAAGTGAAGACTTAAATTTTAGAACTTTTTCACTAAGTTTGATGCATCTATTTTCATTTTTATTCGAAATTATATAAAATTTTTTAAATTTATTATTTTGAAAATCACTTGTTTCAAAACAGAGGTTATTCTCGAATATTATCAAATTATTTTGATCAATATTTTCTGGATTAATAAAATCCTGATTTAAAATTGAGTATTTCTTTTCAGAAATCTTGGGTGGAGCGTTTTCATTTAATTTAATATTACTAAATCTATTATTAGTAAATTTTTTGATATTCCACTCACTTGCTAAATAATGTTTTCCCTGTGTTTGAACGCCTGCAACCCATCTCCATCCAAGAGTGTTTGATGCAGCGTCTCCATCATAAAGATGTTGCATAAAAAATTCCGCTCCCAATTGCCATGGCAAATTTAGTGTAAAAATCCAAATGCTGGCAAACCACATTCTAGTATGATTATGCAAATAATTATTTTCTTTGAGTTCGTTGACCCAATAGTTAAAGCACTCTACTTTTGTTTTTCCCTCAATCGCGTTTTTATAAGTTTGATTGTTTTGAAAATCTTCTTTAATCTTTTTTAGTTCAATTAAAAAATCTGTCCAAACACTGGGTCTTAATTCTAACCAACCTTTCCAATATGTGCGCCACAATACTTCTTGAATAAATTTTTCATTTTTTGCGAATGAAAATTTATTAAGAGATTTTTTGATAACTTCCTTTTCATTAATAATTCCGTGAGTAATATATGGAGATAAACAAGAAATATTAGACCTGTTATCAGGTCCGTAATCAAAGTTTCTAAGTTTTGAATACTCTGAGAGATTGTTTTCCACAAAATAATTTAGTTTGTCTAAGGCCTTAGCCCTTGAAGCTTCAAAATTCATTTTTAATTATTTCGATTTTTTTTTCTTTAGACCTAATTTATCGCTATGTCTTAATCTCAAGATTACAATAGCACCTGCAATTAAAACTATTGCTACCGCCTCATATACTAACGCACTTGGATCCATTTCTTTTCCTTGTAAAATAATAAATCGTGCTAATGCTGTAATAGCTATAAGTAGTGGTAATGTAATACTTATAGATTGCTGGTTCCAAAAAACTCTTACCATCGCTAGCACTTCTAAGTAAAGAAACATTAGCAGCAAATCAGCTAAGGTTACTGATCGATTTTCAAACATTTTATAAATCTCTATTCCAACTGCAATTACAGTGCTTACTAGAATGATGCACATTAAAAGAAGTTGTAGGTTTTTAGCTATCTTTTCCATTATTTATCTTTACTAAATGGTAACCATTTTTCAAATACTGATTTTGAGGAACCATCATACGGAATTGAATAAGAATATGGATTTGGACTCGTCAACACTTCAATCCCTTTTGAAAACACGAATATAAAAACAATTACAAAAACGAGCACCATTATTTTAAATGGGTCAAAATTTTTTGTTTTAAAAACGCTGGCAGAATTTTCCTCAGCTCTATGAAAATGTTTAAATGTCAAATATACCGCAAATATCAATCCAATGTGGGCTAAAAAAAGTCCAGTCCAACCAAATACAAAAGTTGTGTATGAGAATACGTACAAACTAAAAACAGTAGTCCAAATAAAACTTAACACCAATAAAATTTGTAATCTTACAGTTTTAGGTAATGATCTAAGATCATTTTTGCTATCATCGAACAAAATGTTTGCTGTATCTTTCATCCAATTTTTAAACGATTCCATGAATTTAAATTAAGTTTTTTTCAAAAATAAACAATCCCCAATTTGTCACCAAATAATTAGCTAGTTTCTTAACTTTTTTTTATTAAAATTTATAAATTTCTCTACATTTGATTTAATAAATGATTTATTTTCTTCAAATGAAACTTTTTTCATTGAGTAGGCATTGCTTTTTGTCATTCTTGATTGAATTGTAATATTGCCTTTATAAAGTTTTAGTTTAACAGATCCATTTATTTTATTTTTTTTTAAATCCACAATTTTTTGAAGTTTAAACCTTTCTTTTGAAAACCAATATCCATTATAGATCAATTCTGCGTACCTTGGCATTATTGCATCTTTTTTGTGCATTGTTTCTTTATCAAGCGTAACTGACTCAATCGCTCTATGTGCATGGATTAACAATGTACCTCCTGGAGTTTCATAAACTCCTCTAGACTTGATGCCTAGGAATCTATTTTCAACAAGATCAACTCTTCCTATTCCATTTTTTCCCGCCAATTGATTAAGTTTTAATAATAATTTTGCTGGTCCAAATTTTTTTCCATTAAGACCAATGGGGTCACCATTTTTAAAATTAATTGTTACATGAGTAGCTTTGTTAGGAGCTTTTTCTGGAGAAACAGTTCTTTGAAAAATAAATTCTGGTGCGGAATTTTTTGGATTTTCTAGCAACTTACCTTCAGTTGATGTATGAAATAGATTATCATCTACTGAAAAAGGAGATGCACCTTTTTTGTCTTTTGGGATAGGAATATTCCGTTTCTTCGCATAATTAATTAAATCTGATCGAGATTTTAAATTCCATATTCTCCATGGTGCAATAATTTTTATTTTGGGACCAAAATAATGATAACCAAGCTCAAATCTTATTTGGTCGTTTCCTTTTCCAGTAGCCCCATGAGATACTGCATATGCTTTGAATTTTTTTGCGACCTTAATTTGATCCTTTGCTATCAGAGGTCTGGCGATTGAGGTTCCTAATAAATAAACACCCTCATAAATTGCATGACCACGGATCATTGGAAATACATAGTCTTTAACAAAAATATCTTTTAAATCATTTATAATTATTTTTGTGACACCAAATTTTCTTGCATTGGAAAAAATTTTTTTTCTATTTATTTCTTGTCCGATATCTGCGGTGTAACAAATTACTTCTGCATCATAATTTTCTTGAAGCCATTTAAGAATAATAGATGTGTCCAAACCGCCTGAGTAAGCTAATACAATTCTTTTTTTTGATTTCATTAACTAGCTACAAGCTTTTTTTGCAGTGTTATATGCTTTAGTGAATCCCAATAATGAATAATGATCGATTGTTTGAGAGCCTTTTTCATTGTATCCAGTTACCATTATTCTTGAACCTTTTTTCATAATCTTGACCATAATCTTTTCTTTTTTATTACTAGTCATCCATGCAAAACCTTGTTGCTTAATATCAAATTTAAATTTGTTATTTCCAGAGGTTGCTAATACAGTATTATTTTTATTAAATTCATAACCAGCAGTAGTACTGATTTCATTTGCAATTTTTTCACCAGGTCTAAATGTTACAAATAATCTAGCATCTCTTTTATTTGTTTTAGGAGATTGCAGAATTGGAGAAGACTGAGCGAAACATACTTTACCAGATGCTTCTGCTAAAACCATTGTTTCCCAGTCTTTATATTTACCAATTTTTTTTAGATCTTCTCCAAAAGATTTTGATGTGAATAAAAAAGTAAAAAGTGTAAATATGAATAAAATCTTTTTAATCATGGACATGGGTTTGGGAACATTTTTTGAATTTTATTAATCTCATTTAAAATTTCGCTTGTTAAACTTACATTTACACTTTCTATGTTTGTTTTCAACTGCTCGATTGTCGTTGCACCTATTATCACACTTGTCATAAATGGCTGAATTTCACAAAACTTTAATGACATTTGAGTAAAATCAATATTGAATTTTTGCGATAACTTAAAATACTCTTCGATAGCTTTTTGACCATTTTCATTTTTATATCTTGTGAAATCTTTAAATAGTTTCATTCTAGATTTTTCTGGTAAATTATTATTTCTATATTTTCCTGTTAAGTATCCGAATGCTAAAGGCGAGTAGGCTAGCAAACCACTTTTCTCCCTAACAGAAATTTCCGCAAGTCCAACTTCATAAGTTCTATTAAGTAAATTGTATGGATTTTGCACCGACATCATTTTTGGTAAATCTTTTAATTTTGATATCTCAAGAAATTTTGACAAACCCCATGCAGTTTCATTAGATAGACCAATGTATCTAATTTTACCTTGTTCAATAAATTTTTTTAAACTTTCAAGAATTTCTTCAAACGGTGTCCAATCATTATCGTTTTCGTCATGTTCATAACCATGTTTTCCAAAAAAATTTGTATTTCTCTCTGGCCAATGAAGTTGATAGAGATCGATATAGTCTGTTTTCAATCTTTTGAGACTTTCCTCTAAAGCTTCAGAAATTTTTTTTTTCCCAAAATTATAACCACCACCCCTGATATATTTGTTTGAAGTATTACCACAAACTTTTGTTGCTATAACAACCTTGTCTCTTTTTTTAGTTTTTTGAAACCAGTTACCGATTATTCTCTCTGTTTCCCCATATGTTTCTTCTCTCATCGGTATGGAATAGATTTCTGCAGTGTCCCAAAAGTTTACACCATGATCTAAAGCATAATCCATTTGCTGAAATCCCTCTTCTTGAGTATTTTGTTCGCCCCAGGTCATAGTACCGAGACAAATTGTACTCACATCTAGATCTGTATTGCCTAATTTTTTATAATTCATAGTGATTTTTTAAAGTATAATTTTTTATTAATCTTTTAAGGTATCTTGAATATTTAGTAAAAGACTATATATCTATAGAAACTATGGCAACAGACAAAAAAGGTATTCTAGCAAGAGCGAGAGCAGCAGCACGTGAAACCACAGCTGTTACTGATGAGGGCTTAAGAGCCTACATGTTAAAAGTTTATAACTACATGGCGACTGGAATATTGCTTACAGGAATTATAGCGTTGATAACATTTAAGATGTCAGTCGTTACTGATGCAAGTGGTTCTATTGTAGCTTTAACCGAGGTTGGAAATGCAATTTATTTATCAGGACTTAAGTGGATAGTAATGTTAGCTCCTTTGGGTGTTGTGTTTTATATGAGTTTTGGGATCAACAAAATGAGTGCATCAAAAGCTCAGACAACTTTTTGGATTTTTGCTGCTTTAATGGGTTTATCACTATCTTCAATTTTATTAGTTTACACAGGTTTAAGTGTAACAAGAGTATTTTTTATTTGTTCAGCTACTTTTGGTGCTATGAGCATTTATGGTTATACAACAAAGAGAGATTTAACTAAGTTCGGATCATTTTTGATGATGGGACTAATAGGAATTATTATTGCATCATTAGTTAATATTTTTCTAAAATCTTCAATGATGTATTTCGTGATTTCAATTTTAGGAGTTTTAATTTTTGTAGGCCTTACTGCTTATGATACTCAAAAAATAAAAAACATGTACTCTGCTAGTGATACTGGCGAGTTAATGGGTAAAAAAGCGGTAATGGGTGCTCTGACTCTTTATTTAGATTTCATTAACCTATTTATTATGCTCTTAAGACTTTTCGGCCAAAGAAGATAATTTTATTTTAAAGTTTTTTCCAATTAGTATTTTTTAACAACAAATTAAGTTCTGAGGAATTCCTTAGTATTTTACCATTGGTATCCGTAATTAAATATTTTAAATTTTTATTTTTTGGCTTAAAGTTTTTGCAAATTTTATAAATAGCATTTTCAGCTGCATTTTTAAAAACACTAAATCCTACCTGTTTGCTTGAAATATTAAGACCGTAATCTTTCCAAGAACCCTCTGAAACCATTTTTGCATATAAATCTAATATTATTTTAAGCTCATTTTTTTCAAAAAAATGATTTTCATTAAATTTTTTTTTATCAAGATTATTAACAACCAGTCTTAAATTATTCTTCATGAGTTTTATATTTATTTATTAAACCGATTTGAAAGGCTGTAAAAATGAAAGTTATTGGAAGTAAACCCCAAACTTTAAAGTTGACCCAAAATTCCTCAGATTGTGTTCTCCAAACTAATTCATTTAAAATAGCAAGTCCAAAGAAAAAGTATATCCATCTTTTACTTAACAATTCCCAACCTTCGTTTGTAAGCGGTATTGATTTTCCCATTAATTTTTTTAACACAGGTTCATTTGTAAAATACCTCCCAAATATTAAAGCCAGACCAAATAAAATATTAATGATTGTTGGCTTGATGTAAATAAAAACTGGGTTATCAAAATAAATTGTAAGGCCACCAAAAAAAGTAATTAATATTCCACTCAACAAAGGAACTTTGGGTATTTTTTTTTCTAAAAACCAAACAATCGCTAATGCTATAATTGTCGCAATTATAAATGGTGGAATGGCTACTCTTAAATCTTTTCCACTATCGTAATAGTAGTAAAAAAAAATTACTAAAGGTCCAAAATCAGTAAGAAACTTTAAAAAAGATTTATTCACTGGAAGAATATTAACATAAATAATATTTTCACAAAAACTATAAATTTTTCTTATTGATTTTTATTTTTAAATACCCATACTAATCTTAATGGCAATTCAAAAAGCTAAATTTTCAATAGGCGATATCGTAAAACACAAACACTTTGAGTTTAGAGGTGTGATTTATGATGTAGATTTTGAGTTTAATAATTCTGAAGAATGGTATCAATCTATCCCTAAGAATGTTAGACCAAGAAAAGATCAACCATTCTATCATTTGTTAGCTGAAAATGATGAAATAACTTATGAAGCCTACGTGTCAGAGCAAAATTTATTGACCGATGACTCTGATGAGCCAATCAAACATCCATTAATTGAGGAAATTTTCTCAGGTAAAAAAGGTTCAAGCTATTTTAAGCCGTCAAATTAAGTAAATTCACTTTTTAAACACATTTAGCTCAAATCTTTGTCACAGGGCATTGTTAAGTTTAATTAATTCTGATCAAGAGTGTTAAATTTTACCCTTCGTTATTATCTCCCTCTACATTCTTGATCAGATAATTATTTCGTACTAAATAACCCTAATATTTATTTTAAAAATAAAATTTTATGTTTCAATTACTAGAACCTAATAGAATTTTTTCTATAACTTCTAAAGCACCAAAATACGTTTTATTATTATTTATTTTGGTAGTCTCTATAGGTTTAACTGAGGCTCTAATTCTCTCACCAGAAGATTACAAACAAAGTCACTCTGTAAGAATAATGTATGTTCATGTTCCCGCAGCATGGATCTCACTAGGTATCTTTTCTACTATTACTATTCTTTCTATCGTTGGCTATATATTTAAAATTAAAAATTTCTTTTTAATTTCAAAGAGTTTGGCTCCGTCAGGATTTGTTTTTAATGTAATTGCTCTTGTAACAGGTTCTATTTGGGGAAAGCCCACGTGGGGAACATGGTGGGCGTGGGATGCCAGAATTACATCTATGTTAATATTGGCATTATTTTATTTGATGTATTTAATTGCTTGGAGAATTTATGAAGATAAAGAACAAGTTTTTAAGGTAACCTCAATTATTACAATTTTAGGAATAATAAATGTTCCTATAATTAAATATTCTGTAGACTGGTGGAACACACTTCATCAGCCAGCATCAATTAATATATTATCAAAATCTACTATTCATTCTTCGATGCTCGTTCCTTTACTAATTATGACTGCGGCATTTGCCCTATTCTCATTGCTAATTTTTTTAATGAAATATAATACAGAACTGATAAAAATTAAAAATAAGGGTTTAGACAGATTATGATAAGTGAAATTTTTTACATGGACGGATACGGAATTTATGTTTGGGGTTCATTTGCTTTTACTTTTTTAAGTTTTATGTCATTGTATCTGGTAATTAAAAATCAATATGAAAGAGAAAAAAATAAGTTTATTGTTAAATTTGGAAACCTAAACTCTGAAAGAGCTGCCTCTGCTAGACTACAAAGAATTAATAGAGAGATTCTATCCAACACTTCAACTATTTAACTTTTAAACCATGTATGGTCGTAAAGTTAAACTAAGATTTTTTTTTATATTCTTAATCGCTGTTACATTAAGTTTAACGATATTCCTTATTCTAAAATCATTAGAGGAAAATGTTGTATATTTTAAATCTCCATCTGAAATAAAAACTTTATCTGAAATGCAGCAGAAAAAGATTAGAATTGGGGGAATGGTAAAAACTGACTCAATTTCTATTGTAAATAAAGAATTAAGTTTTGTTATTACAGACTTTAAAAGTGAAATTAATGTTGTTTACTCAGGATTAATACCCAATCTTTTTGAAGAAGGTAAAGGTGTTGTTGCAGAGGGATTTTTAAAAGATGAGAATTTTTTTTCAGCAACGAAAATCTTAGCTAAACATGATGAAAATTATATGCCACCTGAAGTAAAGGCTGCTTTAGAGGAGAAATAAATTGTCGAGTTTAATTGGATATTATTCTTTAATCTTTGGTGTCGGTGTTTCAATTTTAGTTATATTTTTTTCTATTAAAAATTTTAATGATACTCAGAAGTTAGATACTAAAGTAATATCCTTAGTATTCTTACAACTTTTATTTGTAATAATAAGCTTCTCAGGCTTAATTTTATCTTTTGCTAACTCAGATTTTAGTAATGAGACAGTTTTTAATCATTCCCACACAACTAAGCCGCTGTTTTATAAAATCTCTGGGACCTGGGGCAATCATGAGGGTAGTCTATTATTATGGTTGTTAGTTTTAACATTATTTATATTTGTCTTTTTACTGAGGTCAAAAAATCAACCAAAACAATATAAAATTTTAACTTTATTATTCCAGCAGATAATAATAGTTGGTTTTTTTATTTTTCTAATACAAACCTCCAATCCTTTTAATCATGTTTTTCCAGTTCCAAAAGAGGGATTAGGTTTAAATCCTATATTGCAAGATCCTGCATTAGCAATTCACCCGCCGATTTTATATTTAGGCTATGTTGGAACTTCCATAATTTTTTCCTCAGCACTAGCAGCAGTTTGTTCAAATAATATTACAAAAATGTGGGCATCACACATTAAAAAATGGGTATTAGTTTCATGGATTTTTTTAACTTTAGGAATTTTACTCGGATCTATTTGGGCTTACTATGAGTTAGGATGGGGAGGTTTTTGGTTTTGGGATCCTGTTGAAAATGTATCTTTAATGCCGTGGTTTGCACTAACAACCTTATTACATTGTGTACTAGTTTTAGAAAAAAAGCTAATTCTTACCTCGTGGGTTGTTGTGTTATCTATTGCAACTTTTACCCTAAGTATGTGTGGTACTTTTTTGGTTCGATCAGGTATTTTAAATTCTGTTCATACATTTGCTAATGATCCAGAGAGAGGTTTGTATATTCTAATATTTTTATTTATTTTGATATTCTTATCTTTTTTTATATTTTTAATTTTTCATAAAAGTGAAAACAACAATTCCAAAACTTTCTACTTATTAAGTAAGGAAACATCAATTTTAGTTAATAATTGGTTTATGATGTATTTTTTATCAGTTGTTTTAATTGGAACAATTTATCCAATATTTTTAGAGGTAATTTCATCTCAAAAAATATCTGTAGGTCCACCATTTTTTAACAAATTGATTCTACCATTTTTAATTCCATTTATGTTAGCTATGGCAATAGGTCCTAAATTAAAATGGATTCAATCGGATATTGAAGACAAAATTTATTTAATTTTATTTTTTATTATTTCTTTAATTTTATCAGTATTGATAATTAGAAATTTAGATATTAATTTTCTTTACAATACTATTCTAATTACAGCAGCCTTTTATTTATTTTTTATAACTCTTAGAGATTTTTTTCAGAGAAAATATAGAAACCTGTCACAAATTACCGCTCATTTTAGTTTTAGCATTTTAATACTGAGTATTTTATTTAATAATATTTTTTCATCTGAAGTTATTACAAATTTAAAAATTAATGAAACTTACCAAGCTCAAAATTTGAAGATTAATTTTGAGAGCATTGAGCAAGAAAATAAACAAAATTTTAAAGCAATTAGAGGAAAGTTTATTGTGGAGGATCAAAGTGGATTAATTGAAGTCATGCAACCTGAATTAAGAATATATAATCAACCAAATATTGTTACTAGTGAAGCTGATATTAAAACTAATATATTCACTGATAAATTTATGACAATGAATTATGTCCAAAATCAAGATTATTTTAATATTCGTTATCAAGTAAAGCCATTCATGATTTGGATTTGGATTTCTACAATTCTATTGTGCTTTAGTGGATGTTTATCTTTAATTAGAAAAAAATATGAAAACTAAAATTTTTCCTTTATTTTTAATTTTTACGTTCTCGATAATTTTCTTTGTTTTTTACAAAGGTTTACAAAATACAAATATTTATACACCTGAAACAAAATCAGAAATTAAAATTCCAAATTTTCAAACAAAAGAGTTTTTTTCAAAAGACAAAATAAATTCAGATCAGATTTTTATAGGAAGTGATTATTATTTATTAAACATTTGGGCTTCGTGGTGTGTTCCTTGTAAAGAAGAACATAAGTATCTAATGGATTTAAGTAAAAAAGAGAATATCAAAATTATTGGACAAAACTATAAAGATAATTTTGATAATGCAAAAAATTTTTTGATAAATTTAGATAATCCATACGATTTAATTTTTTTTGATAATGATGGTACAATAGCAATTGAATGGGGTGCTTATGGAGTACCTGAAACATTTCTAATTAAAAATAATCTAATTATTAAAAAAATTATTGGTCCATTGAATGAAAAAATACTTTCTGAGATAAAAGAATTGACAAAATGAATATTTTAAAATTTTTAGTTTCTGTAACTTTTTTGATTTGTTTTTCTTCTTCTGATTTAAAAGCTAAAAACTTAGAAATTGAAATAACAAAAAATTTAAGATGTTTAATTTGTCAAGGACAATCAGTTTACGATTCAGATTCTGAATTTGCTAATAGTTTAAAAATTTTAGTAGAAAAAAAATTAAATGAAGGCTTAGATGAAAAACAAATATATGCTTATCTTAAAAATAAATATGGAGATTGGATTCTTTATGATCCAGGATTCAGTAAAAATACCTATTTTCTTTGGTTATTACCTATATTGATGTTTGTATTTGGTGGTGCAATAATACTCAAGAAAGTTATATTAAATAAAAAAAAATTATGAATTATCTAAGAATTTGTTACTTGGTAATATTGTCTTTTTTAATTTCTTCTTCAATTATTGCAGAAGATACTAAAGTAAGTAATGATAATACAAAGTTTAATATTTATTCAGGGATGTTTGACTTTAGTGATAATGGAAAGAGATCTGCTTTAATTGGGTTTCAACATCAGAATACTGATTTAAACAGAGATACTTTTCTTGGTAATCTTTCTCCAATAACAGGATTTATGTTTACTGCTGATAGTGCAGCTTACCTGTACACTGGTGTGCAAGCACAATATTCCTTGGGAGCCTTAAATATTATACCAAGTTTTACCCCAGGACTTTATAGTCAGGGAGATGGCAAAGATCTTGGACATTTATTAGAATTTAAAAGCGAAGTTCAGATTTCTTTAGATTTATTCCAAAATAGCCAATTAGGCTTATCATATAATCATTTATCCAATGCAAGTTTGGGAGATAAAAATCCTGGGGCAAATAGTTATATGTTTAATTTTCTTAAAACCTTTTAAACAAACATTCTATGATAATGAGATTGAAAGATTGTCACAATTTTGGTGATTTTAGAAAACTTGCTAAGCTAAAGCTTCCATCGCCTATTTTTCATTATATTGATGGTGCAGCTGACGATGAAATTACATATGCTAGAAATACAAGTGCCTTTGACGATGTAGATTTAGTTCCAAATGTTTTAAGAGGTGTTGAGAATGTAGATTTGTCCACAACAATTTTTGGTAAAAAATTGGATTTACCATTTTATCTTTCACCAACAGCATTACAAAGACTTTTTCATTATGATGGTGAAAGAGCAGTTGGTAAAGCAGCTAAAAAATTTAATACAATGTTTGGTGTTTCTGCATTAGCAACTGTTAGCGTAGAGGAAATATCCTCTTTGATTGATACACCCAAAATGTTTCAGTTTTATTTTCACAAAGACAGAGGTTTAAATGACTCTTGTTTAGAGCGAGCTAAGGCTGCAAAATTTGATGTAATGGCTCTAACAGTCGATACCATTACAGGAGGAAATCGTGAAAGAGATTTAAGAACTGGTTTTACCTCTCCGCCGAAATTGACTCTATCAAGCTTATTTAGTTTTGCGACTAAACCAATGTGGGGAATAAATTATTTAACAAAAGGTAAATTTGAATTACCTCACCTCCAAGACTTTGTAAAAGAAGGTACAAGCACAAACTCTTCCATAGGAAATTATTTTTCAACAATGTTAGATCAATCTATGAATTGGAAAGATGCTGAAAAACTTTGTTCTCAATGGGGAGGTCATTTTGCACTTAAAGGAATAATGAGTGTAGAAGATGCTAAAAAAGCAGTTGATATTGGGTGTACTGGTATAATGGTTTCAAATCATGGTGGCAGACAACTTGATGGATCGAGATCACCATTTGATCAGCTCGCAGAAATTGTTGATGCAGTTGGGGATAAACTTGATGTTATATGTGAAGGAGGAATTCATAGAGGAACACATATGCTTAAAGCATTATCTCTTGGTGCAAAAGCATGTTCTGGTGGAAGACTTTATCTTTATGCGCTTGCAGCAGCAGGCCAACCAGGCGTCGAAAGAGCTCTTGAGTTGTATAAATCTGAGTTAGTTAGAGATATGAAGCTCATGGGATGTACAAAAATTTCAGATCTTAATAGAAATAATCTTAGATTTAGAAAATAGTGAGTTTACAAAATTGTTATAATTTTGACGATTTTAGAAAACTTGCAAAAAAAAAATTACCTTCACCAATATTTCACTATATTGATGGTGGTGCAGATGATGAAATAACACTCAAAAGAAACACAAAATCTTTTGATGAATGCGATTTAGTTCCTAATATTTTAGCAAGTGTTGGAAAACCAGATCTTTCAACAACTATTTTTGGAAAAAAAATTGATATGCCACTCTTTTTATCACCATGTGCCATGCAAAGACTTTATCATCATGACGGTGACAAAGCATCTGCTAGAGCAGCTGATAAGTTTGGAACATTTTATAGTATGTCTACGATGGCAAATAATACTATAGAAGAAATTTCAAATATTTCAGGTGGACCAAAGTTATTTCAACTTTATGTTCACAAAGATCAATCTATCACTGATGATTTAATTGATCGTTGTAGAAGATCAGGATTTGATGGAATGTGTTTAACTGTAGATACTTTAGTAGCAGGTAACAGAGAAAGAGATCATAGAACAGGTTTTACAACCCCTCCAAAGTTAACTTTACAAAGTTTAATGAGTTTTGCTCTTCATCCTAGTTGGGTATTTAATTATCTTACACATGGGAAATTTAAATTAGCAAATGTGGCTACAAAAACAGATAAGGGCACCAATATTGCAAAATCAGTTATAGAGTACATTAATGAACAATATGATCCAGCAATGAACTGGAAGGACGCAGAATATTGTGTGAAGAAATGGAATGGACCCTTTGCACTAAAAGGTGTTATGTCCGTTGAAGATGCGAAAAAAGCAATAGATATTGGTTGTACGGCAATCATGATTTCAAACCATGGTGGAAGACAACTTGATGGATCAAGATCGCCATTCGATCAAGTCAAAGCAATCTCAGATGCAGTTGGAGATAAATTGGAAATCATATTAGACGGGGGAGTTAGAAGAGGAACTCATGTATTAAAAGCAATCGCTGCAGGCGCAAAAGCCTGTAGTTTTGGTAAAATGTTTTTGTTCTCTTTAGCCGCAGGGGGACAATTAGGTGTTGAGCACTTACTTAAGAAAATGTACGAGGAAATAAATAGAAATATGGTTTTAATGGGATGTAAGAACTTAAAAGAGTTGAATAGTTCAAAATTAATTTATAGAATTTCTAATAAAATATAAAAGTTATGGAACTAGCAAAGAGTTTAGATAGATTAGGAACTGAGTCTGCTTTTTCTGTATTGGCAGAGGCAAAGAAATTAGAGGCCCAAGGTAAGCCGATGATCCATTTAGGTCTAGGACAACCAGATTTTAAAACACCAAAACATGTTGTTGAAGCGGCAAAAAAAGCTTTGGATGATGGTCATCATGGATATGTGATGTCAAATGGAATACCAGAGTGTCGACAAGCTGTAACAAGATGGATTAAGAAACGTTATAAAGCTGAGATAGATCCTGAA
>CACMPD010000005.1 GCA_902615425.1 uncultured Pelagibacteraceae bacterium
TTTACTTAATTTTTTTTGTTTCAAAATTTACATACATTAAAAATAGATTAATATCTTTTATAGACTCCGAAACCGGAACTTACAATTTTCAATCAGACAAAGCTTTAGAATCTATTACGAGTGGAGGCTTTTTTGGGAAAGGTATAGGTGAGGGGACTTTAAAAAATAGAGTTCCAGAGGCACATACAGATTATATTATTTCAGTAATTTCTGAAGAGTTTGGTGTAATTGCCATAATTTTAATCTTTTTATTGTTTTTAGTATTTATTTACTCAGTGTTTAAAAAAGTTAATTTTGAAAATGATGAAACTATTAAATTAATTTTAGTTGGATCTGTAAGCCTTATATTAATGCAAACCATAATTCATATTGGAGTAAATATAAGATTATTTCCTACAACTGGTATGACATTACCATTTATAAGTTATGGTGGTTCCTCAATAATAAGTATTTCAATTTTATCTGGAATAATTTTGAATTTTACAAAAAGAAATCTAAATCAAAATGAATAAAAATTACTTGATAACTACAGGAGGATCAGGGGGCCATGTAATTCCCGCAGTAATACTTTATGAACATTTGTCTAGAGATGCAAAAGTAATAATCACAACTGATAAGAGGGGCTTAAAATATTTAAATGATGAAAATTATCAATTAAGAATTATTGATACCCCAAGGTTAAATAATATATTTTTATTTCCAATCAATTTCATATTAGTAATTATACTGACAATAAAATCATTTTTGTTATTAAAAAAAAATAATATTGAGAAATTATTCTCTACCGGGGGTTATATGTCTCTTCCATTGTTATTAGCAGCAAAATTCTTAAGATTAAAGATTTACCTGTTAGAACCCAATCAAGTTTTGGGTAGAGCAAATAAATTTTTTTTAAGCTCGTGTAAAAAAATAATTTGTTACAAAGAAAATATAAAACATTTTCCATCAAAATATGAAAATAAAATCGAAACTATATTTCCCTTGGTAAGAGAAAAATTTTATAGTTTAAAACGAAAAAATTTTAACCATCAAAAAATAAATTTGTTGATTGTTGGAGGAAGTCAGGGAGCAAATATCTTTGATATTAATCTAAAAAACAAAATTGTTAATATTTCAAAAAAACACCCAATCAGAATTTTACAACAAACAAATGAAAAAAATATTCTCAATTTAAAAAATTTCTATGATAAAAATAATGTTGAATGTTTAATCTTCAGTTTCAACAAAAATTTTGAAGAAATAATTAATAATTCAGATGTTTGTATAACTAGATCCGGTGCTTCAACTTTAGCTGAATTATCTTTATTAAACATACCATTTATCGCAGTACCATTACCAAACTCTAAGGATAATCATCAATTTGAAAATGCTTTATTTTATAAAGAAAAAGAATGTTGTTGGCTTCTTAATCAAGAGACATTTGAGGACAATATAGAGCAACTTTTAACCAATATATTATCTAATAATTCTGAATTTTTACAAAAAAAGGAAAATTTAAAAAAATTAAATTACAAAAATACTTGGACTAATGTAAATCAAAAAATATTAAATATAATTAATGAAAATTGAATTAGCAAAAACTGAGGTTATTCACTTCATTGGCATTGGCGGTATTGGCATGAGTGGACTTTCTTTAATTATGAAAGGTAAAGGATTTAAAGTTCAAGGTAGTGACCTATCATCAAATAAAAATATAGATAGATTGAAAAAAGAAAAAATAAAAGTTTTTATTGGTCAAAAAAAACAAAATTTAAAGAATGCAACAATAGCAGTCATTTCCTCAGCAATAAAAAAAAATAATTCAGAATATATTGAAGCTAGAAGAAAAAAACTTCCAATTATTACCAGAGGAAGAATGTTAGCTCATATTGTTTCTCTTATGAAAAATATTGTTGTAGTTGGTTCACATGGTAAGACCACAACAACTTCTTTAATCACCTCAATACTGCAAAAAACTAAATTAGATCCAACAATTATTAATGGAGGGGTTATAAATTCTATTAAAAATACTGCTAAGTTAGGAAAGAGTGACTGGACAGTTTTGGAAGCAGATGAGTCTGATGGCAGTTTCCTTCATATACCTCCTACTTATTCAATTATTACAAATATAGACAGAGAGCATATGGATTTTTACAAATCTATGGATGATTTAGAGAAATATTTTATTAATTTTATAAAAAAAGTTCCTTCTTTTGGAAAATCATTTATTTGTTTAGATGACCCTGTAAATAATAAGATAATTAAAAAATTAAGGAGTAGAAATTTTTATACCTACGGACTTAATCCAAAATCAAATTTTTTTATTAAAAATATTAATCAAAATAAAAATTTTACAGAATTTGATATATTAGTAAATGTCCCAAATAAGAAAAAAATAAAGATTAAAAAAATAAGAATACCATTACTGGGTATTCATAATGTAAGAAATTCTGTTGCAGCTACTGCTGTTGCAATTACTATTGGTATTTCAATTTCTGATATAAAAAAAGGATTAAAAAATTTTAAAGGTGTTCAAAGAAGATTTAATAAAATATTTACTTACAACAACATTGATTTTTATGATGATTATGCTCATCATCCAACTGAAATAAAAGTAGTTTTGGATGGTGTTAACAAGGTTTATAAAGATTATCAAAAAGTTTGCATTTTTCAACCACATAGAGTGTCAAGACTTAAAGATTTAAGAAAAGAATTCTCTTTTGCGTTTAAGAATGCTGATATTGTTGTTCTATGCCCCGTATATTCAGCGGGAGAAAAAATTAAGTTAGGATTTAATTATATAAATTTTGCTAAAGAGTTAATAAAAAATTCAAAAGTAAAATTATTTTTAGTAAATGATAATTTTCAACTAGCCAAATTTATCAAAAAAAATATGAATGGAAAAAAAATTGTTATTGGAATGGGTGCGGGCACTATCTCTAATTGGATGAGAGAACTGCCAAAATTAATATAATGAAATTAGACCAACTAAAAACTTTATTTAGAGAATTTGATGAAAATATAAGATTTGAGCACGATCTTAAAAAAAAAAATTGGTTTAACATTGGTGGAAAAACAAAAGTTTTTTTTAAAGCTAATAATCTTCATGAACTGATTAAATTTTTGAAAATAGTAAATAATCAGGAAAAAATATTTATTCTTGGAGCTGGTTCTAACACTTTAATATCCGATGATTTATTTGATGGTATAGTTATAAAATTAGGAAAAAATTTTAATAATATCTCACTTCTTGGAGATGATGTGATTATTGCTGGAAGTGCTGTGACTGACAAGTCTTTATCAGATTTTGCTGTAAAAAATAGTCTCAGCGGATTTGAGTTTTTATCTTGTATACCGGGCACAATAGGAGGTGGAATTAGAATGAACGCAGGTTGTTTTAATAAAGAATTTAAAGATATATTGATATCAGTTCAAGCAATCGATAAATCTGGAAATATCATTACTATCCCAAGTAAAGAAATAAAATTTGAGTATAGAAAAAGTAACTTATCTGATGATTTGATTTTTTTAAGTGCTTCATTTAAAGGATCAAAGTCTAATTTTTCTCAGATAAAAAATGAAATTGAGAATTTAATTAAAAAAAAGGAAAAAGCACAACCTACTAGAATCAAAACTAGTGGAAGCACTTTTAAAAATCCTAAATCACAAACAAATAAGAAAGTTTGGGAGTTAATTAAGGAGTCAGTTCCTTTAGACAAAAGTTTTGGCGATGCCTGTATTTCAGAAAAACATTGTAATTTTTTCGTAAATAAGGGTAGCGCTTCTTTTAATGATATGAACAATTTAATTGAATTTGTATCAAAAGAGGTTTTAGAAAAAACTGGTATAAAATTAGAAAAAGAAATTAAGATTTTAAAATAATTTGAAAAAAATATTAATAATTTCAGGTGGAATTTCGAAAGAAAGAGCAATCAGTCTTGATACTGGAAAACAAGTAGCTAAGGAATTAAAAAAAAATAATTATTTTGTAAAAATAGCAGAGCCAAATTTCCAGTTATTTGATGTTATTAAAAAATTTAGACCAAACAAAATTTTCAATGCGTTGCATGGTCAGTTTGGTGAGGATGGTTATATACAAACAATATTAGAGAGTTTTAAAATTCCTTATACTCATTCAGGTGTAATTTCATCATCAATAGCAATGGATAAAGTGTTATCCAAAAAAATTTTTATAAAGAATAAAATATTGACTCCAAAATTCTTTACCTTTTCTTTCGGCAAGGATGAAAAAAATGTTGTTAGAACCATTGAAAAAAAATTTAAATTTCCAGTTGTGATAAAACCAATCAATGAGGGTTCAAGTGTAAATGTGTTTATATGTACAAAAAAAGATATTAAACAAAAATTGATGTATTTAGAAGATTATAAAAAAATAATTATTGAAGAATTTATACCTGGTAGAGAGATTCAGGCTGCGATGATTGGTTCTAAGAAACTTGGTGCAATTGAATTAAAACCAAAAAGAAAATTTTATGATTATCAGGCAAAATATAATCCAAAAGCAAAAACGGAACATATTATACCAGTGGATTTACCAAAAAAAAAATACGAGCAAATAATGAAAATTTCTTACAAAGCACATAATTTAATAGGTTGTCGAGGAGTTACCCGATCAGATTTCAAATATTACAAGGGTAAGTTTTATCTTTTAGAAATTAATACTCAGCCAGGAATGACAAAACTTTCTTTAGTACCTGAGATTGCTGCATTTCGTGGTATAAGTTTTATTAAACTTATTGAATTAATTTTGAAAGATGCTTCAACAAATAAATAGGAAAATTATTTTTTATATTTCATTAGTAATCATTCTTGGCACTTTCAATAACAAAAATTTAAAAAATTTTGAACTTCCTAAAATTGATATAGTTAATATAGAAGGAATAGAATTTGATAATAATGAATTTCTCAAAATCACGAATTTGACTAAATTTAATAACCTATTATCTATTCAAAAATCCCAGATAAAAGAAATATTAAACTCTAATAATTTAATTGAAGAATATGAAGTATTTAAAAGATATCCATCATCTCTTGAAATCAAAATTGAAAAAACAGATTTTTTAGCATCTACTAATATAAATGGAAAAAATTATTTAGTTGGATCTAATGGGAAATTTATTCATACAAAAGACTATTCTCAAAATTTACCTTATATTTTTGGAAATTTTGAAACAGAAAAATTTTTAGAATTCAAAAATATTATTTTTCAAACTAATTTTAAATACAATAATATCAAAAATTTTTATTATTTTCCCTCTGGTCGATGGGATATTGAAATGATCTCAGGAGTTTTAATTAAATTACCAATCACAGGAATTAAAAAGACCTTAAATTTATCAATTGATTTACTTGAAGATATAGAATTTAGTAATATAAAAATTTTGGATATGCGTCAAAAAAATCAAATTATTATAAATGATTAGAGAAACAGGTTTTCAAACTTATCTTTATATAAATACTACTCAATATATGATTTATGTTACCAACAATACTACAAATGAGAAAATTTTTTGTGAAAAATTTGAAATAAAAGAAAATTTAATAGAATTAAAATTGATTAAATTGGATGAATTTTTAGAATCTAATATATTTAAAATTGAAAAAAAATTAAATAGTTTTATTAAAGATATATATGTTATCTTGGATAGTAAGGAATTTCATTCAATTAAACTGTCAATCAAAAAAGATAATAATGGAAATCTTATAAACTCAGATGCTTTAATTCATCCATTAAGTGATTTAAAAAATTTGTGTCAATCAAATTTACAAAATGAGAAAGTTATACATTTTCTTATAGAAAAATACGTGATAGACAATAAAAATTATAAAACTTTACCAGAAAATGTTAATTGCAATATTTTTTCTTTAGATACAGAATTTATCTGCCTTTCAAAAAATTTAATTGAAAATATAGAAAAGATATTAAATAAATATCACATTTCGTTAAATCAAATTTTAAGTGCTAATTATTTAGAAAAATTTAAAGACAATACAGATAATAGTATTTTTACAACAGCTAGTAGAATTATTTCAGGCCATAATAGCAATGAGGTTTTGATGGTTGGTAAAATTAACAAAAAACAAGGTTTTTTTGAGAGATTCTTTAATTTTTTTAATTAATTAGTAGTTTACTGTAATATTTGTTGTTTTTAGTTTTTTTACTTAACATATTAAAAGCTCCATGTGTCATTGTTAAATCAAAAAACTTTAAAAAAAATAGCAACTTTTAGTGGAGTTGGACTTCATAATGGAAAATTAGCTAAAGTATTAGTAAAACCCTCTGAACCAAATACAGGAATTGTTTTTAAAAGAGTAGATTTACAATCAAACAATTATGTTTATCCAAGTTTTAATAATGTAACTAATACATTATTAAATACAACTATATCTAACGAGTACGGAGTAAAAGTATCAACTATAGAACATTTAATGGGTGCTTTATTTGGATTAGGGATTGATAATGCACTTGTGGAAATAAACAATGAAGAGGTACCAATTTTAGACGGATCAGCTAAAGAATTTATAGAAATTTTAAAAAGTTGTGGATTAGAAAAAAGTGAAGCACCTATTAAGATAATCAAAATACTTAAAAAAATAAGATATAATCACGGAGAGAAGTTTATTTCTATTGAGCCTTCAAAATTAAGTTTGGATATTAACTTTAAATTAAAGTTTGAGGATTGTTTGATTGGAAATCAACAAAATAAAATAAATGTGTACGAAGATGATTTAGCAGATATTTTTAACTCAAGAACTTTTTGTTTATTCGACGATGTAGAGAAAATCAAAGAAAAAGGTCTCGCAAAAGGTGGGAGTTTAGATAATGCAATAGTTGTTAAGGGTAATGAAATCTTAAATTCTGGAAATCTTAGAAATCCCAAAGAGTTTGTTAATCACAAAATACTTGATTGTATTGGCGATCTATACACAAGCGGTTATAGAATGATTGGAAATGTAAACTGTTCACAAGGTGGCCATTTTCTGACTAATCAGTTGTTAAAGAAGGTGTTTGAAAATAAAGAAAACTTTTCAATAATTGAGATACAAGAAAGAAATCTTCCACATACAATTCTAAATAAAAGCTTATTAAGATCAATTGCTTAACATATATTGATCTTTGAAATTTTCAGCTAAGTCTGTATAAAATAACTATGTTCAAATTAAAGATTTTAGTTTGTTTTTTAATTCTTATTTTATTTGGCTCTTGTTCAAAAGAAGTCTCAAAAAATACTTTAATTAAGGAAAAAAGTTTGGAATTACAAGTAGAGGAAGCTTACAAAGATGGCATGGAGGCTTTGAATGATGGTGATGTTTTATTTGCAGCAAAAAAATTTAATGAGGCAGAAATATTATTCCCTCAAGCTGACTCAGCACCTCAATCAGCTTTAATGGCTGCATATTCTTATTACACACAAGATTATTATGGTGATGCAATAGCTGAGTTAAAAAGATTTTTGAAAGTTTACCCTTCTCATAAAGATCTGGGTTATGTGTATTATTTATTAGCAGTTTGTTATTATGAGCAAATTGTAGATGAGAAAAAAGATTTACAATCAATTATAAATGCTAAAGAAAATTTCAATATAATTATAAAAAATTATCCTAATACAGAGTATGCTATTGACGCAGAATTTAAGATAGATCTTATAGACGATATTCTTGCAGCTAAAGAAATGTATCTAGGCAGATATTATTTTGATAAAAAAAAATGGATACCTGCAATAAACAGATTTAGAGAGATAATTGATAATTATGATACTACTATTTATGCGGAAGAAGCTTTGCATAGATTAGTTGAAGTACATTATACAATTGGTCTAATTGATGAGGCTGAAAAATATGCACAATTATTAGGCTACAACTATCAATCCTCAAAGTGGTATGAAAATTCTTATAGTTTATTTGATAAAACCTACAAAAAAAGAAAAAAAGAAAGATTTAATACCTATCAAAAAAAGAGTGGAGGTCTTATAAAAAAATTTAAAACTCTTTTAGAATGAGATGGATAAAAATAAGATTAAAAAAAGATATAATGATAAAATTCAAAATTTAGTAAAACTAAATAAACATTATTACAATCTTAGCAAACCTTTGGTAAATGATGATGAGTATGATCAACTTAAAGCAGATATATTATTTTTAGAAAAAAAATACGACTTTTTGGAGAGCGAAAATTCACCCTCAAAAATAGTAGGTTTTAAACCATCTAAAACTTTTAAAAAAGTTTTACACAGAGTCCCAATGCTTTCACTCTCAAATGCATTTGATGAGGAAGATCTAATAAATTTTGAAAAAAAAATTAATAATTTTTTAGACCAAAAAAACTCTAATGAGTTAGAGTATAGTGCTGAACCTAAGATTGATGGTATTTCTGCTTCATTAATTTTTAAAAAAGGAAAATTTATAATGGGACTTTCAAGGGGTGACGGTAAAGAAGGAGAAGATATTACAAATAATTTAATGACAATTGATGATATTCCTAAAAATATTTCAGCTGAAAATTTTCCTAATGAAATAGATATTCGGGGTGAAGTATTTATTCAAAATAAAGATTTTGAAAATCTTAAAGACAAGTTCGCTAATCCAAGAAATGCTGCATCTGGATCATTACGACAAAAAAATCCTAAAGATACAAAGAAAATTCCTTTAAAGTTTATTGCTTACACATTTGGGTATGTAGATAATATTGAAATAAAAAATCAAAGCAACTACTTACAACAATTAAGTGAGTGGGGTTTTAAAACAAATCCATTAAATAAAATTATAAAAGGTATTAAAAATTTGATGAAAAATTACCATGAAATAGAAAAAAAAAGAAATGAGATTGATTTTGACATTGATGGTATCGTTTACAAAATAAATAGTTTTGATTTACAGAAACGTTTAGGCAACGTAGCAAATTCACCTCGTTGGGCTATTGCACACAAGTTTTCTTCTAATAAAGGTATTTCAAAGATTTTAAATATTGAGATTCAAGTTGGTAGGACAGGGGCATTGACACCTGTTGCAAAAATAAAACCAATTAATATTGGTGGTGTAGTTGTATCGAATGCAACACTTCATAATGAAGATGAAATAATAAGGAAAGATATAAGAATAGGAGATATAGTAGTCGTAGAGAGAGCAGGGGATGTTATTCCACATATAATTGAGGTAGATTTTAAAAAAAGAAAAAAGAGCTTAAAAAAATATATTTTTCCAATCAAGTGTCCATCTTGTGGGGCTAGAACAATTAAAGAATACAATTCGATTACTAAAAAAAAAGATGCAGTAAGAAGATGTTCTAGTGAGGGATATGAATGTGATAAAATTACTATAGAAAAAATTAAGCACTTTGTATCAAAAGAAGCTTTTAATATTGATGGTTTTGGAAAAAAAATTGTAGAAAATTTTTGGAAACTGAAAATGATTAGATTACCACAAGATATTTTTGTTTTGAATTATGAAAAAATAAAAAAAATGGATGGATGGGGGCAACAATCTGTTGCTAATTTAAAATATGCAATTGAAGAAAAGAAAAATATTTCTTTTGAAAAATTTATATATGCTCTCGGAATAAGACACATTGGTTTTGAAAATGCTAAATTGATTGCCAAAACACTAAAAAGTCCTGAAAATTTCATGAATCTCTCTAAAGAAAATAAAATTGATGATTTATTAAATATTGATGGGATCGGTGAAACTCAAATAACTTCTTTAAAAAAATTTTTTTTGAATAAGACTAACTTAAAGGTAATTCACGATCTTCAAAAAATTCTAAAAATCAAGAAAACTGTAGAAAATAAAAAAGATGGTGTATTAAGCGATAAGATATTTATGTTTACAGGAAAATTAACAGGCATGAGTAGAGCGGAAGCTAAGTCTTTAATAGAAAAAAATTCAGGGACAATAATTAGTAATGTCTCAAAAAAACTTGATTATCTGATAATTGGAGAGAAACCCACTAAACGCAAAGTTGAAGCTGCAAATGAGTTAAAGATTAAAATTATAGATCAATCGGAATTGTTTAAATTACTGAATGAAAGTAGCTAACCATCTTTTTTCACTCGGGTTTAAATATTTATGAAGTTTTGTGTAAATATCTAAATTATATCTCCAAAGGTAATTTTTTTCATCATTTGTTAATAAATTGAAATTTATTAAATCTTTGTCAATTGGAGCTAGAGTAAAATTTTCAAAATACAATTTATTTCTATCTTTTTTAACATAAATCAAATTTTCTATACGAATCCCAAATTTATCTTTTTTATAATATCCTGGTTCATTACTTAAAATCATTCCCTCAAGTAACTTTATCTTATTAAATTTAGAGATACCTTGGGGTCCCTCATGCACATTTAGAAAAAAACCTACACCATGTCCAGTTCCATGTTGGTAATCTAAGTTGATCTCTTTTAAAAATTTTCTTGCCCTTAAATCTATCAGATAACCAAAGGAATATTTATTTAAATTAGATTTTACAACCGCAATATGACCTTTTAATACCCGTGTGAAAATATTTTTTATATTCTTTTTGGGTTTTGAGAAACAAATTGTCCTAGTCACATCTGTCGTACCATATTTATATTGACCCCCAGAATCACATAAAAAAATATCTTTTTTATCAATTTTTTTTGTATTTTTTTTTGTTGCTCTATAATGAACAATAGCTCCATTTCCTCCGGCACCAGCAATAGTATCAAAACTTGGATATAAATAACTTTTATTTCTTTTTCTAAAATTTTCTAATTTATTTTGTGCATCAAACTCAGTAATTGTTTTTTTGTTAATGTTTTTAATCCAATAAATAAATTTTGTTAATGCAACACCATCAAAAATATGAGCATTTAACATATTTTTTATTTCTGTTTTGTTTTTTAATGATTTTAGTGAATAAATTGGATCTACAATACTAAAAATTTTGAATTTTTTTTTTAGAATATTTTCAAAAAAAATTGAGCAAGTATTTTTATCAACTATAATTTTTTTACCTTTAAGATTTGAAATGAATTTATTGAAATTCTTTGGCTCAATTACTTGATCAGATTTTATTTTTTTTTCATTAATTAACTTTGAAACTTTATTCTTAGATGAAATCAAATAAAAACTTTTTTTATTGTTTATGATTAATTGACAGTTAGGAATAGGACTATTTGGATTGTCATGTCCCCTTATATTAAGAAGCCATGCAACATTTTCAGGTGCTGTGATAAATAAATAATCTGATTTATTTTTGTTTAAGTATTTCCTTATTTTTTTTATTTTATTCTTATAGTTTTCTCCAACTATTTTGTTTTTAAGAGAAAAAAAAGGTTTACTAGATTTAACTTTATTTTTGTGAATTTGATCAATTAAATTTGACCCAATGCTTTTGACTTTATTATTCTTATAAAAAAACCTCTTAATTTGAATAGATGTAAAGAACTTTGGATCAAAACCTATTGTCAAATTTTTGAACAAATTACAATTAATAATTTTATGGAATTCTATAATTTGAAAGTTTTTGCCCGCTTCTTTTTTTGCTTGTATAGTGTATCTCCCATCAACAAATAAATAGTTTTTCTTTTTTAAAATGATTGAATAGCCAGCAGAGCCAGAAAAGTTTGAGATAGTTTTAAGCCTATCGTTTGTAGCGTATTCTGAAAAAAATTCGTCATTTTTGGGAATAATATATCCATCTATATTGTATTCCTTAAATTTACTTACTAGTGTGTTTATTCGATTATTAATCATTTAATTCTTTTTTGATATCTTAACCATCCAGGACTATTTATACCGCTTTCATTTTCAATATCTTGATTAAATTCAAATTCTTCTATCTCTTCTTTAGTTTCATCGAAAAAAGAATTTTTTTCTAAATATTTATCTGGTAATTCGTCAATAAATCTTGACGCCATACTATCCATCCAATCACCTTGGTAAAACCTATTCATCGAAAAAGATACTACTACTTTTTTTTTAGCTCTGGTTAAACCGACATAAGCCAGCCTTCTTTCTTCTTCTAAACCACTCTGGCCCTTTTCTTCGATAGATTTTTGATGGGGAAAAAGTCCTTCTTCCCAACCAGGTAAAAAAATTACATCAAACTCAAGACCTTTTGCGGCGTGCATTGTCATCATATTAACCTTTTCACCTTCCCATTCTTGATCAATTGATGTTGCTAGTGAAACATGATCTAAAAAACTTTCCAAATTATCGAATTCTTTCATCGCGCTTAACAATTCTTTTATATTTTCAAGTCTGTTTTCATTTTCTAGATCTTTTTTATTTTTGAGTATTGCTGAGTATCCAGATTCATCAAGAATAGTTTGTAATAATTTAACATGACCCACTTTTTTTATTGTTAGATCATTTCTCCATTTTGAAATTAAATCTAAAAAGGATGTTAAACCAATTTTCGCTTTAGGTTTAATCAAGTTTTCTTCTATCATTTTTCTTGAAGAAATCTCTAAACAATCTTTTTGCTTTTTTGCAAACTCATGAATACTTTTTAGCGTACTATCACCAATCGAGCGTTTTGGATTATTAACAATTCTTTCAAAAGCTAAATCATCTTTTTCTTGGTAAACTAATCTTAAATATGCAACACAATCTTTTATTTCAGCTCTCTCATAAAATTTTATTCCTCCTAAAATTCTGTAAGGTAGTCCAATTTTTAAAAATCTTTCCTCAAATTCTCTTGTTTGAAATATCGCTCTTACCAGAATGGTAATATTATTATATGAATATTCTTTTTTTATTTTTTCAATTTCGTCTGAAATTCCAATAGCCTCGTCTTTTCCGTTTTTATAACAATTTAACTTGACTAATTCACCCTCATTTAAAGTTGTCTTTAATGTTTTGCCAACTCTATTTTCGTTATTTGCTATCAAGCTCGATGCTACTGCTAGAATATTTTCAGTGGATCTATAATTTTCCTCTAGTCTAATCACTTTTGTATTTTCATAAACTTGATCGAACTCTAAAAAATTTTTTATTTCTGCTCCTCTCCAACTATAAATTGATTGATCATCATCTCCTACACAGCAAATATTTTTATTTTTTTCTGAAAGTAATTTAAGCCATTTACTCTGTATAAAATTTGTATCTTGATATTCATCAACTAGAATATATTTAAAATTTTTTGAGTAAATTTCTCTTATATCTTTATTTTTTTCGAGGATTTTGACTGCATGAAGAATTAGATCACCAAAGTCACATGAGTTTAAATCAATTAACTTCTGTTGATAAATCTTATAAATTGGCAATATAGTTTTTTCGTAAATATCCTTTTGATTGATTATCACTTCACTTGGATAAAATCCTTTATTTTTCCACTTATCAATTATTGCAAGAATATATCTTGGAGCTAATTGTTTAATATCAATATTTTCTGCTTTACATATATTTTTAATTAGCCTCGTTTGGTCATCAGTGTCTATTATTGTAAAATTTGAATTAAGATTTACTGCTGGAGCATGTTTTCTTAAAAGTTTTGCGCAAATAGAGTGAAAAGTTCCAAGCCATGATAAACCTGTTGCTGAAGAGCCTAAAATTTTGCTTACTCTAATTTGCATTTCTTTGGCTGCTTTATTGGTGAATGTTACTGCTAGTATTTGATTAGGGTAAGCTTTTTTTTCATTAATTATATTTGCTATCCTTGTTGTTAGTACTTTAGTTTTTCCAGAGCCAGCTCCAGCAACGATTAAAAGAGGTCCATCAAGATATGTAACTGCCTCTTTTTGAGCTTTATTGAGATTTTTTAAATATTCAGAGTTTAACATTTTTTATTTTAAATTATAACTTGTTTCAATTTATATGAGAAAACAAAATTTTTTATCAAAAAAAATTGGAAAACAAATTTTATCTATAAATAATTTATTAGAAAGTTATTTCAATAGATTAAGACGCTTCATATTAGACATAAAAAGATTAAGGTTTGATAAGGATAATAAAGTTTTTTTAGTCATCATTTCAATTATATTTTTGACACTTGTGTATTTTTTAATACCCACTGCTTACAATAAAGAATTGATCCAGAAAGAAATAAAGAATCAAATTTATCAAAAATATAATGTAATAGTAAAATTTGATAGTGAGATACGATATAATTTTTTTCCTAAACCGCATTTTAGCTCAAAAAACTTACTTATACTTAACGATCAAAAAAAAATTGGAGAAGTTAAAAATTTTAGAATTTACATTAATTTTAAAAATTTTTTCAAATTTAATCAAATCCAAACTCAAGATATACTTCTCGATAAAGTTGATTTTAATTTAAAAAAGTCTGACTTAATTTTTTTTACAAATCTTCTTAAAACAGAACCAAATCGGAATAAGTTAAAAATTAAAAGAAGTAATATTTTTTTTACTAACAAAAATGATGAAGTTTTATTTATCAATCAAATAAATGATAGTCAGTTTTATTATGATCTTAAAAATTTGAAAAATGTTTTAGTTTCAAAAAATAAAGTTTTTAATGTTCCCTATAAATTAATAATAGGAAATGACAAATTAAATGAAATTTTAGATTTTGAATTCGTTTCTAAAAAACTGGTTTTAAAAATTGAAAATGAGACAGATTATAAAAAGAAAAATGATACTGGAAATTTGAAAATAAGTTTTAAAAATAAAAACAATACCTTTGAATATCAAATTAATAAAAACACTTTAGATATTATTTCAAAAGATAATAATAAAACATTTAAAGGGTTAATAGAATTTAAGCCATTTTACTTGGTTTCAAATTTTAAATATCAGACTTTTCGAATTAAAGATCTTATAGAAAACCCTTTTTTTATGGAAATTTTAAAATCCCAAATTTTAAATAATAAAAATCTTAATGCTTTAATAAATTTTGATGTAAAAAATGTTTACGACTTTGATAGATTTTCGGATTTATCAATAAAACTGAAAATAGAGGAAGGAAATTATAATTTTTCAAATTCAAATATAATCTGGAAAGAAAATGTTAATTTAAGTTTTTCAGACTCATTTTTAAATTTTGATAAAGGAAAAATTAACTTAAATGGGAGAACATTATTTAATGTTAAAAATCAGGACGAGTTCTATAAATTTTTTCAAATAAAAAAAGATTTGAGAAAAAATATTAAAAAAATAGAGCTTGATTTTAATTATGATTTAAATGAGGAGAAAATTACTTTTGATAATTTAAGAATAGATAATAAATCCAATAAAAAGATTGAAGAAATAGTCTCAGAATTTAATTCAAATAGCAAAAAATTTTTTAATAAAGTAACTTTTAAAAACTTCGTAAATGATATTCTACTAGCTTATTTTGGATGAATCATTTTTTTCGGATTTACAATTTTATCAAAATCTTTTTCATTAATTAATTTTGTTTTTAAAGCTTCCTCTTTTAGAGTTGTACCTTTTTTAAGCGCTGTCTTAGCTATTTTGGCAGAGTTATCATACCCAATATGAGGAGCTAGTGCAGTAACTAGCATTAATGAGTTATCCAAAAATTTTTTAATTTTTACTTTATCTGCTTTAATTCCTTTGACACAATATAAAGCAAAGTTTTTAGTACTATCTGCAAGAAGATCAATAGATTGTAAAATATTGTGAGCAATTAAAGGTTTAAAAACATTTAACTCAAAATGTCCATGTGAACCTGCCATTGTTATTCCATTATGATTACCGATTACTTTAACACAAACCATTGTCACTGCTTCTGATTGTGTTGGGTTTACTTTTCCAGGCATAATTGATGAACCTGGTTCATTTGCTGGTAAAATTATTTCACCATATCCGGCTCTGGGTCCCGAACCTAAAAATCTTATGTCATTTGCAATTTTCATTAAACTAACAGCAGTAGTATTTAAGGTTCCAGAAAAATTTACTATTTCATCATGTGCTGCCAAAGCAGCAAATTTATTCTTGGTTGGTTTAAAGGGTAGTTTAGTTATTTTTTTTATTTCATTTATTACTTTTTTATCAAAACCTTTTTTACTATTAATTCCTGTGCCAACTGCAGTACCACCTTGAGCTAAATAGTAAATTTCATTTAAGGCATTTTTAATTCTTACAATACAATCCTCTAATTGAGATTGATATCCCGAAAACTCTTGTCCTAATGATAATGGGGTTGCATCCTGAAGATGAGTTCTTCCAACCTTAACAATATTTTTAAATTGGGAAACTTTTTTTTTCAATTGTTTATTTAAAAGCTCAAGAGATGGTAGCAACTTATTTTTAGTTTCCATAGCTATAGCTATATGCATTGCTGTAGGAAATACATCATTGGTAGATTGAGATTTATTTACATGATCATTTGGATGAACTGGTTTTTTTGTACCTTTTCTTCCACCTAAAATTTCAATCGCTCTATTTGCAATTACTTCATTTACATTCATATTAGTTTGAGTACCAGAGCCAGTTTGCCAAACTTTTAGTGGAAAGTGTTCATCTAATTTACCACTAATTACTTCGTTGGACGCTTTTACAATGGCATTTGAAATTTTTGGTACTATTTGTTTTTCTTTTCTATGAACTATAGCAGCAGCTTTTTTAATGATTGCAATAGATTTAATTAAAACCGGTCTAACTAAAAACTCACCAATATCAAAATATTTTTTTGATCTTTGTGTAGAAGCTCCCCAATATTTATCATTAGGAACATTAATTGTTCCAATACTATCGAATTCTTTTCTTAATTTCATTGATTAATAGACAAATATTAAATTACTATAAATATACATTAATTTTATAAAACTTACAGGAGCATTATGTCAAATTTTAGTAAGGTTGGAATTTTTATGAAAACCTTTGGTCAAGAAGTTAAAAATAAACCTTCATTTAGCACAGATAAAATCAATAAACTGCGATTAGATCTAATAAAAGAGGAATTAAGTGAGCTTACAGATGCAATGAATAATAAGGATTTATTAGAGGTTGCTGATGCTTTAACTGATATTTTATATGTTACTTATGGGGCAGGACATGCTTTTGGAATTGATTTAGATAAGTGTTTTGATGAAGTTCAAAATTCTAACATGAGCAAGTTAGACGAGAATGGAAAACCAATTTATAATGAAAATGGTAAAGTAATGAAAGGTCCAAATTACTTCAAACCAGATCTTTCAAAATTTGTTAATTAAATTTCTAATTTAAAATCAATCGCTGGTGCGCTATGAGTTATGCTACCCACAGAAATTCTATCTACCCCAGTTTTTGCGATCGATTTAACTTTTTTGAGATTTATATTTCCCGAAGCTTCAGTTTGATAATATTTTTTTGCCAGCTTAACTCCTAATTTTAAATTTTTAATAGTCATATTATCAAATAAAACACAATCAAATTTTAATCCAATTATTTTCTTAAGCTGTTTAATTGTGTCTACTTCTACAGTTATTCTTTTCCTTTCTTTTTTTTTGATTGCCAAACTAACTAATTCCCTTATGTCTGAATTTGCAATATGATTGTCTTTTATCAAAAATTCATCACTTAAATTAAATCTGTGATTAGTTCCACCACCTAATTTTACAGCATATTTTTGTATAACTCTTAAATTAGGTATAGTCTTTCTAGTACAACAAATTTTACATTTCTTACCCACCAATCTTACAAATTGATTTGTTTTTGTAGCTATACCTGAAATATGCGATAAAAAATTTAGTGCAACTCTCTCTGCTACTAAAATATTTTTTTTATTTCCTCTAATAATTGCAATTGTTGAATTTTTTTTAACAAAAGATCCATCTTTCGTTTTTACAATAAATTCAATTTTTTTATCAATAAGTGAAAATGTATATTTAACAAATAGGAGCCCACCAATCACAGCGTTTTGGTTAGATATTAATTTTGCTTCTATAACCTTATTATTTTTAATTAAACCAGAAGTAATATCGCCAGATGGATATAAATCTTCATTGAGAGCAAGTTTAACGTTACTTTTTATAAAATTTTCGCTAAGTTTTATTTGAGACACAAAAAGTTATCTACCAATAGCGACCATTTTTTCAACTGACATTCTTGCTTTACTTATTGTTTCTTGATCCATAACAATCTCACCAGTTTCATTCTCTAAACAATCTAAAATTTTAGGTAAAGTTATTTTTTTCATGTGAGGACACATGTTACATGGCCTGATAAATTCTACATTTGGATTCTCAACTTGAATGTTATCACTCATTGAACATTCAGTAACCATCATAACTTTCTTTGGTTGATTATCTCTAACATAGTTTATCATTCCTGAAGTTGATCCAGCAAAATCACTTGCCTTGATTACATCTGGTGGACACTCAGGATGAGCTATGATTTTTATACCTGGGTTATTCTTTCTAATGCTTCGAATTTCTTTTTCGTTAAATTGATCATGAACAATACAAATTCCTTTCCAAGAAATGATCTCAACATCTGTTTGAGAGGCAACATATTTTGCAAGATAATCATCTGGAAGAAAAATTACTTTCTTAACTCCTAAAGATTTTACAATCTTTACAGCATTTGCAGATGTACAACACACATCTGTTTCAGCTTTAACATCTGCAGAAGTATTGACATAAGAAACTACTGGAACACCAGGATATTTCTCTTTTAATAATCTTACATCTTTTCCTGTAATTGAAGATGAAAGAGAGCAACCTGCTTTCATATCAGGTAGTAAGACTTTTTTATTCGGACTCATTAATTTTGCAGTTTCAGCCATAAAATGTACACCAGCCATAACAATTATATCTGCTGAAGTTTTTGAAGCTTCCACAGCAAGAGCCAGAGAGTCTGCTGAGAAATCTGCAATACCATGATAAATTTCTGGTGTTTGATAATTGTGAGCTAAAATTACTGCGTTCTTTTCTTTTTTAAGTTTATTTATTTTATGTATATAAGGAGCATGCACTGACCATTCAATTTCAGGCATAACCTTGGAGATCTTTTTATAAATAGGATCAGTTGCTTGTTTTACTTCCTCATTAAATTCCATAATAAAAATTTATCAATTTGAAACCTACTTGTCATTGATTTAATGTGGGTCAAATTTGCGGCTATGCTGAAATTGGTAGACAGGCACGGTTGAGGGCCGTGTGGACCTAGTCCATGAGAGTTCGAGTCTCTCTAGCCGCACCAAAATGAAATTTTTATGGGGACTTTTTAATTAAAAATCTCAAACTTTTGAGCTAAGTGTGCTCAGAGTGTGCTCGTATTGTGCTCATTATTTTTTTCAATTTAAAACAATTTAGACTCAACGTTTAGGATTTGATAATGTTGGATCATGAAAAAACTTTTATAGATCGTGGTTCTGGGCTAGATGATAAAATTCAAAAAAAAATTATTATTCATTACAAATAATATTAAAAAATCATTTAAGAATTCTTTTAATTATAAAGGAAGATCTCCTAGATCAGAATTTTGGATTTTACAAATATTTTCTATAATTTTTACTTCTGTAGTCATTTTTATCTTTATAGAGATGGAAACATATATGCTGGATAAAACCCAAAATAGTATATTTATGAATTTTGGTACGGAACTAGATAAAGGTCTCACTGGTGATGATTTGATGAAAAAATATGAAAAGCAATTAGATATATACTTAAATTTAGTGTTTTATTTTTCTTATGCAATATTTTTATTTCCTTTGCTATCGCTAACAGTTAGACGCCTACATGATTTTGGAAAGTCAGGATATGTGTTAATTTTATTTTTAATGATTTCAGTCCCATTAGAAATAATAGATTTAAAAAGAGGCTGGATAGCTGATGATACGAATTTAACTTATTTTTGGTATGCCTTTACTATTGTTTGGCTTTTATATTTGTCTCAGAAATCTGATAAAAGAAAAAATAAATATGGACCAGTGCCAAAATATTAAAAATAATGAAAAAACTAAAGCCCATCTAGTTTTATTTGAGGGAATTAAAATTCAGCTAATTAAAAAAGGGATTGCTTTTAAATGACACAAGATAGTTCAATGTCTATCTATATCTTTTTTAATCTCATGCGCCATCTCTTTTTCATCAAGTAAAGAAGAGTTTCTAGATAAAACATCCATAAAAGTAATTGAAGTAGCAATTGTTAAATAAAGTATTCCAATTGAGTAAATAATTATGGCATTAGTTGAAAATAAACCTTCTCTAAAGGCTATTATTATAATGAAAATAAATATAACTATACCTAATAAAATTAAAACAGATTGAAGTTTATTTATTTTTTTTTTCTTGAAGACATATGACTTGAATATACTCCAAAAAATAAATAATATCTATTTGTCCGTGATTTAGAAAAAACTCTACTTGCTTCGGACATAAAACAATAACGCTAAAGGAGGAAATATGGCTACCGTAAAAGGTATCTACAATCTAATAAAACAAGACCAGCTCAAAGGTATTAAAATATCTGTAATGGATCAGGCTATTATTGATGCTTGTGAAGCTGAAAACTCAAAAACTACAAAGGAAGTCAATTTAACTTTCATCAAATATAAAAAAGATGGGGGTGAAAATGGCAACAATTAAAAGTGTCTATGAACTTTTAAAAAAAAAGAAAGCTTCAGGTGAAAAGATTGGAATACTTGGACAATCTTTAATTGAGGCCTTTGAGGAAGAAAAGGAAATTTCGAACACAAAAGAAGTTCATGTCTCCTTTATTAAATATAAAGACAAAAAGGATAAATAGATCCTTTATAAATTCTCTGGCTTCTAATGGAGCCAGAGGATCAGTTTAAAATGATAATAATTTTTTCTGACTGTGCTCAGATTGTGCTCGTTGAAAGTTGTATTTGCAAAATTAGTAAGTTAATTAATATTTAATAGACAATGTCCATGAGAGTTCGAGTCTCTCTAGCCGCACCAATATTTAAATTTTTAGCCATTCGGGCACGAAAACTCTAAAAGAACTGTTTTTACCCTGAAATATTTTGTTTTTTTCAAAATTTGAGTCTAAATATTTAATTAGGGCAAAAGGATACGTTTCATTAATTAAGACTTTCCCAATCTCAACATTATTATTAAAAACACTTTCATTCTCAATTAATTCTCCATTAATAATTTCGATTGGTAGTAATCTTTTTGAAAGCTTATTCTTTAATTTTATTCTGGCAGTATTTTCTTGCCCAACATAACATCCTTTTTTAAAGTCAATACCATTTAGCTCTTCAAAGTTACACTCGATACCAAATAATTTATTTTTCAATTTATTTAAGTCTTTTGGAACTATACCAAGCTTATGACTATGAATATAATAGTTTTCAATTTTATCGTTTTTAAGATCAAGTTTTTTCAAAGATAAATAAAGTTTTTCAAGATTAATTATAAGTCTAGCACCCAAGTGTTTATTTCTTGGATCTATAAAAATAGGATCTTCTCTATACTTAAATGTAAAACCCAAGACATCCTTTGCACCTTCAATAGATAAATATTTTTCATATCCAAAACTAGCAACTACAAATTCGTTACTTAAATTAAGAATTTCTACTTTTGATCTTAATTTATATAAATTTAATTGCTTAAATATCTCTTCAGATTGAGATTTTTCACAATCAATAAAGTAGCCCAATTTGTGTTTTACAACCATGAATTCATATAAAAACTTACCTTGTGGAGTAAACAATGATGCAAAACAACTGGAGTTATCTGTAACTTTATTAATGTCATTGCTAATCAGATTTTGCAAAAAATTTTTTGCATCTGAACCATTGACGTAAAGTATGGCTCTATCTTCTAATATATAAACACTATTATTCATATTTGATTGATATCTGATTTTAATATAATAACTTTTCTCAAAAATGTTAGATCTAATAATCAAAAATGGGCAATGTTATATTAACGGGAAGTTAGAGAATAAAGATGTTGCTATTAAAGATGGCAAGATATCAAAAATTGGTGAAGTATCAGAAGAAGCAAAAGAAGTGTATGATGCAAAAAACCTTATAGTGCTACCTGGATGCATTGATACCCAAACTCATTTTAGAGAACCAGGCTCAACAGACACAGAGGATCTTCATTCTGGAAGTAGAGCTGCAGTCGCAGGAGGTATCACTGCAGTATTTGAAATGCCAAATACCAATCCGCCCACATCCAACATTAAAGAATTTCAAAGAAAATTAGATCTTGCGAAAAATAGAATGTATTGCAATTACGCTTTCTATTTTGGTGCAACAGCAGAAAACGTCAATCAATTAGCAGAACTCAAAAATTTAGAGGGATGCTGTGGTATCAAATTATTTGTAGGTTCATCAACAGGTAATCTTTTGGTAGCACTTGAGGAGGATATCGATAAAGTCTTTCAACATTGCTCAAGAATTGTTGCTGTTCATTCGGAAGATGAGGAAATTTTAAATAGGAATAAAAAATTAATTAAAAGTGGAGATGTACATTCGCACCCTGTTTGGAGAAGTGAGGAGTGTGCTATTTCTTCAACTAGAAGAATTGTTAGAATTGCAAAAAAATATAATAAGAAAGCTCATGTTCTTCATATTACAACTAAACAAGAAATAGATTTTTTATCTCAACACAAAGGCAATATTACTTTTGAAATTACCCCACAACATTTAACAATCTATGCACCAGATTGTTATGATAAACTTGGAACATATGCGCAAATGAATCCGCCAATTAGAGATAAATCTCATTACGATCGATTATGGTATGCGGTTAAAAATAATATCAATGACACCATTGGCTCAGATCATGCTCCACACTTAAAAGTAAACAAAGATAAAGAATATCCCAATTCACCCTCAGGAATGCCAGGTGTCCAAACACTTATGCCAGTGATGTTAAACCATGTTAATAATGGAAAATTATCACTCAATCGATTAATGAGTCTGGTATGTGAAAATCCAATTAAAATATTTGGAATAAAGAATAAAGGATTTATTAAAGAAGGCTATGATGCTGATTTCACGATTGTTGATATGAATAAAAAGATTGTGATTAAAAATGAAAATATTGAGAGTAAATGTGGCTGGTCACCTTTCAATGACGTTGAATTTAAAGGCACTCCGGTTGCAACAATTATCGCTGGTAAAACAAAAATGAGAGATGGTAAAATTTTAGGAGATCCAGAAGGAACCCCATTAGAGTTTAATTAAGCTTAATTGTATAACTATTTACTAACACTACTCCAATCACAATTAAAAATAATCCCAATATTGCCTGCCAAGATAAAGTTTGCTTAAAAAAAATGTAACCTAATATTGCAATCGTAAATATTCCAAGACCGCTCCAAGTGGCATAAACTATTGCTATTGGTAGCTTGTTCACTACAAAAGTAAGTAAATAAAAAGCAGTTAAATAAAATATTGCGAGAGAACTTGTAGGAATTAATTTGGTAAAGTTTTGTGATACTGGTAATAACATAGTACCGGCCACTTCACAAAAAATTGCACCAATTAAAAATAAATAAGTTTTAAGCACTTTTTAATATATTATTTTTGATTAAATCCTCTTTAATCTCATCTAAAATTGCTGGATCATCAATGGTTGGAGGAATTTTATATTCAACACTATCAGCGATTTTTCTTATTGTTCCTCTCAAAATTTTACCTGATCTTGTTTTTGGAAGTCTTTTAATAACTATTGCAACTTTAAATGCTGCTACTGGTCCAATTTTATCTCTTACCATTTGGATACATTCTTTAGAAATTGTCTCGTTATCTTTATCCACTCCCGCTTTTAAGACAATTAATCCAATAGGCAATTGACCTTTTAATTTATCAGCTATTCCAAGAACCGCACATTCTGCAACGGATTGATGTTCTGATAAAACTTCTTCTATTGCTCCCGTTGATAATCTGTGCCCTGCAACATTGATAATGTCATCAGTTCTAGACATGATCCAAATGTAACCATCTTCATCGATGTGACCGGCGTCATAAGTTTGATAATACCCCTCATAATTTGACATGTAATTTTCTTTATATCTTTGATCTGCATTCCACAGAGTTGGAAAAGTTCCTGGAGGCAAAGGTAACTTTACTACAATATCCCCCATTTCGTTTGGTTTAGCTAACGTTTGATCTGATTTTATAATTTTAACATCATAACCCGGTACAGCTTTACAAGCTGAGCCATATTTTGTTTTCATCATTTCAATACCAGTACAATTTGAGCTAATCGCCCAACTCGTTTCAGTTTGCCACCAGTGATCAATTACAGGAACTTTTAATAAATTCTCTGCCCATTTAATTGTATCTGGATCAGCTCGCTCTCCAGCAAGAAATAAACTTTCAAATTTACTTAAATCATATTTTGAAAAAAACTTTCCATCAGGATCTTCTTTTTTAATAGCTCTAAAAGCTGTTGGCGCAGTGAATAAAGATTTTACTTTATAGTCAGAAATAATTTTCCAGAACGCTCCAGCATCAGGTGTACCCACGGGTTTACCTTCGAATAATATAGTGGTGCATCCTTTGAACAATGGAGCATAGACAATGTAGGAGTGACCGACGATCCAACCAATATCACTTGCTGACCACCAAATATCATCTGCATCAATGTTATAAATATTTTTCATTGTCCATTTTAATGCAACAATGTGGCCCCCAGTATCCCTAACGATCCCTTTTGGAGTTCCAGTAGTGCCTGAGGTGTAAAGTATGTAGGCAAATTCATTTGAATTCATTTCAACACAATCAGTATCTTTGGCATTAACATGTGCCTCATCCCAACTTATCTCCATTGGAGCATTTAATTTAACTTCATGACCCTTTCTTTGAAATAAAATCATCTTACTAATTTTATGTTGAGCCTGTTTGATTGCTTCATCTACCAAAGGTTTGTATTCAACAGTTCGTCCTGGTTCAAAGCCACATGATGCGGTCACTAAAAGTTTGGCTTTACTATCATCAATTCTGCTTGCAAGTTCATTTGAAGCAAATCCACCAAATACCACAGAGTGTATGGCACCAATTCTTGCACAAGCAAGCATTGCAACAACTGCTTCAGGTATCATTGGCATGTAAATTATTACTCGATCCCCTTTATTGACTCCTTGAGCTTTAAGTGCACCTGCAAATTTTGAAACTTTTGATCTTAATTCCTCGTAAGTGAACTTATTTTTGTTTCCTGTAATAGGACTATCGTAAATTAAAGCAGTTTTATTTCCTTTTCCTTGATCAATATGAATATCTAATGCATTGTAGCAAGTATTTGTTACCCCATCTTCGTACCATTTATAAAAAGGAGGATTAGATTTATTTAAAATTTTTGTGGGTTTCTTAAACCAAAAGATATCATTAGCAGCTTCTTGCCAAAATTTTTCAGGATCTTTAATAGAAAGATCATAAATTTTGCTGAATTTCTCTGACATAGTTATTTTGATTCGTTATTAAAATTTGTTGTGGTTTTTAAATCACAAATTGTATTTAATTTTAAAAAACAAGTAAAATCAATGTAAATTAATGACAATTAAGTCTTCAATAAAGTCTTTTAATTTGTTATTTAACCACAACTTTTGCTTGGGGAAACCTAAGCTTAGTTTATATAAACTAATAAAAACTAACTAAAGAGGGAGTTTTTTATGAAAAAACTTAAAATGTTTGCATTAGCAGCTGTTGCCCTTATCGGTATTACAGGTGTTGCAAACGCAGCGACCACTATGTTAGCTCAAGATGACTTTGTTGGGATATCTTTCTGGATAATTTCAATGGGTATGTTGGCTGCTACTGCTTTCTTCTTCATGGAAAGAGGAACTGTGGCTCCTGGCTGGAAAACGTCAGTAACTGTTGCTGGTCTTGTAACTGGTATTGCATTCATCCATTACATGTACATGAGGGATGTATGGGTGACTACTGGTGATTCACCTACAGTGTATAGATATATTGACTGGTTAATTACTGTGCCATTACAGATGATAGAGTTCTACTTAATTCTAGCAGCTGTAAGAAAAGCAAACTCTGGAATGTTCTGGAGATTGTTAATCGGTTCATTAGTAATGTTAATCGGTGGATATTTAGGAGAAGCTGGATATATCAACGCTACACTTGGTTTTGTAATCGGTATGGCAGGTTGGATATACATTCTATATGAAATATTCTCAGGAGAAGCTGGAAAAGCTGCTGCTAAGAGTGGAAACAAAGCACTTGTTACTGCTTTTGGTGCAATGAGAATGATCGTAACAGTAGGATGGGCTATTTACCCATTAGGTTACATTTTTGGTTACCTAACAGGTGGAGTAGACGCTGACTCACTAAACGTGATTTACAACTTAGCTGACTTTATTAACAAAATTGCATTCGGTCTAGTAATCTGGGCTGCTGCAGTAAGTTCAGCTGGTGCAAGAGCAAGATAATTACGCTTTAAAATAAATTTATAGGGCGAGTATGTTTTTACATACTTGCCCTATTTTTTTTCATACTTATATCTAATCCAATGGCAAAAATTACATACATTACCCACGACAATCAAAAGCACGAAGTTGAAGTTCAAAATGGACTGACTGTTATGGAAGGGGCTGTGCAAAATGATATTCCAGGAATTGACGCTGATTGTGGTGGAGGAATGGCTTGTGCAACTTGCCATGTTTATGTCAAAGAAGATTGGTTTAATAAAATTCCAAAAAAAGAAGATGGTGAAGAAGATATGTTAGATATGGCATTTGAACCTAAAACAAATAGTAGACTGAGTTGTCAAATTGTAGTCTCAGATGAAATTGATGGTCTTGAAGTAAATATACCATCGAAGCAAGCTTAAATGATTAAAACAGATGCATTAATAATTGGTGCAGGTCCAACAGGTTTATTTACTGCGCATCAATTAAAATTAATTGGTCTTAATTGTGAAGTGGTTGATAATTTAGATAAAATTGGTGGCCAATGTATTGAACTTTATCCAGATAAACCAATTTATGATATACCTGCTGTGCCTGAATGTACGGGTGAAGAATTAACAAATAACTTAGTTAATCAACTAAAACCATTTGATATTAAATTTCATTTAAACGAGAGAGTAGAAGAAGTTAAAAAAGAAAATGATAATTGGTTAGTGAAAACTAATAATGGCAAATCTTTTTCGACACCCAATGTTATAATTGCTGGTGGTGTTGGCTCATTTGAACCTAGAAAGTTTTCCCCAAAAGAGTGTGAAAAATTTGAAAATAAATCTTTATTTTATTCGGTAAAAGATAAAAAGATATTTACCGGTAAAACTGTATCAATTTTTGGTGGAGGGGATAGTGCATTAGATTGGGCTGTTGAATTATCGAAAGAATGTAGTGTTAATTTGATACATAGAAGAGACGAATTTAGAGGTGCACAAGCCACAATTGATAAAGTGCATCAACTTGTAAAAGATGGAAAAATAAATCTATTTACTCAATATCAAATGGTCTCTGTTAAAGGAGACAAAAATTTAGAAAGTATTGATATCAAACACGATAACAATGATATTAAAAACTTAAAAACTGATTATGTATTAGGTTTTTTTGGTTTAATTATGCAACTTGGACCAATTGCTAATTGGGGTCTAAATATTGATAAAAAAACTATTGAAGTAGATACAGAAAAATTTGAGACCAATCAAAAAGGAATTTATGCAGTAGGGGATATTTGTAATTACCCTGGCAAATTAAAATTAATCTTATCTGGTTTTCATGAAGGTGCTTTAGCTGCAAGAGCTTGTTTTAAATTAGCTAGACCTAATGAAAAATATCGATTTGAATTTACCACTTCATCAAAAACCATTAAAGAGCGTCTTGGTGTAAAAGGTGATTGATCTTTATTCTGCTAATACTCCTAACGGAAAAAAAATAAGTATCATGCTTGAGGAGATTGGCTATGAATACAAAGTAATTAATATAGATCTCAACAAAGGTGATCAATTTAAACCTGAATTTAAAAAGATAAGTCCATTAAGTAAAATACCAGTGATCATTGATCAGGATAATAATAAGAATATTTTCGAGTCAGGAGCAATTTTAATGTATTTAGCCGAACAAAGTGGAAAATTTTATGACACAAAAGATCGATTAGAGATAAACCAATGGTTGATGGCGCAGATGGGTTATGTTGGACCTATGTTAGGACAACATCATCAATTTCATCATTACAATCCTGGCAAAAGTCAGTTTGGCGAAGAAAGATATTTCAAAATATCCAAAAGAATATATGAGGAATTAGACGAAAGATTATCTCAATCAAGATTTCTAGCTGGAGAAGATTATACAATTGCTGACATTGGAACTTTTCCTTGGATAGCACGACACGAGTGGCATGACATTGGTCTTAAAAATTTTAAAAATCTTACAAGATGGTATGTTGAGATATCTGAAAGAGAAGCGGTGAAGAAGGGTTTTAAATTTATGAATAAAGATGAAGTTCCACCAAAACCTTAGTTCATTGAGCTAATTAACCTAAATAGTGAAGCAAAAATCCCGTGACCAGATAGTTCTATAGCAACAATTGCAATAATTATTAAAATTAATTTTTGGTTCATTTAATTAATGAATACGAATAATAATAACAGAACCCAAAAAAAACCATAATAATAGTAAATATATTTTTTGGTAAAATTATAAGTAATTGGGTTATGAACTTTCTTACTTTTCTTTTTTTTAGTCATCGGCATGAACCTTTTCATCCTTTTCATGTTTTTCTTGTGCAGCTATAGTATATTTTGCAACAGGTCTTGCCATGAGCCTTTTTAGCCCTATTGGTTCTGCAGTATCTAGACAAAATCCGTAAGTATCTTCCCTTATTCTAGCTAAAGCTTTATCAATTTCTGAAATCAGTTTGATTTGTCTATTGATTGCTTTCATTTCAACATTTTTATCTGTGTATGAACTTGCTTGATCGACAATATCGGCTGAAATACTATTATCATCCATACTGCCATTATACAGAGCTTCATTATTTGCTCTTACTAAATCCTTTTTCCATTCTTGTAATTTCATTCTAAAGAACACCTTATGTTTTTCGCACATATATTTTTCAGTTTCTTTTGGAATATATGTTTTGGAAATTTTAATAGGCCCCTTGCTAATCTCTTTTGGTTTGCTAGTAACCTTTGGTTTTACTTTAGTTACAGTTTTAGTTTTAGCTTTAGTAACCTTTTTTTTAACTTTACTAGTTTTAGGCATCTTTCAATTTGAATTCGAGGGAGTATATTCAGCAAAATAGGGGTGTCAAGCAACGTTAATTATTGTAAATATTTACTTATGAATGTCTTAAATAGAAATATTAATAATATATTTTTTATTTTTGCATTATCGCATTTAATAATTTGGACACTGATTCCCTCTTTAACAAATAAAAATTTACCATTAGACACAATTGAAGCTTTAGCTTGGGGAAGTAATTTAGATTGGGGTTTTAATAAACATCCACCCATGAGTGCTTTTTTTCCTGAAGTATTTTTTCAAATCTTTGGTTCTCAAGATTGGGTTTATTATTTATTAAGTCAAATATTTGTGATAATTGCTTTTTATTACGTATTTAAATTTGGTTTTGAAATCTTTAGAGATTTAAAATTAAGTTTAATTTCTGTTTTATTATTAGTTTCTATCTATTTCTACAATTTCACCACTCCAGAATTTAATGTAAATGTTTGTCAATTACCATTTTGGTCATTAGTTGTTTATTATTCATGGAAAATTTATTCATCACAGGAAATAAAATTTTCAGATTGTTTTCTAGTTGGATTATTTGGTGCGGTTGGTTTTTTATCTAAATATTTATTTATCTATCTTTTGGTATCAATAGATTTATTGTTTATTTACTTAATCTTTTTCAAAAAAACTAAAAAATTTGATTTTAAATATTTAATAACAATTGAGGTCTTTTTAGTTTTATTAGTTCCTCATTTAATTTGGCTCTTTAACAATGATTTTATAACAATAACTTATGGATTAAATCGAACAGGATTAGAGGGTTCTGGTATTTTAGATCACATTAGTAATCCAGTATTATTTTTAACAAAACAAATTGGAATACTAGTTCCTTTCTTCTTTTTAATTTGGTTACTCACTAAACAGATAAAATTTAAGCTAAATACAAAAGATAAAAAATTGATGTTTCTACTATTTATTAACTTTATGCCTATTGTCTTAATGTTTCTGACATCACTTATTACTGGTTCAAAAATTAGAACAATGTGGATGACGCCTTTTTATTTATTTTTTGGAGTTTTATTTTTATATCTTTTAAAATCACAAATTAATTTAAAAAAAATCAATTCATTTCTTTATGGATTTCTTTTTCTATTTTTTTTATCACCTATTCTTTATTCTTATGTTTCATTATCACAGACGGATAAACGAACGGATTATCCAGGAAAAGAAATTGCAATGAAAATTCAATATGTTTGGGATCAAGATTTTGATAAAGAAATTCAATTTGTAACTGGCGATGAATGGAAAGCTGGGAACCTCTCATATCACTTAAAATCTAGACCAAAGTGGGAGGGATTTAATAATAAAGAGATACTCAATAACTCATCACAATTTATTTGTGTGGGTGATGTTTGTTTGGGAAGATATTAATTTTTAAATGAAAATTAAAATTTTAGTACCTATTTATAACGACTGGCAATCAGTTTCAAAATTGCTGGACGAAATTGATAATAATATTTCAGATTTAGATCACGAAATCTCTGTGATTATTGTCAATGATGCTTCAACACACGATCGTCAAGAGGAGCAAACAGATTTTAAAAATCTACTTTCAATTAAAATTCTAAATATGAAAATTAATCAAGGTCATGCTAGATGTATTGCAACTGGATTGAAATATATCTTTGAAAAAGAAGACTTTGATTATGTAATTCCAATGGATGGAGATGGAGAAGATAGACCAGAAGAAATTAAAGAATTTATCAATCAAATTGATAATTCAAATAATTGTCCAATAGTAGGTGAAAGAGTGAAAAGATCGGAAAAATTAATTTTTAAAATTTGCTATCAATTACATAAATTAATCACACTTACTTTTACTGGTAAATCAATTAAATTTGGAAATTATACATGCTTGCCAAAAAGCACAGTTGAAAAAATGATTAAAGAAAAAGCGACCTGGAATAGTTTTTCAGGATCATTAAAAAAAATTGAAAATAATTTATTGCCAATACCATCTACTAGAGGGAGTAGATATTTTGGTCCATCAAAAATGAGTTTTTTTAATTTGATAAAACATTCGCTTTCAATCATGAGTGTTTTTAGAAAAACATTTTTAATTCGCTCAGGTTTATTTATCATTTTGTATATTTTATTTATTAAGGGTAATGCCTCTGTGGTGACAGCATTGCCATTGTTATTTTTATTAATTGCTGTTTACTCAATTTCTAATTTAGCTTTAAGAGAAAATACGGCTGAATTTGATAAAGCTTTATCTAACATAAACAATATTGAAAATATTAAATAAATTTTATGAAAAAATTTTTTTTTATTCTTCTTATAAGTGTATTTCTTTTAGAACCATCGAATTTATTAAACAAAGTTAATGCGAAAGAAATTACAAATCTTCAATGGAAAAAAAGTGTAGCAAAAGGCAAGAAGCTTTCTAAGTTCAGAGAAACTGTCACCTCTCCAGCTTTAGGGGAAAAAGCTTGGAAGATAACATTGCTACCTCGAGATTGCGGCAGGGATCAAGATGGTGATTATTCAGATTGTATAAATAATGGTAGAGATGCTGTGGTTGGACATGGCGGAGGAGATCGAGCAAGAAGTGAGTATTCAGCAAAACCGAGATATACAGGAGAGAAATGGATTTCAGTAAGTATTTTTATCCCAAAAGATTTTAAAACAGTCGAACCAGTTAGCACTTCTCTTTTTCAGATATATGAATGGGGAAATACTAATCAACAAAGACATCCTAGGATGATGCTTAGAGTTAAAAGAGGTAATTTAGAACCGAGATATTTCGCTGTAAATGGAATGGACTCTCAAGGATTGATATACAAGCATTTAAAGATTGATGACATGAGGGGCAAGTGGACAACTATTATATTTCATACCAAAATGTCTAAAGATCCAGACAAAGGATTTATTAAGATGTATGTGGATGATGTACTCTATAATGATTACAAAGGAAGAACAGGTTATGGCGGCAAATTTTTTAATAAATTTGGAATTTATCATAGCTGGATTAGTAGATGGAACGATGAATTACATGGAGAATACCCAACACAAGTTGTTTACTATGACAATCTTTTTAGAACAAGTAGTAAAGAAAAACTTTTAAAATTAATTCAAAATTAATTGTTTAAGCTCTTATCGTTGGTAGACAATAAAAATCAGCAGTATCTATTTTAGACGAATATTCTCTTCGCATATTCCATTTTTTATGAACCCCAGCGCTTGCAAGACTTAAAGTGGATCTGCCATATCTATAATTGGTGTTATCAATTGATCGCATTAAACTTTTTATTTTTTCATCTTTTTCAGATGAAAATAAATTTTTTCTACCATCCTCATTACGCAGTCCTGTCAGCATCACACCCGCTTTTTGATAACGATAACCATTTTTGAATATATTTTCTAGTATCGCAACTGCAGCTTTAACAGTTTCAATGCTATTGTTTGTTGCAATTGGAAAATCAATTGTTTTAGCATTTGAATAATAACCATAGTCTCTTTGAAAAGGACTGGTTCGAACAAAAACTGTAATTGCTTTTGCAACTAAAGATTCTGATCTAATTTTTTCAGATGCATTCAAGCAGTAATTGGCAACTGCTTCTTTTAGTTCTTGAAATTTTTCAATTCTTTTACCAAATGACCTTGAAACTACACAACTCTTTCTTTTACTTTGGGTAGTTTCTAAATTGATACAAGGTATTCCTCTAAGCTCCATTGCAGTTCTAGAGCTTAAAACGTTAGAACATTTTTTAATCCAGGTATTAGATTTATTCTTAAGTTGTTTAGCATTGTAGATACCATTTTTTTGATAGAATTTTGTTAACTGCCTACCAACGCCCCATATGTCATTTATTTCAACTTTTTCTAAAATGGGGTCTAAATTTTCTATCCCAATTAAACTCGTTACCCCTGATTGTTTTTTCTTGGCGATATGATTTGCAACTTTGCTTAAAGTTTTAGTTTTAGCAATACCGATACTGGTTGGAATACCAGTCCATTGCAAAACTGTTTCTCTAATTTCTCTACCAACTTTTTCAACTTCAGAATCTGGAAAATTGGATAAGTCTATAAATGCTTCATCGATAGAATACACTTCTATTTCAGTATTAAATCTTTTAAGTGTTCTCATTACTCTTCTAGATAAATCGCCATATAAAGAATAATTTGATGAAAAAACCTCAACTTTATTTTTAACAATAATATCTTTTGCTTTAAAATAAGGTTCACCCATTTTAATCCCCAAAGCTTTTGCTTCATTGGATCTAGAAATAATGCAACCATCATTATTTGATAGTACAACTACAGGTTTTTTTCTTATTCTTGGATTGAATAATCTTTCACATGAAACATAGAAAGAGTTACAATCAACTAAGCCTATTTTTTTAGTACGTTGAATGGATGACATAAGTCACAACCCCCCAAATAAAGACATCTTCTTCTTCATTTATCAAAATTCTATTAGAAAAATCTTTAGAGCCTGAGGATAGAAATTTTTTATCTCTTTCTTGAACTAAAGTTTTAACTACAAGCTCGTCATGAACATTTGCAATAACGGTTGAAAAGTTTTTTGGTTTTAAACTTTTGTCGACAACTAATAAATCCCCGTCATTAATCCCAACATCGACCATAGATTTTCCCTGTACTCGGATGATGAAAGTGGCAGGAACATTTTTGATTAAATGCATGTTTAGATCGATATCTTCTTCGATATAATCAGTTGCAGGCGATGGAAAACCAGCGCCAGCTTTATGCAGATAATAAGGAATAGTCAGCTTCATGTTCTTGTTTTGTTCTTATTTGTAGCGCAGTTATACAATGCAGTCAATAGGTTGTATTTTGAGTCCGTAATTGAATCAAAACTGAATCAAAACGTGAACATCGAAACTATATTTTGTATGCTTGTGGATAACTTTAACCAAGGATAGTTTAATTGAATATCAAATGAGAGTAATTTTAATAATTTTAATTTCAATACTAACCTTAAATTCTCAAGTTATGGCATACGAGGAAGCAAATTATGAAATAGTAAAAGAAAATAAAGAATATGAAATCAGAAAATATTCTGATCGTTTAGTCATTGAAACAAATTCCATACAAGGTAATGGTTTTAGAAAACTGTTTAACTATATTTCAGGAAATAATGAGGAGAAAAAAGAAATTAAAATGACAGTTCCTGTTACTCAAGAGGTCAAAAATGGAAATATGACAATGCAATTTTATCTACCTTCAAAATTTAATAAAGAAAATACGCCAAAGCCATCCAATTCAGAAATAAAGGTTTTAACTATAGAGGGTGGGTACTTTGCTGTTATTAAATATTCTGGAAGATCTTCAGATCAAAACTTTTTAAAGAACAAAGACATCTTAGAAAAACAGCTTAAACAAGATAATATTACTATTTTAAGTCCTCCAATAAGAGCATCTTATAATTCACCATTTACTTTGCCAATGTTAAAAAGAAATGAAGTAATGTATAGAATAGACTTATAAATGAAAAAATTAGTTTGCCATTGTGGTGCTGTAGAAGCAGAAATTAATTTAGATGGAGATTTATCTAAAGTAATAAAATGTAATTGTTCTATTTGTAAAAGAAAAGGAGCGATCATGTCGATGGTAAAAAATGAAGATTTTAAAATTACTAAAGGTGAAGATAAATTAAAACTTTATCAATTTCATTCAAAAGTAGCGAAACATTACTTTTGTTCTGACTGTGGGATTTACACACATCATAATCCAAGAATCAATCCGGCAATGACAGGATTTAATGTTGGTTGTATTGATGAAATAAATACTTTCGATATGAAAGAAGTTCCAGTAAACGATGGTCAAAATCATCCATTAGATAAAAAATAATTTTCATGCAACAATTCAGCTTATGCTTTGGTAAGGTAAAAAAAGATTGTTTAAAGTTTATTAAATCTCAAGAAACAAAAGCAGATAAATTTAAGAATAAGGAAAGAATGATAAAGTCTTTCTTAATTCCATTATGTTTTTGGATTAGTAAAAAAGCTGATAAAAAAAGACCTTATTTTGTGGGTTTAGCAGGAGGTCAAGGTACAGGCAAAACCACAATTAGTTCACTCATAAAAATTATTTTAACAAAGTACTTTAAATTAAAGGTTTTTAGAATTTCTATAGATGATTTTTATAAAACCAGAAGAGAAAGAATTAATTTATCTAATAAAATTCACCCAATGCTTTTAACTAGAGGAGTACCAGGAACACATGATATTAATATGATGTTGAGTTTTTTTAGAAAGACAAAAAGTAGAAAATTTAAAAGGTTGAAGTTGCCAACATTTAATAAAGCAATAGATGACCGATTTCACAAAAAGAATTGGTATGATTTAAAAGTTAGACCTGATGTAATTATTTTTGAAGGTTGGTGCGTTGGTGCAAAATCAGAAAAAAATAAAACTTTAAAGAAAAATATCAATTCTCTGGAAAAAGCCAAAGATCAAAAACAAATTTGGAGAAAATACGTAAACCGGCAATTGAAATCAAAATACAAAAACTTATATTCTCAACTTAATTGTTTGATTTATTTAAAAGCAAAAAATTTTAGTTTGCTTCAGAAATGGAGATTGAAACAAGAGAGAAAACTTTGGGTGAAAAGTAAAATAAAATCGAATTTAAAAATAATGAGTAGAGGAGATGTCATCAATTTTATGCAGACATATCAAAGAATAACCCAGAATATGTTTAAAAATATGCCTAAATACGCATCTATAATATTTAATCTAAATAGTAACCATCAGATCAAATCTGCAGTATATAAAAGTAAATGAAAAAAATAATTTTAATTTTTTTTGGAACATTCTTTTTATCCGCTCAAGTAAATGCTGAGACCTTTTCTAGTGCTTTATCAAAAGCCTATAAAAATAATTCAGAGCTTAACGCAGAAAGAGAAAATATTAATGTTTCTGAGCAAGATCTAAATATTGCAAGAGGATCTTATTTACCAACCATTACACTTGAGGGAACTAAAAGTCAGGAAGATACCAACAAACTTACTAATCAAAGTGGGGGAGATGCTTCAATTAGTGATGTGGATCCTTCAACAAGATCAGTTTCAATTACTCAAACTTTAATAGATTTTGGAAGAGGTGCAGATCTTGCAAAAAATAAGATAGGCATTGATCTCGCGAAAGCGAAATTATTAAAAAAAGAACAAGATATTCTATATAAAACTACCGAGGCTTACACTGGGTTAATTTCAGCAAATGAAAAGTTGGAAATTAATAGGTCAAACGTTGATCTTTTAAGTAGACAAGTTGAAACCGATAGAATTAGACTTAGTAGAGGTCAAATTTCTTTATCAGATGTTTCTCAATCAGAATCCTCTTTAGCAGGCGCTGAGGCACAATTTATTAAAGCACAAAATGATTTATTAACTAGTAAATTAAATTATGAAAATATTATAGGTAGCATCAATGATGTGCAATCATTGGATAAAAGTTCAATTATTAATTACGAACTTCCAGGAAATCTTAATTCAGCAATTGAGCTTTCAAAAAAAAATAATCCTGATTTAATAATTGCAAAGTTAGAGTATGAACAATCTATTAAAGATAAATCAATAGCTAAATCTGATTTAGCACCTACTGCGAAATTATCTTTTGAAAGATCATATACTGAAGATTTAAATACAACATATGATGAGAGAGAAAAAGATACTGTTAAAGCAACTGTTTCATGGCCTTTTTTTTCAGGTGGAAAAAACATTGCTAAATATAAAAAAAATCAAAGTTTAGAAAATAGAAAAAGATTGATTTTGGATAGTGCTATAAAACAAAATCAAACTGATGTAGCTAGCGCATGGTCTAATTATCAATCTAATAGAAGTTTACTGAATTCTGTTCAATCCCAAGTTAAAGCAGCTGAAATTGCTAATGAGGGAATTACGGCTGAATATAATAGTGGGGCAGGAAGAACAACTTTAGAGGTCATTCAATCCAACTCATTACTTTTGAATGCTCAAATTTCTTTGGCAGATTCTGAGAGAAATTACATTTTATCTCAGTTCAATTTGTTAAAGTCCTTAGGATTGCTAAACAGCGATTACCTGAAAATAAGATAATTATTGGTTTTTTGAAGAAAAATAAAATATCTTGCCAATGAGAACAAAATGTGTACATTTACTATATGATTCGAGTGTTAAAAAAAGCAAGAAAAGAGGCAAAAAATGACAAAAAATAACTTAAAAGTAGTTAAATCTACGAAAGATCAAGAATTGGATATTAAAGAAAAAAATAAAGCATTAGATGCTGCGATTAGCCAGATAACTGACAATTTTGGAAAAGGTTCAGTTATGAAGCTGGGCGAAAAAAGAGCGATGGATATCGAGTCGATATCTACAGGTTCTTTAAGTTTAGATTTAGCTTTAGGAATAGGTGGTTTACCTAAAGGAAGAATTATTGAGGTTTATGGACCAGAGAGTTCTGGAAAAACAACATTAGCATTACAAGTAGTTGCTGAAGCCCAAAAAGCGGGTGGAATTTGTGCATTCGTTGATGCAGAGCATGCTTTAGATCCAGTCTATGCAAAAAAATTAGGAGTGAATACTGAAGAGCTTTTAATTTCTCAACCAGATGCAGGTGAGCAAGCTTTAGAAATCGCTGATACGTTAGTAAAATCAGGCTCTATTTCAGTTATCGTAATTGACTCTGTTGCAGCTTTAACTCCAAAAGCTGAAATTGAAGGTGAGATGGGTGATCATCATGTTGGTCTTCAATCAAGATTAATGAGTCAGGCTTTAAGAAAATTAACTGGTTCAATTTCAAATACAAACACAATGATGATTTTCATTAACCAAATTAGAATGAAAATTGGAGTTATGTTTGGAAGTCCAGAAACAACATCAGGTGGAAATGCGTTGAAGTTTTATTCATCTGTAAGAATGGATATTAGAAGAATTGGTGCTATCAAGGATAAAGACGAAATTATTGGAAATACCACAAGAGTAAAAGTAGTTAAGAATAAAGTTGCACCACCATTTAAAGTTGTTGAGTTTGACTTAATGTATGGCAGAGGAATTAGTAAAATGGGTGAGTTAGTTGACCTAGGTGCTAAAGCTGACATTATTGAAAAATCAGGAGCATGGTATGCTTATAAGGGTGAAAAAATAGGCCAAGGTAGAGAAAACGCAAAAACTTATCTTGCTCAAAATCCTAAAGTCGCTGCAGAAATAGAAATGGCAATTAGAGAAAAAGCAGGTGTGATTTCAAAGAAAATTGAAGGAAATCCATTAAGTCCTGAAAAAATTGAAAAAGAGAAGAAAGTAGCTGAAAAAGAAGAGGCTGCAAAAGAAGCTACTCCTTCTAAAAAGAACTGAAATTAAAGGTCATCTTTAAATTATAAAAGGCGCTTGTTATAAGCGCCTTTCCCCCTTTATCCCTAACTAGACATAGAATAAAAAAGCTGTATTTTAAAGTATGGCGGATAAATCATTAAATGAAATAAGAAGTACGTTCTTAAAATATTTTGAAAAGAATGATCATAAGATTGTTGAGTCTAGTAATTTAGTTCCAAATAATGATCCGACATTAATGTTTGCCAATTCTGGAATGGTTCAGTTCAAGAACGTATTTACTGGTTTAGAAAAAAGAGATTATCAAAGAGCAACCACTTCTCAAAAATGTGTCAGGGCAGGAGGTAAACATAATGATTTAGAAAATGTTGGTTACACTCCAAGACATCATACTTTTTTTGAAATGTTGGGAAATTTTTCTTTCGGTGACTATTTTAAAGAAAGAGGAATTGAACTTGCATGGAATTTAATCACTAAAGATTTTGGTTTAGATAAAAATAGACTTTACGTAACAGTTTTTCATGAAGATGATGAAGCCTTCAATTTCTGGAAGAAAATAGCGGGTTTTAGCGATGATAGAATTATCAGAATTTCAACATCAGATAATTTCTGGTCAATGGGTGAAACAGGTCCTTGTGGACCTTGCTCAGAAATATTCTACGATCATGGTGATCATTTAAAAGGTGGTTTACCCGGAACAAAGGATCAAGATGGAGATCGTTTTATTGAAATTTGGAACTTGGTATTTATGCAATATGAACAAGTTTCAAAAGATAAAAGAATAGATTTACCCAAACCATCTGTAGATACCGGAATGGGATTGGAGAGAATAGCTGCTCTTTTACAAGGCACACACGACAATTATCAAACTGATCATTTTAAAAAATTAATTAGTTCGATATCAGATGTAACTAAAGTTAAACAAGCTGATAATAATATATCAAGTTTTAGAGTAATTGCTGATCACTTAAGAGCAAGTTCATTTCTTTTAGCTGAAGGTGTTCTACCGTCTAATGAGGGTCGTGGATATGTCTTAAGAAGAATTATGAGAAGAGGTATGAGGCATTCTCATTTACTAGGATCGAAAGAACCTATTTTTTATAAAATTTTTGAGTCTTTAAAAAATGAAATGTCTAGAAATTATCCAGAGCTGGAGCGATCCAAATCTTTGATAACAGAAACATTAAAAATGGAAGAGGAAAAATTTTTAGTTTTACTTGATCGAGGAATTAAAATTCTGAATGATGAAATTTCAAAAATTGATAAAGTGTTGCCAGGTGAAGTAGGATTTAAATTATATGATACTTATGGTTTTCCATTAGATCTCACAGAAGATATTTTAAAAAATAAATCATTAAAAGTTGATCATGAAAAATTTGATCTGTTGATGAAAAAAAGCAAAGAACTTGCAAAAAAAAATTGGAAAGGATCTGGGGACAGCTCAGAGGAAGCAATTTGGTTTTCAATTAAAGATAAAACTGGTCCTACAGAATTTTTGGGTTACGAGTCTAATCAATCTGAGGGAGTAGTGTTAAATTTAATTAAAAACAACCAGGAGTCAAAATCATTAGCTACTGGAGAAGAAGGAATGATTATAACTAATCAAACTCCTTTTTATGGTGAGTCAGGAGGACAACTTGGAGATAAAGGCACAATAGTTTCTGGCAATTCAGTTTTTGAAGTTGAGGATACACAAAAAAAACTTGGAGATTTATTTGTTCATTATGGATCAGTTAAAACTGGAGAAATTAAAATTAATGATGTAGTTGAAATGAAAATTGATATTGAGAGAAGAGACAATTTAAAAGCTTATCATTCTGCAACTCACTTACTTCATGAGTCTTTAAGAAGAACTTTAGGTAAGCACGTGATGCAAAAGGGATCATTAGTTGCACCAGATCGTTTGAGGTTTGACTTTAGTCACATGAAACCAATTACTAATGAGGAATTAGAGACAATAGATAAATTAGTTAACGAATATGTTAAAAATGGTTCTGAAGTGACCACAAGAATTATGACACCTAAAGCTGCAATAGAAAAGGGAGCGCTAGCTTTTTTTGGTGAAAAATATGGTGAAGAAGTTCGTGTCGTTTCAATGGGTAAGGAAAAAGATGCTTATTTTTCAACAGAATTATGCGGTGGAACCCATGTAAAAAACACCGGAGATATTGGAAAATTTAAAACAGTCAGTCAATCATCTATTGCTGCAGGAGTAAGAAGAGTTGAAGCTTTAAGAGACAAACAGCTTGAGGATTTTATTAAGAATAAAGAAAAGCTCTCAACTTTATCTGTACAAAAAGATGAGGAGACTATCAAAGATTTGTCATCATTAATAATCAAACTTGGAGGTAAACCGAAAGTTGATAATAAAGATTTAAAAGAAATTATAAAAAATCTTTCAAAACAACTTGAACAGTTAAATGTTAACTCGGTTCTTCAAGATAAAACAAAAAATATTATTAATGACCAAAAAATAAAGGATATAAAAGTTCGATTTCAAAAAGTTCAAGATTTACCTCCTAAAGATTTGAGAAAATTAGTTGATAGTGGAAAAAAAGAACTTGGTGATGGGATTGTAATTGTTTTTGCAAGTAGTGAAGATAAAGTTGGTTTAGGAGTTGGTATTACTGAAAAGCTAGTTGATAAATATGATGCCGTAAAATTCGCAAAATTAGGTTCAGAAATTATTGGTGGCAAAGGTGGGGGTGGTCGAAAAGATTTTGCCCAAGCAGGGGGACAGGATAAAAACAAAATTGATGAGGCTTTTGAAAAACTAAAGGCTTTAATTTAGCTTCTGTTTAAGATTGTTATCAATTACATCCAGAAATTGATTGGTTGTTAAATATTTGCTTGAAGGTCCAACCAATATTGCAAGATCTTTTGTCATAGAGCCATTTTCAACACTTTCAATACAAACTTTTTCAATTGTATTTGCAAATTTGATAAGTTCCTCATTACCATCAAGTTTTCCTCTATGTGCTAATCCTCTTGTCCATGCAAAAATTGAAGCAATTGGATTTGTGGAAGTTTCTTTACCTTGTTGGTGCATTCTATAATGTCTAGTTACTGTTCCGTGAGCTGCTTCTGCCTCCATTATTTTTCCATCAGGTGTAAGCAGTGTACTGGTCATTAAACCAAGTGAGCCATATCCTTGAGCCATGGTATCTGATTGGACATCACCATCATAATTTTTACATGCCCATATATACTTGCCGCTCCATTTCATTGCACATGCTACCATGTCGTCAATTAATCTGTGTTCATAATTAATTTTTGCATCCTCAAATTTTTTTTTGAATTCTTTATTATAAACCTCTTCAAATATATCTTTAAATCTTCCATCATATTTTTTTAGAATTGTATTCTTAGTTGATAAGTAAACTGGCCAATTCTTAATTAATCCATAACTAAAACAGGATCTTGCGAAATCCTCGATTGATTTATCTAAATTATACATTGAGAGTGCAACACCTGGACCGGTAAAATTAAATACTTCATATTTAATTTCATCTTTACCATCTTCAGAAGTCCATTTTACTTCCATCTTACCTTTGCCAGGCACTTTGAAATCTGTTGCTCTATATTGATCTCCAAATGCATGCCTTCCGATCACTACTGGGTCTGACCAAGAGGGTACAAGTTTTGGAATGTTAGAACAAATTATGGGTTCTCTAAATACAGTTCCTCCAATGATATTTCTAATAGTTCCATTTGGAGATCTCCACATTTTCTTCAATTTAAATTCTTCAACTCTTGCTTCATCTGGAGTTATGGTTGCACATTTGATACCGACACCAATTTTTTTAATTGCATTAGCAGAGTCGATAGTGATTTGATCATCAGAGTCATCTCTACTTTTCATTCCTAAATCATAATATTCGATGCCAAGATCTAAATACGGAAGTATCAATTTTTTCTTGATAAATTCCCAGATTATTCTGGTCATTTCATCGCCATCTAACTCTACTATTGGGTTTTTAACGCTAATTTTGCTCACTTATATTTTTATCTTAATAATTGAATTTCGCGATTTTATATACATATTAATGACAAATTATCAAATAGAAGAATATGTTTAGTAAGATATTTCCAAAAATTCACGCTGAAGGTTATAAATTTTTAGTTATAGCCGGAGTAATCACAATAGTATTATATATTTTTAGTAATTTCTTAGGTCTTATTGGTTTGGTCTTAACTATTTGGGTTTATTATTTTTTTAGAGATCCGGAGAGAGTTATTATCGATAATGATAATTATCTTGTTAGTCCAGCAGATGGTGAGGTGATTAAAGTTGAAGAAGTTGATGGGCCTAAAGAACTTGGTCTAGAGAATAAAAAATTTAAAAAGATTAGTGTTTTCATGAATGTTTTTGATTGTCATGTAAACAGAACTCCATGTGCAGGGAAGATTGAGGAAATCTTATATAAGCCAGGCAAGTTTGTAAATGCTTCATTAGATAAAGCAAGTGAGGATAATGAAAGAAATTACTTTAAAATTAAAGACCCCCACAACAATGACATTATAGTCGTTCAAATAGCTGGACTGGTTGCACGAAGAATAGTTTGTGAGTCAAATAAAGATCAAGAGTTGAAACAAGGAGATCGTATTGGCATGATACGATTTGGTAGTAGAGCTGATATATATTATGAAAATTATGAGCCACTTGTAAAAGTTGGCCAAAAAGCTATTTCAGGTGAGACACTATTTGCAAAAAAATAATATGGAACAAAAAAAACCAAATTTTAAAATTGTAGCAGATAAAAAAAGCGCAAGAATGATTTTACCAAATATGTTAACCCTGATGGGCGTATGTATTGGTTTAAGTTCAATTCGATTTGCTTTGGACGGTAGATTTGAAATAGCAATTATTGCAATAATTTTTGCTGCTTTGATTGATGGCTTAGATGGAAGAATAGCAAGGCTTATAAAAGGAACCTCAAAGGTTGGAAAAGAATTAGATTCTTTGACGGATGTAATAAGTTTTGGGGTTGCTCCAGCATTCATTATGTATTTCTGGAAATTAAATACCTTAGGTCGATTTGGATGGTTATTATGTTTAGTTTATGTAATTTGTGTTGCTTTAAGATTAGCAAGATTTAATGTTAATTCTAATCAAGAACCTTCCTGGAAAGATAACTTTTTTGAAGGAGTACCGTCTCCAGCAGGTGCTATATTATTATTAACTCCGCTAATAATAAGCCTTAGTGGTTTTGATTATATTCAGCTAAATTTTAATATCATTGTTCCGGTATTTTTTGTGGCAACATCATTGCTTCTAATTAGTAAATTTCCAAGTTATTCATTTAAAAAAATAGTCATACCAAGAAAGACAACAATATTTTTATTATTTGGCATAGTTCTATTTTTTGGACTATTGTTAGTTTATACATTTAATGTAATTGCAATAAGTTCTTTAGTTTATGTGCTTTTATTACCAATTAGCTTTTTTCATTTTCAAAAACTAAAAAAACAACATGAAAATGACAAAATTCAAGAGGATGATGATCTTGAAGACATACTTTAATGAAAAAAAACACAATAGTTTCTCTTGCTGATGCTAACTATTTTCCTTTATTAGAGGAATTAATAAATTCTATAAAAAGATTCAAAGAAAGTGAGAATGTTGCGATCTGTATTTTAGATGCAGGCTTGAACAAAGATCAAAAAGAAAAATTATCTACCAAAGTAGATGAAATTAAATCTGCAGAGTGGGATATTGAAGTTCCTCAATCTAAAGTTAAAGAAAAGGAATGGCTTAAAAGCCAAGTTTCAAGAGCATTTTTACCTAAATATTTCCCAAACTATGAAAAATATTTGTGGATTGATTGTGATGCTTGGGTAAATGATTGGAGTTCTGTTGAGCTTTATTTTCAAGCTTGCGACAATGGTAAGTTGGGTATTACACAAACAATAGGACCAGGTTACAAGATTACGTCAAAAGTAAATTGGTTATTTGGAAAATTAGCAATAATCAAATCCCAGAATTTTAAACATGCAATAAAATCAAAAATTGGTGCTGATAAAGCTAGAAAACTTGCTTTTGCTCCACATATTAATATTGGCGTGTTTTCTTTGGAAAAAAACTCAAAAGGGTGGAGTTTGTGGCAAAAAAATTTATCAGAAACACTAAAGGCTGGGAATATTTTTGGTTCTGAAGGATTAGCAATTAATATGTCCGTTTATATTGATGATCTTAAAACAGAATTTTTACCCTTAAATTGTAATTGGATCACTAGCAATCTTTTACCAAAATATGATGAAAATCAAAAAACATTTGTAGAACCTTATCTTCCCAATTACAAAATAGGCATAATGCATCTTGCAGCTGGAATATGGCAAGATGGTAAAGATATGCGGGTAGATAAAAGTATAAAGATAGAATTAGAAACTTTAGACAATAAAAAGATTAATAAAAGTTTAAGATTTGATACTTAGTTGAAAAAAAATAAAATTTCAAAAAATTGGATTAATAAACAAAGAAGAGATACTTATGTTCGTCAATCCAAAGTGGATGGTTATAGAGCTAGATCGGCATATAAATTAATTGAAATTGATGAAAAGTTTAAAGTTTTTAAGGGTGGAATTTCTGTAATAGATATTGGTGCTGCACCTGGAAGTTGGTCTCAATATGCTTCAAAAGTTGTAAAAAATGGGACTATTATCTCAATAGATTTAAAAAAAATGGAAAAAATTAATAACACTATTCAAATTGAGGGTGATTTCACAGAGTCCAATATTCAAGCGAAAATAAAAAATAATCTTCACAATCCAGTTGATGTGGTTATGTCTGATATGGCAGTAAATACGACTGGAATAAAAGATGTTGATGCAATTCAAACTGGAGAGTTGTGTAAAGAGGCAATGGTATTTTCAAAAGATGTAATATCTGAAAAGGGTATTTTTATTGCTAAAATCTTTATGGGTAGATCTTTTAATGAAATTGTCGCACTAGGAAAAAAAATTTTTAAAGAAGTAAAGGTTTTTAAACCTAAGTCAAGTCGCAAAGATTCTAAAGAGAGTTTTATTATTTGTAAAAATCTTAGATAGACACTTTTAATTTAAAAGGAATCATATATAAAAGATTATGGTTCCTATAAAAGAAGCACTTACCTTTGATGATGTTACTTTAGTTCCTAAGTACTCTGAAATATTACCTTCAGAGGTTGATACGAGTATAAAATTAACAGACTCATTAAAACTTAAAATCCCACTTTTATCATCAGCAATGGATACAGTAACTGAAAGCAAAATGGCTATTGCTATTGCAAAATCTGGTGGACTAGGAATAATCCACAGAAATTTAGATATCAAAAAACAAGTTCTTGAAGTTAGGAAAGTAAAAAAACAAAAATTACTAGTAGGTGCAGCTGTAGGAGCAGGACCTAACGAGTTCAAAAGAGCTGAAGCACTATTAAAAGAAAAATTGGATATGATTGTTGTGGATACTGCTCACGGACATACCAAAAAAGTTTCTGAAATAATTAGATTTATCAAAAAAATTAAAAGTAAAAAAACAGCTCTATGTGCTGGAAATATAGCAACACCAGATGCAGCTAAATTTTTACTTAAATTAGGCGTTGATGTAATTAAGGTCGGAATTGGTCCCGGTTCTATCTGCACAACTAGGTTGGTTGCGGGTATTGGAGTTCCTCAATTAAGCGCAATATTAAATGTGAGAAACGGCATAAAGAATAAAAATGTAAAAATTATTTCTGATGGAGGGATAAAATACTCAGGTGACCTCGCTAAAGCTTTTGCTGCTGGCGCTGATGCAGTCATGATAGGCTCATTGTTTGCAGGAACTGATGAAACGCCGGGTAAACTCATAAAAAAAAATAGTAAACTATTTAAAAGTTTTAGAGGTATGGGCTCGGTAGGAGCGATGAACAAAGGCTCGGCTGATCGATATTTTCAAAAAAAACAAAAAGACAGTTCAAAGTATGTGCCCGAGGGAGTAGAAGGATTAGCAAAATACAAAGGTAAAGTTGATAAAGTTATTTTTAAATTAGTTGGTGGATTAAGATCATCTATGGGTTATCTTGGTTCCAAACAGATAAAATATTTAAGATATAAACCGCAATTTGTTAAAATTACAAAAGCTGGATTTTATGAAAGTATGGTTCATAATGTCGATATCGTTAAAAATGATAGTAAATACTAATGACAAAAATATTTAAACTAATTTCTTTATTATATTTAATAATCAATAGCACGAGTATTGCTGTAGCGGACCAAAATTTTTTTAATAAAGGTTTAAAATTATTCAAAGATAAAAAATATGAGGATGCTAGGTTTATGTTTGAAAGAGGTATAGTATTTAATCCTAAAGACTCAAAATCTTATCTTTATTTAGCAAAAATTTACAACATTCAAGAAGATCAAGATAAAGAAGAAAAAAATTTGGAAGCAACATTATTAATTGAACCTAATAACGAGGAAGCAATATTAATGTCTATGAAAATAGCTTTAGAGAGATCTAATTATTCAAAAGTAAAAGATTTATCTAATACTTTTTCTAAGGTTTGCAAAAAACTCTGTAATGAAAACAAAGAAATTTTAGACAATCTTGCAAATATAGAACCCAAAAAAAATGAGTCTTGATAAGAATTTGAACAAAATCTTAATAATAGATTTTGGTTCACAATTTACTCAGTTAATAGCTAGGCGAATAAGAGAGTCAGGAGTTTATTCCGAAATTATAAGTCATAAAAAAGTTAAAAATAAAAATATTGATAATTCAATTAAAGGAATAATTTTATCAGGCGGACCATTAAATGTTTACCAAATTAATAAATATTCTTTTGATAAAAAAATTATCAAAAATCAAATACCAGTTTTAGGTATTTGTTTTGGTCATCAAATTTTATCAAAACTTAATGGTGGCAGAGTTAAACAATCAAAATACAGAGAATTTGGATTAGTAAATATTCGCAAAAAGAGGGAAAGTATTTTAACAAAAAACTTTTTTAATAAAAAAAATATTAATAAAGTTTGGATGAGTCACGCTGATCAAGTTTCGAAACTTCCCAAAAATTTTAATGTTATTGCCTCAAGTCAAAACTCGAAATTTGCTATAATCGAAAATAAGAAAAAAAATTTTTATGGTGTACAGTTTCATCCTGAAGTTACCCATACAGAAAATGGAAAAAAATTGATAAATAATTTTATATTCTTGATATGTAAAATTAAAAGAAATTGGTCATCAAAAGATCAAAAGATTAAATTGATAAAAGATGTTCAAAATTTAGTCGGTAAAAATAAAGTAATATGTGCATTATCAGGTGGAGTTGATAGCAGTGTTGTCGCTCAACTTTTAAATAAAGCAATTGGTAAAAATTTATTTTGTATCTTCGTTAACACGGGTCTTCTTAGAAAAAATGAGGAAATACAAGTAGTTAAAACTTTTAAAAAAAAATTGAAAATAAATCTAATTTATGTGAATGCAGAAAATGAATTTTTGAGAAAGCTCAACAATGTTTCTGACCCAGAGAAAAAAAGAAAAATAATTGGAAATTTATTTATCAAAATTTTTGAAAGATACGCTAAAAGAATAAAAAATGTAAAATTTTTAGCACAGGGAACTCTCTATCCAGATCTTATTGAAAGTAAGTCAGTGACTGGAAGCCAAACCTCAAAGATCAAATCTCATCATAATGTAGGTGGTTTACCAAAGAAAATGAAACTTAAATTAGTAGAACCATTGAAATTTTTATTTAAAGATGAGGTTAGAAAATTAGGATTAGAACTAAAACTTAGTAAAGAAATTATTTTAAGACATCCGTTTCCAGGACCTGGTCTGGCGATCAGAATGCCTGGCATTATCACTAAAGAAAAAATCAAAATTTTAAAAGAAGCTGACAATTATTTTATTCAAGCTTTAAGAGATTACAATTTATATAATAAGATTTGGCAAGCTTATGCTGCATTGCTTCCAGTTAAAACAGTAGGTGTCATGGGTGATAACCGAACTTATGAATATTTATGTTTGTTAAGAGCAATTACATCTGAGGATGGAATGACAGCTGATTTTTATGACTTTAAAAAATCATTTATTCAAATGATTTCAAATAAAATTGTAAATAGCATAAGAGGAGTAAATAGAGTAGTTTATGATGTTACATCTAAACCACCGAGCACCATTGAGCTTGAATGAAAAAAATAAAAAAAATTATAAATAAGAAAAATAAATCTAAAATTGTTTGTCTTACTGCGTATTCAAAAAATATTGCAGAAGAGGTAGATAAATATGTTGATATTGTACTAGTGGGAGACTCGCTAGGTTCAGTATTATACAATTATTCAACTACCAGAAAAGTTACTCTAACAGAAATGATTAATCATTCTAAGAGCGTAAGACTTGGAGTAAAAAAAAGTTTAATGGTTGTTGATATGCCATTTAATACCTATTCAACAACAAACACTGCTCTAAAGAATGCTAAAAAAATAATTAAGGAAACCAAGTGTGATGCAGTGAAGTTAGAAGGTGGGAAAAAAATAATCCATCAAATTAAACTATTAACCAAAAACAAGATTCCTGTGATGGGCCATCTTGGATTATTACCCCAATCAACCAAAGGCAAATTTAAATCTAAAGGAAAGACCACCAAAGAGATCAATCAATTAATTAATGATGCTTTATTACTTCAAAATAATGGAGTTTTTGCAATTGTCCTTGAATGTATAAAAACACCAATAGCAAAACAAATTACAAAAAATTTAAATATCCCAACAATTGGAATTGGTTCGTCTGTTCATTGCGATGGTCAGGTTCTTGTTACGGATGATTTAATTGGACTAAATCAAACAAAAATAAAATTTGTTAAACAATTTCTAAACGTAAAAAAATATATCAATGCTGGATTAAGAAAATATGCCTCAGAGGTAAGATCTAAGAAATATCCAACTAAAAAGCATTCGTATTAAAAATATTTCTTAAATTGTTCGTTGATCGATAAAATTTCTAAGTCTACTAAACCTCCAATTACTAATTGAAGAGCTACTAAAAGAATAAAACCTAAACCAACATAGGCAATCCATAAATGTTTTTGAATATAACTTGCAAGATATGTCGCCATTGCTCCTGTTAGTATTACTGATAAAACTAGTCCAAATATCATGAAGCCAAAATTACCTTTGGCAGCTCCTACTACACCTATCACATTGTCAAAACTGATAGTAATATCTGCAAATAAAACTTTATAAACACTTTGAATATAAGATGGTTCTTTAGATTTTTTTGTTGGCGATTTTACTTTCTTTATTTCAAAGAGATCTTTTCTTAAATCATTAACGATCCAGATTAAAAGTAAACCACCTAAAATTTTAATAAAATAAAATTTGAACAAGTAAGTTGCAAATAATGCAAAAATAATTTTAAATATTAAAGCTCCAGCCACACCCCATAAAATAATTTGTCTTCTATGTTTTGGTGCAAAGTTTGCAGCAATCAAGCCAATGATGATTGCATTATCTGCTGCCAAGATTATATCAATAAAAATAATCTGAACTAATATGAGTACTTCTTCTAACAAAGTAAGAGCATAATATTAAATATTAAAAATAATTCAATTAAAAGTAGTATTATTTTTTTATTGATAATTATTTTAATACATAATGAAATAGTCTTAATAAAAATGGAGGACAAATGAAATTCTTAAAATATTTATCAACTATTTTAGTTTCGTTAATTTTGTCAATTAATCTTGCAATTGCAGAGAAATGGGACATGGCTCTAGCTTATGGAGCGGGTAACTTTCATTCTGCAAACGCAGCTGAATTCGCAAAAAATGTTACTGAAAAAAGTGGTGGCAAGTTAACAATTGTAACACACCCCGGTGGTTCGTTGTTTAAAGGTGGAGAAATTTTTAGAGCAGTAAGAACAGGTCAAGCTCAAATTGGTGAGAGATTTATGTCAGCTTTAGGAAAAGAGGATCCACTTTTAGAAGTAGACTCTCAACCATTCTTAGCAACGTCTTACGCTGATGCAATGAAGTTATATAAAGCATCAAAAGATGAAATCGTTAAAGGTTTAGACGAGAAAGGCTTAGTATTTCTTTATGCTGTGCCGTGGCCAGCACAAGGCTTGTATAGTAAAAAGGAAATTAATTCTGTTGAGGATTTAAAAGGTCTTAAATTTAGAGCTTATAATTCTGCTACTATTAGAATTGCCGAGCTAACAGGAATGGCTCCTACAAAAATAGAGGCTGCTGAAATTAGTCAGGCTTTTTCTACGGGTGCAGTAGAAAGTATGATCACATCACCTACTACGGGTAAAAACTCTAAAATTTGGGAGAATGGTGTGAAATATTTTTATGATATTGCAGCTTGGTTTCCAAAAAACATGATAATTGTAAATAAAGATGCTTGGAATAAATTAGATCAGGCAACTAAAGATCTTGTTATGAAACAAGCGGCTTTAGCTGAAAGAAAAGGTTGGCAATTATCAAAACAAGGTAACGTTGGTGACAAAAAAGCTTTAGCTGATGCTGGTATGGTAGTCGGTAAAGTAAATGCACCTCTTCAAGCTCATTTTGAAAAAGTTGGAGAGACTATGGCTAAGGAATGGTCTCAAAAAGCTGGTTCAAGAGGAGCTGCTGTTTTATCAAGTTATAAATAATTCAATTCTTAAAATTAAGGCCACTTAAAATTTGAGTGGCCTTAAATTATTATGTTAAAATCACTAGATAGAAATTTAAATAAACTCTATAAATTTTCAGGTTATGTTGCTGCTTTTTTCTTAATTTTAGTAGCAGTTTTTATTCTTATTGGTATCTCATCAAGAATATTTGGTTTTTATATAAGAGGTCTTGCCGAATATTCAGGTTATTGTATGGCTGCCGCATCTTTTTTTGCATTAGCGTTCACATTTGTAGAAGGAGGGCATATCCGAATTACACTTTTTTTAGAAAAATTATCAGGTACAAAGAAAAAATTTATTGAAACCTGGTGTTTAAGTATCGCAAGCTTTTTTTCAGGATACTTAGCTTTTTACTTCATTAAAATGTTAATTATTTCCTATAAATTTCAAGAACGAAGTGAAGGAGCAGATGAAATTTTGATTTGGATTCCTCAAACAAGCGTAGCTATCGGATCAACAATTTTTTTTATAAGCGTTTTTCATCAATTTATTTTAAACATCAAAAAGGATTAAATGACCGAAATACTTTTAACAATTTTCTTTATCAGTGTTTTGCTATTTTTTTTAGGATCTGGAATTTGGGTTGCGTTGAGTATGATTGGTGTATCTGCTATCGGCATGATGTTATTTACTTCAAGACCAGTTGGTGATGCGATGGCCACAACAATATGGGGCACATCATCCTCTTGGACACTTACCGCATTACCACTATTCGTCTGGATGGGTGAGATTTTATTTAGGACAAAGCTTTCTGAAAATTTATTCAAAGGATTATCTCCCTGGATGCAAAAATTACCAGGAGGTTTAATCCATGTTAATGTTGTTGGATGTGCATTATTTGCAGCAATTTCAGGATCTTCAGCAGCAACTGTTGCAACAGTAGGCAAGATGTCTATTCCCGAATTAAGAAAAAGAAATTATCCAGAAAAAATCTTACTAGGCAGTTTAGCGGGTTCAGGAACATTAGGTTTACTCATACCACCATCAATTATATTGATTATCTATGGAGTTGCTGTCCAAGAGTCCATAGCAAAATTATTTATTGCTGGAATTATTCCTGGAATAATGATTGCGCTAATATTCATGTCTTACGTAATTATCTGGTCTTTGATTAATAAAAAATCTATGCCAAAAATCCTTGAGGAGTACTCATTTTTTGAAAAAATAAAAAGATCAAAACAACTTTTGCCAGTAATAATTTTAATATTAGCTGTTATTGGATCGATATATACAGGAGTTGCAACAGCTACTGAAGCAGCTTCATTAGGAGTAGTTGGAGCATTAATATTATCTTACTTTCAAAAAAGTTTAACATTAAAAACTTTTAAATCCTCTTTACTTGGAGCAACTAAAACCTCTTGCATGATTGCTTTTATTTTAGCAGGTTCAACATTTTTGTCTTTAGCAATGGGGTTCACTGGATTACCAAGAAATCTAGCTCTCTGGATCCAAAATATGGAATTATCTCCATATGTTTTGATATTTGTTTTAATGATCTTTTATATAATTTTAGGAATGTTTCTTGATGGAATTTCAGCAGTTGTTTTAACAATGGCAATTATTGAGCCCATGATTAGACAAGCAGGTTTTGATATGATTTGGTTTGGTATTTTCTTAGTAATTGTTGTTGAGATGGCACAAATCACTCCACCTGTTGGTTTTAATTTGTTTGTACTTCAAGGCATGGCAAAAAAAGATATGGGGTATATTGCAAGGAGTGCATTCCCATTATTCTTATTAATGGTACTAGCAGTTATATTAGTTGTGATCTTTCCAGAAATAGCTTTATGGATGCCGGAGCAAATGATTAAAAATATAAATTAGTATTTTGATTTTTCGCCAGCTATGACAGCTTTTAGTTGATCATATTCTTCACAATTACAACCCTCTAAAACTCCGAGCCTTTCAACTGCAAGATTATGTCTGTTAGTTGCAACATACAATTCACCAAGATATTCGTTAATACCTTTATGTTTTGGATCAATAGCTAAACCTTGAAGATAATATTTTTCACCATTCTCAAAATCACCAAGCTTTCTAGTTGTGAAACCTAAGTAGTTAAGAGTATCAGCTTTACCAGGTTTTTTTTCATTTGATTTGATTAAAAGCTTCTGCGCTTTTGCATAACTTTTTTGCGCTTTTTCTAATTTTCCTTTTTTTTCGTATTTTTTAGCACTTTTAATATGCACTACCGCTTTATCATAGTTTGTTTTTGTTGGACTTGATCCGCTAGAAGACGAGCCAGCTGCAAAAACGTTTGTTGTGATAAAGAAGGCAATAGATAAAGATAAGACAATTTTTTTCATATTAAATAAATTTTTTCATTTTGTTTAAAGTTTTTAATTCTAAACCATTTTCAACTAAGTTATCTCTTATCGACTTAGCCGTTGCTAATGAACTTAGATTGTCACCATGTATACAAACAGAGTCGATTTCACAAGGTATTTGCTTCCCGCTGTGACAATTAAGCGACTGAGTTTGCACCATCTTTAATACATGTTTTTTTGCTAGCTCAGGGTCAGTTATTAATGCATGAGATTTCTTTCTCGATACAAGGTTGCCATCATCCTCATAATTTCTGTCAGCAAATATTTCACAAGCGAACTTCATATCTAATTTCTTTGCTGCTTCCTGCATTTTTGATCCGGTAGGCACGAGATATATTATGTCTTTATTAATATCCTTAATAGTTTTGGCTAAAATTGTAGCTAACTCAATATCTTCACACGCCATATTATTTAAAGCTCCATGAGGTTTTACATGAGATACACTTTCTCCATGAGAAGAAGCTATTTTTTGAAGAATTTCATATTGATCGATTATAAGTTTTTTTATTTCACTTCCAGAAAGATACATTCTTTCTCTGCCAAAATTTTCTGGATCATTAAAAGAAGGATGGGCACCAATACTCACTCCATTTTTTTTCGAAATTTTTACTACTTGATTCATGGTTTGCTCATCTCCGGCGTGATAGCCACAAGCAACATTGGCTGAATTTACGATTTCTAATAAATCTGGATCATACTTATTTGAGTGATGTTTTGATTTTTCACCTAAATCACAATTTATATTAATTTCCATACTCATAATTTGTAAGTATAACATGGCATGATTAAAAATATATCAAATCTTGGTGACGCAGCTCTGTATTGTGATTTTGGGACTGAGGTAAACAAAGAAATAAATAGTAAAGTAATTCGATATTTTAAAAGTATTCAAAAAGAAAATATTGATGGGATCAATAACTTAACTCCCTCATATAATAAATTAATTATTTCATTCGATCTACGAAAAAAAAATTTTCAAACAATCAAACAACAAATTGAAAATTTAAATGTTATTAATGATGACGCTTTAGAGAGTAATAAAATTAAAATACCTGTTTGTTGTGATGAAAATTTTTCATTAGATATAAAAAGATTAGAGGAAAAGTTACAAATAACTCGTGATAAAATTTATGAGAAATTTTTCGGTAAGGAATTTTTTTGTTACATGACTGGTTTTATTGCAGGTATGCCTTTTCTAGGTGATCTGGAAAACGAGCTGCAGGCAAAACGTTTGGAAACACCGAGAGTAAAAGTGCCCAAGGGTTCTGTTGGATTAACAGAACAATTTGCAAATGTTTATACATTCGAAAGTCCTGGTGGGTGGAATATCATTGGAAATACACCACAAGTTATTTTTGATAGCACTAATGAGAATAATCCAAATTTAATTAATCCAGGTGATGTAGTTACTTTTGAGCAAATTACTAAAGATCAATATTATAATAACAATGAATAAAAATTATTTTGAAATTAAAAGAGCTGGAATAAACACAACATTTCAAGATCAAGGTAGAGGCAATCTTTATCATATTGGTATTCCATTTAGTGGAGCAATGGATAATAGAAATTTTCAAATTTCTAACAAACTTGTTGGTAATAAAGTAAATTTTCCAATAATTGAATTTGCTTATCAAGGTCCTTTGTTAAAGTATTTTGGTGAAAATATAAATTTTGCAGTTACGGGAGATGTAAAATTTATAATTAGAAAAAAAAATAATGCTATCGAAGGAACTTGTTATCAATCTTTCACTTTAGAAAATGGTGATGAATTGGATATTATAAGCACTAATAAATCTGTTTATGGATATTTAGCAGTAAGTGGTGAATTTGATGTAAATTATCAATGGTCAAGTTGCTCTGTTAACACAAAAGCAAATATTGGTGCAAATAATGGAAAAAAAATAGAAGATGGACAAAAGATTTATATTTTAAATATCAATAAAAATTTAAGTGATAAAAAATTAAATTACATTAATACAAAAATTGAAAATATCAGAGTTATCCAAGGAACAAATTTTGACTATTTTTCTGACGAAGGAAAAAAGATTTTTTTTGAGAAAGAATTTGTAATATCAAAATTATCAGATCGTATGGGTATGAGGCTAGAGGGACCAAAAATAGAAAATATTGTTGATACCAATATTAAATCAGAAGGTTTATTAAAAGGTGTTATTCAAGTACCAGCAGATGGAAATCCAATAATTATGCTTTCAGATCATGGCACTATTGGAGGTTATCCTAAAATAGGAGTTGTTATCAGTGCAGATTATGACAAGTTGGTTCAATTAACCCCAGGTTCAAAGATTAAATTTAAAAAAGTCGAATTAGCTGATGCAGAAACATTATTTAAACTATATGACTTAGAGACGCAAAATTTAATTTCACAAATTTAATGACTTTTATAAGAAACTTACCTGGACCATTATTAATTTTTTTAGGTGCATTAAGTTTAAGTTTTGGTGGATTAATTGTAAAATCTTTTGAGGGAGCTACATTATGGCAAATTCTATTTTGGAGATCTTTATTTTTTTCTTTAACAATTCTAGCTTTCTTAATTTTAAGTTATAGAGGAAAAACAATTGAGTCATTTTATAAATCTGGATTACCGGGATTTTTTGGTGGAATTATTTTATCTTTTGGTTTTTGTGGATATGTGTTTGCTATGTACAACACCACTGTTGCTAATACTAATTTTATTATTTCACTTCAAATACTATTTCTTGCAATATTTGGATATTTTTTCCTTAAGGAAAAAATAAATTTAATTACTTTGTTTTCAATCTGTCTGGCGATGACAGGTGTTTTATTAATGGTTGGCAATTCATTATCTCCTGGAGAATTATCTGGAAACATTGCAGCTTTTACAATGCCAATTACTTTTGCAGTTTTAATAATGATTGTGAGAAAATTTCCCTCTGTGGATATGGTGCCAGCTCAGTTCGTTGCTGGTGTGAGTTCATGTCTAATTGGTTTTTTGCTTTCCACTAAAATCATGATTTCTCCACATGATATCTTTTTGGGTTTTCTCGCAGGTTTTTTTCAAGTTGGTTTTGGTTTTATATTTATAACTATCGGTGCAAGAACAACACCGTCTGCAATGGTTGGAATCATAATGTTATCCGAATCTGTCCTAGGACCGATATGGGCATTCCTTTTCGTAAGTGAAAGACCCTCTTTATTTGGATTAATTGGTGGCGCAATTATACTTTCTGCGGTTTTATTACAATTTTACTCGCTTTTAAGTAAACAAAAAAAAATTGTTTCTGATTGACTTTTTTCCACACATGTAAGAATATCCCGTCACGGGAGAGACTACAGATTATCGTAGCGCCGAAGGAGCAACCACCCAGGAATCTCTCAGGCAAAAAGGACCGTAACATATTAACTCTGGAAAGAGATTTAATTCTCGCCGAAGGAGCAAAACTCTCAGGCAAATATACAGATGGGTACAAAGAGTTAATATGGAAACAAAAAAAACATCGCTGTACCAATTACATCAAGATTGTAATGCAAAATTTGTTGAATTTGCAGGCTATCAAATGCCGATACAATATTCGGAAGGTATTGTAGAAGAACACAAATTCACACGAAATCACTCAGGTATCTTTGATGTTTCCCATATGGGTCAGCTGTTTATTTATGGTGGTGAAGACTTAATCAAAGATTTAGAAAAAATTTTTCCTTTAGATCTTAAAAATTTGAAATTAAATCATTCAAAATACAGCTTCTTAATGGACAAAGATGCTGGGATACATGATGATTTAATTATCACAAAAACAAAAAAAGGTTTTTTGATAATCCTCAATGCAGCATGTAAAGATAATGACTTTAAAATTTTAAAAGAATTTCTTGGGGATAAGTACGAAATGATTCTGGATGAAAATAGATCTCTAATTGCTATTCAGGGTCCTAAATCATCAGAAATTCTTAATGATGTAATTAATGGTGTGAAAGATCTAAATTTTATGTCTGGAAACTGGTTTACATTTGAAAATCAGAAAGTTTATATTACGCGATCTGGTTACACAGGTGAAGACGGTTTTGAGATATCAATTGTAAATGATTTTGTAGACCAATTAACTAGAGAATTAATCAACAAAGGATCTAAATTGATAGGTCTTGGAGCAAGAGATACATTAAGACTGGAAGCAGGTTTATGTCTTTACGGTCATGATCTTGATAAAGACAAAACTCCAGTGGAAGCAAATTTAAAGTGGGCTATTTCAAAAGAAAGAATTTCTAAGGGAGATTTTATTGGCTCTGACATAATTATTAAACAATTAAATGATGGTGTCAGTAAAATAAGAGTTGGAATTAAACCTGAAGGCAGAATTATTGCTAGAGAAAAAACAAAAATATTTAATCAATCAGATGTTCATATTGGAGAAATCACAAGTGGCACATTTGGACCAAGTGTCAATGGACCTGTTGCAATGGGTTATGTGGAAAATGAATTTTCGAAAAAAAATACTAAAGTATTTTTAGAAGTCAGAGGTAAAAAACATCCTGCAAGTATTTGCAGCTTACCATTTTATAAAAAAAGTTATGTCAAAGGGGTAAACTAATGAGTGAAGTAAAATATTCAAAAGAACACGAGTGGATTAAATTAGATGGAGATGTTGCAACAATTGGTATCACAAAACATGCTACAGAGATGTTAGGTGATATAGTTTTTGCAGAACTTCCAGAAAAAGGTTCTAGCGTAGAGAAAGATGGTACAGCTGGTGTTGTAGAGTCAACGAAAGCTGCTAGCGATGTATATACCCCTGTGAGCGGTGAAGTAGTTGATACCAATCAAGCTATAGTAGATGATCCATCAAAGATTAATCAAGACCCGGAGGACTCAGCGTGGTTTTTTAAACTAAAAATAAAAGATCCATCAGAAATGGATACTTTAATGAATAAAGACGATTACGATAAATTTGCAAAGGAGACTTCAGCATAATGTTACCAAATTCAGAAAAAGATTTTTTAAAAAGACATATCGGTCCTTCAAAAGAAGACCAATCAAAAATGTTAAAAGAATTAAATTATAAATCACTAGATGACTTGATTGACAATACTGTTCCAGAAAAAATAAAGTTTAAAGGTGAACTTAATATTGGTGACTCAAATTCAGAGTACGAGGCGTTAAGAAAGTTACGAGCAATTTCCAAAAAAAATCAAGTTTACTCAAATTTTATTGGTATGGGTTATTATGGAACCTATACACCCTATGTAATTTTGAGAAATATATTAGAAAATCCAGGTTGGTATACTTCCTATACACCTTATCAGCCTGAGGTAGCTCAAGGAAGACTTGAGATGTTATTAAACTTTCAACAAATGATTGTTGACTTTACAGGGATGGATATTGCCAATGCATCTTTATTAGATGAAGGCACAGCAGCAGCAGAAGCCATGGGTTTAAGTCACAGATTAAATAAAAAAGATAGTAATTTAGTTTTTGTTTCTGAAGATTGTCATCCTCAAACAATAAATGTAATTCAAACAAGAGCTGAACCTATGGGTTTAAAGGTTTTAGTCGGTAAAGAAGATGAAGTTTTAGATCATCTAAAAGAGGATTTAGTTTGTGGAATTTTACAATATCCAGGAACTTTAGGAGATATTAAAGACCCAAGTGAAGCAATTAGCAAAATTCACAAAAAGAATGGGAAGGCGGTATTAGCTTGTGATCTGTTGGCTTTAGCAAAATTAAAAACACCAAGAGAACTTGGTGCTGACATTGCAGTTGGAAGCTCTCAAAGGTTTGGTATTCCAATGGGATATGGAGGTCCACATGCAGCTTTTTTTGCAACAAAAGATGAGTTTAAAAGATCAATGCCCGGAAGGATTGTCGGTGTATCAGTTGATAGACATGGTAATAAAGCTTACAGATTATCATTACAAACGAGAGAACAACATATTAGAAGAGATAAGGCGACGAGTAATATTTGTACTGCCCAAGCTTTATTAGCTATTGTGTCAGCAGCATATGCTATTTATCATGGTCCGGATGGAATTAAAAATATTTCAGAAAGAGTGTCTCAATTAGCAAAAAGTTTTGCTGATAAAATAAAACAATCTGGATACGAGCTGTATTCAAATAATTTTTTTGATACAGTAACGATTATTACCAAAGAAAAGACTGATCAAATATATAAGAACGCTCTGAATCAGAGAGTTAATATTCGAAAAGTAAATTCTGAAATGCTTGCTGTTTCATTTGATGAGAGAAAAAATGTATATAGAGTAAATCAATTATTAAAAATTTTTAATGCAGCAGAATCAATCAAAAAAGAAGATCCATCAGTAAGTTTACCTAATCTTCCAAAAAATTTATTAAGAACTTCAAAATATTTAGAACATCCAGTTTTTAACTCATATCATTCCGAAACTGAAATGCTTAGATATTTAAAAAGATTAGAAGATAAAGATATAGCATTGAATAGAACTATGATTGCACTTGGTTCTTGTACAATGAAATTAAATGCTGCTGCTGAAATGATCCCAATATCATGGAAAGAATTTGCAGAACCTCATCCATTTGTTCCAATTGAACAAATGGAAGGTTTTAGAGATTTATTTACTGATCTAAAAAATTGGTTGCGTTCTATAACTGGTTTTTCAGGTGTTTCTTTGCAACCTAATGCAGGTGCTCAAGGTGAATATGCGGGCTTAATGGTTATCAGAAAGTATCATTTAGATAGAGGTGAGGCTAATCGTAATATATGTTTAATTCCAAGTTCAGCACATGGTACTAACCCAGCAAGTGCACAAATGGTTGGAATGAGGGTGGTAGTTGTTAATTGTGATAAAGAGGGAAATGTTGATTTTGAAGATTTAAAGAAAAAAGCTGAACAACATTCGGAGAATCTTGGGGCACTAATGGTAACTTATCCATCTACCCATGGAGTATTTGAAGAAAAAATTACTGATATCTGTGAGCTAGTTCACAAACATGGTGGGCAGGTTTACATGGATGGAGCAAATTTAAACGCCTTAGTTGGAGTTGCAAAGCCTGGAAATTTTGGTCCAGATGTCTGTCATATTAATTTACATAAAACATTTTGTATTCCACATGGCGGGGGAGGACCAGGTATGGGACCGATTGCTTGTAAAAGACATTTACAAGTTTATCTACCCAATCATCCAGTGATAAAAGATTGTGGACCAACATCTGGCATTGGAGCAGTCTCGGCAGCTCCTTGGGGTAGTTCAAGTATTCTATCAATCTCTTGGATGTACATTAAAATGATGGGATCTGCAGGGTTAAAGCTTGCTACTGAAGTAGCAATTTTAAATGCAAATTATATTGCTCATAGACTAAAAGATCACTTTCCAATTCTGTATAAAGGATCAAATGGAAATGTTGCTCATGAATGTATTATTGATATTAGAAATATTAAATCAGAGACAGGAGTGACCGAAGAAGATATTGCAAAAAGATTAATAGATTACGGGTTTCATGCACCAACCATGTCATGGCCAGTAGCTGGTACAATGATGATAGAGCCAACTGAAAGTGAGGGCTTGTCAGAACTCGATAGATTTTGTGATACTTTAATTAAGATTAAAGAAGAAATTGAAAAAATTAAATCAGGTGAATTTGATAAAATAGACAATCCAATAAAAAATGCTCCTCACACAGACAGCGAACTAGCTTCTGATGATTGGACACATAAATACTCAAGAGCGGAAGCTGCTTATCCAGCAAAATTCTTAAGAGCTAATAAATTTTGGCCTCCAGTTGCAAGAGTTGATAATGTTTACGGTGACAAGAATATATTCTGTACTTGTCCAAGCATAGATGAATTTAAAGAAGATGCAGCTTAACAGTTAATGAAGATTGCTGTTGTCGGCTCAGGCATATCAGGATTAAGCGCCGCATATTATTTATCAAAAAAACATCATGTAGATCTTTTCGAGAAGGAAGATCATTTCGGTGGTCACTCTCATACTATTGATTTATCGTTTGGTACAAAAAAAGTTCCTGTTGATATAGGTTTTATTGTATTTAATTACGCAACTTACCCAAATTTAATAAATTTTTTTGAAGAGAATAATATTGCAATTGAAAAAAGCGATATGTCTTTTTCTGTATCAGTTGAAAAATCTTCATTCGAATATTGCGGTCGAGGATTAAATGGAATTTTTTCGAATAAGACTAATTTGTTAAATTTAAGATTCCTAAAAATGTTTTTTGATATAATAAAGTTTTACAAAAAATGTGATAATATAAAAAAAATTGATCAAGAGACTATACTTGGTGATTATTTGAATAAGGAAAATCTTTCAAAAGAGTTTATCAACTATCATTTGATACCGATGGTCTCAGCTATATGGTCAATGCCACCAAGTGCTGCAAGTCAAATGCCGTTAAGATTTTTCTTAAAGTTTTTCCAAAATCATGGTTTGTTTAAATTAAAAAATAGACCCCAGTGGTACACTGTATCAAATCGAAGTAGGACTTATGTTCAAGACATTATTTCAAAAATCAGTGGTGAACATTTTAAAAATTATCCAATCAAAAAAATTAAAACAAAAACAACAGGTATAGATTTATATTATGGTGGAGAAAGTGAATATTTTGGATACGATAAAGTAGTTTTAGCAACACATGCAGATGAAGCTTTATCAATAATCGATAATCCAACCGACCAGGAAAAGAATGTTCTTTCAAATTATAAATATAAAGAAAATATTGCTTATATTCATACCGATGAACAAGCTATGCCGAAAAATAAAAAAGCTTGGTGTTCATGGAATTCATCAATGAAAAAGGATGAAATAGAAAAAAATTCAATTACATATTGGTTAAATTTATTACAAAACCTTAAATGTGAAGAAAATATTTTTCTTACCTTAAATCCTTATTTTAAAATTGATGAGAAGAAGATTTTAAAAAAAGTAAGATTTACACATCCATATTTTGATCAATCTGCACTTAATTTTCAAAGTCAGCTTACAAATTTACAAAATAAAAGAAATATTCTTTATTGTGGTAGTTATTTTGGTTACGGTTTTCATGAAGATGGAATAAAATCATCTATTGAAATGCTTAAAACCCTTAATGACTAGTTGTATATATAATGGCGCTGTAATTCACAAAAGATTTAAACCAAAGATACACTTTTTTAAGTACAGGGTATTTTCACTTTTAATTGATCTTTCTGAATTAGAAAAATTAGATAAAACGATTAATTTTTTTTCATACAATAAATTTAATTTAATTAGTTTTTTTGATAAAGATCATGGAGATAGAGATGGATCACTCTTAACCGATTGGGTTAAAAAAAATCTTAAACATAATAATATTAGTAGTGAAAATATTAGAATTAAACTTTTATGTTACCCACGAATCTTTGGATATGTTTTTAATCCATTAAGTGTTTTTTATGTATACAATAATAATAATGATTTGATATCTGTATTATACGAGGTCAAAAATACTTTTGGTGAGCAACACACTTATGTTTTTAAAGTAAAAAATGACAATTTATTACAACACAATTGCGAGAAAAAATTTTATGTTTCACCATTCATTGAAATGAATTGTAGTTATTTTTTTAGAATTTTAAAACCTGCAGATAAGATCTCAGTAATTATAGATCAATATCAATTAAACGAAAAAATATTATATGCCTCTCAAGATGGGAAAAGAAAAGATTTTACAACTTCAGAGTTAATTAAATCTTATTTAAAACATCCCCTAATGACGTTTAAAATTATTGCAGCGATACATTTTGAAGCGTTTAAATTATGGACCAAAGGAATAAAATTTATCCAAAAAAAATTAAAAATAAGAAACAACATTTCTTTTGAAAATTAATGCCTGTAAATAAACTTTCAGACAAACTGGTTTTTAACATATTAGCTGGAATAAATGTTGGGTATCTAGAAATTACTAATTATCAAGGTGAAGTTTTTAAATTTGGTAATCCTCAGGATAATTTAAAAGCTAAATTGAAAATTAAAAAACCAAATTTTTCTTTTAATCTTATAAAGGGTGGCAGCATTGGTTTTGCCGAGTCTTATATGAGAGGAGAATTTGAAACTGATAATTTATCCAATCTAATTGAAATAACAGCTCGAAATATCAAAATCATATACAAGTTTTCAGGTTTACTCGATTTTCCAATTATAAATTTTTTAAAAGGGATCTTTATAAAAAATACAAAAAATAGAAGTAAAGAAAATATTGCAAAACATTATGACTTAGGAAATGATTTTTTTTCTTTATGGCTTGATGAAACCTTAACTTACTCAAGTGGAATTTTTAGTGAGACCACCAAAGATCTTTCAGATGCACAAAATAACAAATATCAAAAAATGATAGATTTAATAAAACCAAATCATGGCGACAAGGTTTTAGAAATTGGATGTGGCTGGGGTGGTTTTGCAGAATATTTAGGAAAAAAATATGATGTAAAATTAGATTGTATTACTATCTCAAAAAAACAATTCGAATACGCAAAAAAAAGAATTCATAATTGTGGTTTAAATGAAAAAGTAAATATTGAAATAAAAGATTATAGAGATTTAAAGAATAAATACAATTCAATAGCGTCCATAGAAATGATTGAGGCAGTAGGGCAAAATTATTTGGAAAGTTATTTTAAAACAATTAAGAAAAACCTTTCTACAAATGGTAGGGCAGCCATTCAAGCAATTACAATAGATGATAGTTTATTCGATAGATATAAAACGAAACAAGATTTTATTCAAAAATATATTTTTCCAGGAGGATTTTTGCCAAGTAAAAATAGTTTAAACAAATATGTTTCAGACAATGGTTTAACAATAAAATCTTACGACTCATATGCTGATCATTATGCAAATACATTAGCTATTTGGAAAAATGAATTTAATAGAAAATGGGATCTCATTAAAAAACAAGGTTTCGATTTAACTTTTAAAAGAATGTGGGAGTTTTACCTATCTTATTGTGAGGCTGGATTTAAATCGAAAAATATTGATTTGATACAATTTTCAATTCAAAATAAATAAATATCGGGGGCTTGTGAGCAAAATAATAAACTTAAGATCAATTTTATTGATAATCTCTTTATTCTTAATTACAAACTGCTCAAATAATAGCGATATGAAACCAGAAGATTTTAAAGGTAAAGAACCGAGATTAATCATAGAAAATTACTTGTCAGGTAATGTTAAAGCTTGGGGAGTTCTTCAGAATAGATCTGGAAAAGTTACTAGACAATTTTCAGCAGATTTAGATGGCAAGTGGGATGGCAAGCAATTAATTCTTGATGAAAAATTTAATTGGGATGACGGTGAAGTACAAACTAGACAATGGCAAATTACTAAAATAGACGACAACAATTATGAGGGAACTGCTGGAGACGTAGTTGGTAAAGCCAGGGGATATTCATATGGTCCCACATTTAAATTTGAGTATGTTTTATTAGTTCCAGTAAAAGGTAAAGAAATTAAAATTACTTTCGATGATTGGATTTTCAAACAGGATGATCGAGTAGCAATTAATAGAGCTACAATGACTAAATTTGGAATTAAAGTTGCTGAATTGACAGTGGTGTTTGTAAAAGATTAATATTTCTTTTGATATTTTGTTAATTTTCCAACTAAACCAAAATAAATCTTACTTGGAAGAAAACTTAAGATTTTCAGTATAATAGTTAATGATTTTGGAAAATGAATTTCAAAAGTTTTTTTATTGACCAAGCCATCATATATTTTTTCAGCCGCATATTCAGTAGTTTTTAAAAAAGGCATTTTAAAATCATTTTTATCAGTCATTGGAGTTTTGATAAAACCTGGAGATACCAAGCACACTCTGACATTTGATCGACCAAAGTCAAAATATAGACTTTCTGCTAAATTATTTAGAGCAGATTTTGAAGGTCCATATCCAGTTGAATTTGGTAAACCTCTATAACCAGCAATTGAGGAAACAATAGTAATTGTTCCACTTTTCTTTTTTTTAAAATATTCTTCAACTGCTTTAATAGCATTTAATGTCCCAAAAAAATTAATTTTAAAAACTTCCTCAATTTGTTCAACATCAATATCTCTTTCTTTTTTTGGATTCCATGTGCCAGTGGAAAAAAAACAAATATCTATATTTTCAAATTTATTCTTAATTTTTTCAAAAACCTCTTTACATTTTGATTTATCAGTCACATCTAATGGAAATGGACTTATATTTTCATGATTGTCTGCAATCTCATTAAGAAGATTCTCACGTCTGGCTGAAATAGCAACATTCCATCCTTCATTAGCAAATTTTATTGCAAGAGCTTTGCCGATTCCAGTACTCCCACCCGTTATCCAAATTGTTTTTTTATTCATAATCTAAAGATGTATAATACTTTAATGCTAAAAAATAAATTTTTATCATTCATACTTTTTTTTATTATCACATTTTCAGCCTCATTTATTGGAAGTTTAGTCACTATTAATTTTAAAGACCCTTGGTATTCTCAATTAGTCAAATCTGATTTTAACCCACCTGATTGGATATTTGCACCTGTTTGGACTACGCTATATCTAATGATGACAGTCGCTATTTGGTTTTTTTGGCATAGTAAAAGTAGAGACATGAACACGATTTATATTTATTTTATTCATATTATATTTAATACAACTTGGAGTATCGTTTTTTTTGGATTACACCAAATTTTTTTAGCTTTAGTTGTTTTGGTAATCTTAATTGGTTTAATAATTACTTTAGTAATTAGATATAAGCGTGTCAATTTTGTGAGTTATTATTTAATGATTCCCTATTTACTTTGGTGTTGCTATGCATTATTTCTGAATATTAACTTACTAATATTAAATTAATGGATGATGTTGTAATAGTTGGCGGTGGAATAATCGGAGCCGCGACTGCTTACTTTTTATCAAAAGAGGGCAGAAAAGTTAAAGTTATAGAAAAAGACCCAACTTATAAAACTGCTTCTTTTCCTTTGTCATTAGGTGGCTTTAGAAGACAATTTTTCCAAAAAGAAAATATTTTATTAGGAAAATTTGCCAGAGAATTTATATTTCAAATTCCAGATTTATTAAAAACTGAAAAAAATCCAAAACCCACTGCTAGTATGGTGACCAATGGTTATTTATTAATGTTTGGACCTGAGCATGCAGATGAACAATATAAAGCGCTTGAAAATCATAAAGCTTGTGATGCTGGAACAAAAAATATCAAAGGTTCTGAGTTGAAAAAGTTTTTTCCGTATATCAATAGTGAGGGAATTGAAACAGCGACTTTTACTGACAATCAAAGTGAGGGATGGATTGACCCCTTCATGTTTCATAGCGCTCTAAAAAGTAAAGCGATTGATCTTGGTGCAGAATTTGTTAAGGGTGAAGTTAAATCTCTTTCAGAAATTAATGCTAAGACAATTATTTCAGCAGCTGGATGTTGGACTAAAGAGCTTTTAGAAGATATCCCTGTTGAACCTCAAAAACATACAGTTTTCAGAGTAAAGTGTCCAAAACATATTCCTGAAATGCCATTAACGGGAGATCTAACAACAGGAGTTTATTGGAGACCTGAAGGTAAAGAATACTTAGCTGGTTCACCAAAATCAGTCTTTGATGCCAAAGATCTTGAACCTGCATGGGATGATTTTGAAGAATTGGTTTGGCCAGCATTAGCTCATAGAATACCTGCTATGGAAGAATTAAAATTAAACGGTGGATGGGCTGGATACTATGATTGTAATCGACTTGATAACAATGCAGTTGTTGGAAAACATCCAAAATTTGAAAATGTTTACTTAGCAACAGGGTTCACAGGAAGAGGATTAATGCAAGCTCCTGGAATTGGTAGAGCACTAACTGAATTAATAACAACTGGTGCTTACCAGTCAATAGATATTTCAAATATGGCAGTAGAAAGAGTTTTAGGAAAAGAAGCTAGACATGAACCATATGTATTATAATCTTATTTAGTTTTATGAAATTACATATTGGTGGAGAACAAGTAAAGGAAGGTTGGAAAATCCTAAATATTCAAAAAAAAGATGGAGTAGATTTTATAGGAGATATTTCAGATCTTTCACAATTCGATGATGATTCTATAGAGGAAATATATGCAAGCCATGTATTCGAGCATGTAATCCAAAAAAAAATTAAAAACACTCTAATTGGGATACACAGAGTAATTAAGGAAAATGGTAAATTTTATGTTTCTGTCCCAGACATGAATATATTATGTAAAATGTTTTTAGAACCAAAAATTCCTCCAAAGGTAAAAACTCAAGTTTTACGGATGATGTTTGGTGGTCAAGTTGATGATTTCGATTTTCACTACTTTGGATGGGATTATACGCTCTTAGAAAGTTATCTTTTAGGCTGTGGTTTCAAAAAAGTAGAAAAAGTAAAAAGTTTTTCATTATTTGATGATACGAGTGATTATGCTCCTTTTAGTAACATTCCGATAAGTTTAAATGTAATTGCCTATAAGTAATAAGTTTTATGTTCCACAAAAAGTTTGATAATTTTCATCAAGAACTGATGGGATCTGAAACTTAGAAATATTTTTTTGATCAGTATAGGGGTTATTTAAAATTTTTAAAAAATTGACTAAAGGTTCTAAATTTCCTTGATCTGCATCTTTAAGAGTATTTTCAACTATATGATTTCTTGGAATTAAAAGAGGGTTTGTACTTCTCATCAATTTTTTATGCTTTTCCCTTGAATTAGCATGACTTGATGATCTTTCCTGCCACCTTTTTTTCCACTTACTAAAATCAGCACCTTCATAAATATTATCTTCTTGAGTTTTAAAGTTCATCAAGTGGCAAAATGTATTTGTGTAATCAACTTTATTTTGATGCATCCAAGTGAGTAAGTCTAAAATTAGGTATTTATCTTTTTGATCCGTACCGACTAAGCCTAGCTTAGCCCTCATCATATTCAACCACTTTTCTTCATATGTTTTTTCAAAAGTGTCAATTATTTCAGTTGCTAATTTTACAGCTGTGTTTTGGTCTTTATCGATCAAAGGTATCAAGCATTCAGCAAATCTTGAAAGATTCCATTTTGTTATAACCGGCTGATTGCAATAAGCATATCTACCTAATTTATCAATTGAACTAAATACAGTTTTTGGATCATAAATATCCATGAAAGCACAGGGTCCGTAGTCAATGGTCTCACCAGCTATACTCATGTTATCTGTATTCATTACACCATGAATAAATCCAACTCTCATCCAATTCACAACTAAATCAATCTGTTTATCTAAAACAACTTTTAAAAGATCTAAGGCTTTATTTTTTGAATTCTCAATTTCTTGGTAATGTCTTTTGACAACATAATCAAATAATGTCTCTAACTCACCTTTTTTATTCCTTGCCGCGATATACTGAAAAGTTCCTACCCTAATATGACTTGATGCTACTCTGGTAAGTATAGCACCCTCTAATTGTGTCTCTCTAATTACATTTTCTCCAGTTTTTGCAACTGCTAAACTTCGTGTTGTTGGAATATTTAACGCATACATCGCTTCACTTATTATATATTCTCTTAACATAGGCCCTAACGCTGCTCTTCCATCTCCATTTCTTGAAAAAGCAGTTTTTCCTGAGCCCTTAAATTGAATATCGTATCTATGATTATTTTTAGATACATGTTCTCCAATTAAAACTGCTCTGCCATCACCAAGCATTGTAAAATGCCCAAATTGATGACCTGCATAAGCTTGTGCTATTGAATTACTATTTTTTGGCAATTCGTTTCCAGTAAATATTGCTGATAATTCAGACTGACTTATTTCAGAAAAATCTAAATTTAGATCCTTGGCCAAAGACTCATTTAACAAAATCAGTTTAGGATTTTTAACTTTTACTGGATTAATTTTTTCTCTAAATGGCTCCGGCAATTTGGAATATGTGTTATCAAAATTCCAATTGATGTTGTTTTTCATAAATTGCTACATTTTCCAAATTCTATTCAAAATTTCTTCTCTTCTACAAGCCTTTTTATATTTTAAATAATTAAGAAAATATACTTGATAATAATCTTGATGACGATCTTCAGCTATATAAAATTTTTCAAATTCTTTAATATAAGTAACAACTTTTTTATTAAATTTTTTTTCTAGTCTTTCAAAATCTTTTTCAATTAAATCTTTTTCCTTTTTGTTTGTATAAAAAGCTGCAGATCTGTAGCTATAACCTTTATCACAAAACTGACCATAAGGATCAAATGGGTCTATATTGAGCCAAAAATTTTTAAGTAATTCCTTGTAAGATATTAAACTTGCATCATAAATTATTTCTACAACTTCAAGGTGACCTGTATTTCCATAAGTTACTTCTTCATAGGTTGGATTTTCAGTTTTTCCTCCAGAGTATCCTGAAATTACTTTCTCAACACCTATTAATTTTTCAAAAGACTCTTCCATGCACCAGAAACAACCACCAGCAAAGTATGCTTTACTTTTTTCAGATGCTAATACTGAATTAGTAATTATTAAGTTTAAAAATATAAATAATAAAAATCTCATGACTTAAAATTTATACAAAAATTAGGAATCGAGTCTAGATTATTAAAGGTAGCTACCTTAAGTAGCTTACCTTTAATAATTAAAAGAATGGTTTATTTTTTCTTGTATTTAGCTGCTTCTTCCGAACCACCCGTAGCAGATCCTTTACTATATGAGTGAGCACCCATTCCAGCTAATTGTCCATCTTTGACGATAAGATATTGATCTCTAATTTCTTTTCCTTCAAAGAAACATTCTAAGATTTCTCTTACACCATCAGCATATCTTGTTTGAGCTGACAAAGATGTACCAGAAGTGTGAGGTGTCATTCCATGGTTAGGCATTGTTCTCCACACATGATCATTTGGAGCTGGCTGTGGAAACCAAACGTCTCCAGCATAACCACTTAGTTGACCACTCTTTAATGCTTTTGCGATTGCATCTCGATTACAAATTTTACCTCTTGCAGTGTTTACAATATAAGCACCTTTTTTCATTTTGCTTATCATTGCATCGTCAAATAAGTTCTCAGTCTCAGGATGGAGAGGACAATTTATAGTCACGACATCACAAACTTTAACCATAGACTCTACTGACTCATGAAATGTTAAGTTTAATTCTTTTTCAACACTATCTGGTAATTTATGCCTATCAAAATAATGTAAGTGTACATCAAATGGTTTCATTTTTCTTAATGCATCTAAACCAATACGGCCAGCAGCAACAGTTCCAATGTGCATACCTTCAACATCATAAGATCTTTGCACAGCATCTGCTATGTTCCATCCACCTTCATTAACAATTCTATGTTGGTTATGATAGTCTCTCACCATTGATACAATCATCATTACAATGTGTTCAGCAACAGATCTTGAGTTACAAAAAGTTACCTCAACTACATCAATTTTGTTATCCATAGCTGCTTGTAAATCAACGTGATCAGAGCCAATTCCGGCTGTAATAGCCATTTTTAAGTTTTTAGCTTTAGCAATTCTTTCTTTAGTTAAGTAGTAAGGAAAAAAAGGTTGAGAAATTACTATATCAGCGTCAACTATATGCTTATCAGCCTCACATCCATCTCCATCTTTACTATTAGTAACTACTAACTCATGTCCATTATTTTCTAAAAATTTTCTTAATCCTAATTCTCCCGAAACACATCCCAACAATTCTCCTGGATTAAAATCTCTTCCTTTTGGTGAAGGTAAGGTCATCCCATCTGGATATTTTTCTAGTTTAGGAAGATCTTTAAGAGGATATGATTTAGGCATTCCTCCTTTTGGATCATCATATAATACACATAATATTTTCATTTATTCTCCTGCGTTACTTTCGATCATTAATTTATTTTGAGATATCTAACATTATTTTAATGTCGCTAGCAAACAAATTATTTTGATTTTGGATAACTCTTTTTAAGTATAAATTTATTAATTATAATAGCAAAAACCAGAATAATTATTGATCCTGAAATTATTGGGCTTATTAAATAGTCTAGTGAGACACTACCCATAATAACTATAATTGGATTTCCACCTGCAGGTGGATGGGTTACATTTAACAATATCATTAGACCCACTCCAAAACCAACTGCTAATGGTATAATTATAAATAATGGCAAAGGAATTAAATATAAAAAAAACATTCCTACAGTTGCAGTTACTAGATGCCCAAAAAAAACATTTTTGGGTTGGGCAAAAGGGCTTTCGGGATATCCATACAATAGAACCATTGATGATCCAAAAGATGCAATAAGAAAAATTCCAAATTCAGTTTTGTAAGTCAATAAAGTTAAAATACCTATAGTGATAATTGAAAATAATCCTGCAACAAAAGATTGTTTTAAATTACCCATGAGATTATTTTGATACTATTTTTTTTATTGTTTTAAAAGGCAATAAAATACATTCTTTACGAGATAGATTTTTATTATTAAATATTTTATTAAGTGATTTCCATTTTTTTTCAATATTTTCAACGTTTCCCTCAAAATAATGTTTTGCATCGTCGCACAATTCATTAATTCTAGATTTATTTTCATTAATTGAAATTTTTGAAAGTAAGCTTGCTGAAGCCTGACAATAAACACAGGACTTACCTTGATAACCAAAATCAACAATTTTATTTTTTTTGATAACCAAATCTATTTGCATCTCATCACCACACATTGAATTTTTCAATTTTGACTGGTGTGTATAGTTTTTGATACTTTTGTAATTGTTGGTATCAGAGGCTATTTTAAGAATATCCAAATTCATATTAATTTATTATATTAGTGCTAATACTTTGTATAACAATTTAATTTATGTTGTAGTACTAATCAATTAGATCTAAATATTCGAATATGGTTGAACTTAGAAATGAAAAAATAGCCGTACCGGTCGTTTTATTTGCTGGGATACTTTGGTCGTTTGGACCTTTGGTAGTGAGATATATGAATGATCCTCATATGGTTCCTTGGCAATATATTTTTGGTAGAGGTTTAACTATTTTTATAATTTTAAATTTATATTTATATTTTGAAGAGGGAATAAATTTCTACAAAAATTACAAAAAAGTAGGTAAATCAGGATTGGTTGGTGGCATTGGTCTTGGTATTGCAATGATTTCATTTATTTATTCAATTACAAACACTACCGCAGCAATTACTTTATTATGTTTAGCTGCAATGCCTTTTTTCACTGCATTATTAGCTTTTTTATTTTTAAAGGAAAAAATTTCTCTAAATGTCTGGATATCAATGCTTATTGCAACTGTGGGTATTATAATCATGGCTGTTGGTAATACTGAAAAAAATTCGTTAATAGGTTTTGTTTTTGGACTTACATCATCAATTGGATTTTCAATTTTTTCAGTCACTTTAAGATGGAGAAAAGAAACTCCAAAATTTACAACAGTCGCTGTTGCAGGTTTATTTTGTTTTATAACCGCTACGATTATGATTTTGGTTAATAAACAACCTTTTTTTGCTACAAGTTATAATAGTGCAATGTTTTCTCTTCATGGAGTATTAGTGTGTTTAGGTCTTATTTTATATTCTATAGGATCTAAAGCAATCCAAGCAGCAGAGTTAACGTTATTGTCTCTGACTGAGGTTATTGGAGGAATTTTTTGGGTATGGTTACCATTGTTTGGGATTAATGAAATTCCATCTACTAACACAATAGTAGGTGGTTTCTTTCTGTTTGTTTCACTTATTTATTATAGTCTTATCATGAGGTGGAATAAGAGATATATCGCTTTAAATTAAATTTAATGGATAAAAATAAAGTCATTGTAAATAGTTGGAATGAGTGGGATCCATTAAAACATGTAATTGTTGGAAGGGCAGATGGTGTATGTATTCCAGCCCCTGAACCAGCGCTTGATGCTAAAGTTCCTGAAGACTCTGATATGAAAGGTAAATTTGGTCCAAGAACAAAAGATACAATAGATAAAGCTAATCAATTGTTAAATGATTTTTCAGAAATATTATCTAAGCGTGGAATTAAAGTAGATAGACCAACACCAATTGATTTTAATCAAAATATTTCAACCCCTGACTGGAAAGTTGAAACTATGTTTGGTTGTATGCCTCCAAGAGATGTTTTATTGACTGTCGGCAATGAAATTTTAGAAGCTACTATGAGTTACAGATGTAGATGGTTTGAATATCTTTGTTATCGACCTCTTTTAAAAGAATATTATAATTTAGACCCGAACATGAGACATGAGTCGGCTCCTAAACCAAGATTGACTGATGCAGATTACAGGGAAGATTATTTATCTGATAAAATAGGAATTGAAAAAAGGTTAAAGTGGACTGAAGATAAATTTTTTGTAACAACTGAGGAAGAACCTTTATTTGATGCAGCAGACATACTTCGATTTGGAAAAGACTTAATTGTACAACACGGTTTCACCACAAATTTAAAAGGTATTGATTGGCTGAGAAGACATTTTAAAGATCATAGAATTCATGCAGTAAACTTTCCTGGCGATCCATATCCGATTCATATAGATGCAACCTTTACTCCTATAAAAGAAGGTTTGATTATAAATAATCCTCAAAGAAAATTACCTAAAGATCAAAGAAAATTGTTTGAAAATAATGGATGGGAAATAATTGATGCCGCTCAACCAGCACATAATGAACCGCCGCCACTCTGTTATTCATCTGTCTGGCTTTCAATGAATGTTTTAGTATTAGATCCTAAAACAGTTTGTGTTGAAAAAAGTGAAAAATATCAAGCAGAACAATTAGATAAGTTGGGTATGGAGGTAATTCCAGTAGATTTGAGAGATGCTTATGCTTTTGGAGGTGGACTTCATTGTTGTACTGCTGACGTTTATAGAGAAGGGAAAATTAAAGATTATTTTCCAAAACAATAACAAAAAGATTAATTTTCCTTAGATTTATCTATATTAAAATTCTCTAATCCACTTGATGAACTTTTGAGATTTTTATCAATTTCCTCAAATCTCTCTCTTTTTTCGATTTCTTTTTGAATAAGCCTTTGTTCTCGTCTAATTTCTTCTTGTTCTTTTTGCTTTCGTTCTCTATCAAATTTTTCTTCCCACTCTCTTATTTTGATAAACTCAGCCTCTTTTTGTCTGTCTTCTTCTTCTTTTAGTATCTTTAATTCTCTATTTTTACGTCTTTGCTCTTTTAATTCTTTATTTTTTTGCTCATCTTCTCTTACTTTTAAATCTATATCTTTTCTATTTTGCTCCTCTTCTCTAGCTTTTAATTGTTTTTCTTTTTCTCTTAATTCTTTTGCAACAAGCACTAACTCCTCATCTTTTTTTGTCAGTCTTTCACCCTCAATTTTTTGTTGATCTTCTTTAGATCTAATTTCTTTTTCTCTTATTCTGAGCTCTTCCTCATTTGAACGGATTTTGCTACTTT